>DATCPD010000268.1:0-31228 GCA_036564325.1 Solirubrobacteraceae bacterium | reverse complement strand
CCGATCAGCGGTTCTGTGCGACGTACGCCGACGGCGTCGCCGACATCGACCTGCACGCGCTGCTCGAAGATCACGAGCGCCACGCTCCGCGAGCCACGATGACGGTGGTTCGGCCGGAGCTGCAGTTCGGGGTGGCGGAGCTGGGCAGCGACGGAGTCGTCCGGGGTTTCGTGGAGAAGCCGCGGAGCGAGCGGTGGGTCAACGGGGGGTTCTTCTGCTTTGAGCCCTCGGTGCTCGACCTGCTGCAGGAGGAATCCGTGCTCGAGCGCGAGCCGCTGGGACAGCTGGCCACCGACGGCCAGCTGCGGGCGTTCCGGCACGAGGGGTTCTGGGACTGCATGGACACATACAAGGACGCGGTGCTCCTCAACGATCTGTGGGCCGCCGAACGGGCACCGTGGAAGCTGTGGAGCTGAGTCGCGCATCAGTCCTCGTGACCGGCGCCTACGGACTGCTGGGCAGCTGGCTCGTACGCGCGCTGCTGGACGCCGGGGCGGCGGTAACCGTGCTGCAGCGAGATGACCCGACGCTGTCGGCGTTGTCGCTGCTGGACCTGGAGCGCCGCACCGACGTGGTCCATGGCGACATCTGCACCGACGGGCTCGTGGCCCGGGCGCTGGCCGAGTACGAGATCGACAGCGTCTTTCACCTCGCCGCGCAGACGATCGTCCCCACTGCGAACCGCGCTCCGCTGTCCACGTTCGAGACGAACATCCGCGGCACCTGGCAGGTACTGGAGGCCTGCCGGCTGCACGGAGTGCAACGCGTGATCGTCGCGTCCTCCGACAAGGCGTACGGGACGCACGCCGAACTGCCCTACCGCGAGGACTTCGCCCTGACGCCGGTGTTCCCGTATGACGTCTCCAAGGCCGCGACGGACCTGCTGGCCCGCTCCTATTGGCACACGTGGCGCCTGCCGGTGGCGGTGACGCGATTCGCGAACCTGTTCGGGGGCGGGGACTTCAACCGGTCGCGGCTCGTGCCGGAAGCCGTGCGTGCCGCGCTGGCGGGGCGCGCTCCGGTCGTCCGCTCCGACGGCACTCCCGAGCGCGACTTCCTCTACGTCGAGGATGCGGTGGCCGCCTATCTCGCGATCTGGGATGCGCTTGGCCGCGCGGATGGAGCCGCCGGTGAGGCGTTCAACGCCGGCGGCGGTCGTCCACACCGGGTCCTTGACGTGGTCAGGCTGATCTGCGATCTGGCCGGCACCGGTGTGGAACCGGATGTCCGCGGGGCGGGCACGCCCCCCGGCGAGATCGATCGGCAGTGGGTCGACTACGGCAAGCTGCACGCGCTCACCGGGTGGGAGCCGTCGGTCACGTTGGAGGACGGGCTGCGCCGTACGATCGACTGGTACCGGGCCTACGATCCGGGCTGACCGGCCGCCGGAACGGATCCCTTCACAGATGCTTATGCGCGTCTGCCAACATTGAGTGTCTAAATGGCTCGCTCAACCTCATTCGGCCGCGATCCCGGGCTCCAGACCCGGATGTTGCTCACCCTGTTCCTGCTCGGCCTCGTGTACGCGGTGCTGGTGGGCGTGCTGTTCGCCGCCGGCGCCGGCGCGGTCACGATCGCCGTGATCGCCGGGGCCCTGTTCCTGGTGCAGTACTTCACCTCGGACAAGATCGCCCTCGCCTCCATGGGCGCCCACGAGGTCAGTCCGCAACAGGCGCCGGAGTTCCACGCCCTGGTCGAGCGACTGTGCATCCAGGCGAACCTGCCCAAGCCGCGGCTGGCGATCGCCGACACTCCGATGCCCAACGCGTTCGCGGTCGGACGCTCGCCCAAGACCGCCACCGTCTGCGCCACCACCGGGCTGCTCGGACTCCTGTCCCCGGCCGAGCTCGAGGCCGTTCTGGGCCACGAGCTGACCCACGTCCAGAACCGCGACGTGGCGGTGATGACGATCGCCAGCTTCTTCGCCTCCGTGGCCTCGTTCATCGTGCAGATGGGATTCTGGTTCGGCGGCATGTTCGGCGGCGACAACAACGACGAGGGCCCGGGGGCGCTGGTGGTCATCCTGGTCTCCGCAGTCGTCTACGCGGTCTCGTTCGTGCTCCTGCAGGCCCTGTCGCGCTACCGGGAGTTCGCCGCCGACCGCGGCTCGGCGATCATCACCGGCCGGCCCAGCGCGCTGATCTCCGCGCTGCTGAAGATCAGCGGCAACATGCAGCAGATCCCCCAACGGGACCTCCGGGCCGCCAGCGGCGAGCTCGCGGCGTTCTACATCTTCCCGCCGAAGGCCAAGCAGGCCGTGTCCACGCTGTTCGCGACGCATCCCCCGCTCGAGAAGCGGATCGCGGCGCTGCAGCGGCTCGAAGCTCAGCTGCAGGGAACGTCGCGGTAGAACTCGGGCTTGTCGCCCCTGGCGGGGCGAGGCTCTGGGGCTTTTCTCGAACATAGATCGAGAAATCGCCCAAACCGCGCCACGCTCGCCCAGATGGCGCACCGGCCGCTGGGAAGGTCACGCACCGGGCCCAGCGGGACTAAGATCCCGTGGTCGATGGGGTTCCTCGACGTTCTCACCGGCAGGCGGAAGCTGGCTGCGCCCGCGCCCGACAGGCTGTTCGCGATGAGCACGGCCTACGTCACGCTCGAGACCTCGCTGGAGATCACCTCGCGCGGTACCGCCGCGATCGTCTTCCAACCGCTGGCCACGGCCGACTTCGAGTCGATCGTCCGGGACATGGAGGAGGTCGTGCGCGCCACCGCGGGCGACTCCGGGACCACGGTCGAGACGTCCGATGACAGCTACAGCTTTCGCTGGTTGGTGCTCCGCGGCAACTCCTTCGACGATCTCGTCGTCGGCATCAACGCCGTCGGCAGCGCGCTCGAGGCCGGGGGCTATGGTGATCGCGTGCTGTGCTCGGTGTTCTCATTCGAGGACTCGCACAAGCGACCGCTCTATTGGATCTACAACTACAAGCGCGGCTCGTTCTATCCGTTCGTCCCGGCGGGTGGAGCTCAGCAGCGTGACACCGAACGCGAGCTTGTCCTGAAGGCACAGATCGGGGCCGAGCTGCCGGTCGAACAGGAACTCGAGCGGTGGTTCCCCCTGTGGGGCATCCCGATCTGAGCGGTGAGCGGCCGGTGAGCTCCCCGGGTACCTCGCTGCACCAACTGATCCTGGCCGGCGACCCCGATGCGATCGCCGGCTTCCGGGACTCCCACGTACACCGGATCCGCCGCTACGTCGCGGAGGCGTGCCCGCCAGAACTACGCGACGAGGCGGCCGATGCGACGTTTGTCAACTTCCTCGGGCGGGTCGCGACGGCGCAGGATGGGAACCTGGAGGAGCTGCTGCTGAACAGCACGCGCAGCTGCGCCGCCGGCCGCTTCGACGTTCAGGCCCCGGCTGGAGCCCACCGGCACGCGGGCGCGCCAGAGCCGGTCTGTCTGGCGATGCCCGAGCTGCTGGCGGCCTTCGCCAACGACGAGCTGCCAGGGCAGCACGATGCCGCCCAGCACCACCTTGACCACTGCCCGACCTGCGCCGCCACCGCGGAGCGGATGGCGCAGGGCGGTCTCGTCGGTGCCGCGCGGCGAGCGCTCCGGGATCGGTAGCCGGGGCATGCGCGCGCGGATCTGCCTGCTGCTGGCCGCGGGCGCGTGGGAGCGAACCTCGCCGCACCGCATGCTGCGGCGGCGTCATTGCCGGGCCCGACCTCACTGTCGACGGGGTTTGCCGACGACACCACCTTCGAGTCGCTTGATCCCGCTCTCCGCACAACCTGGCTGGACCGGGCACGCGGCGTGTCCTCGAGCTGGGTGCGGCTCGCGGTTCCGTGGTTTGCCGTCGCCCCGCCTCAGCTGCCGCCCGGGTTCAATGCCGCCAGCGCGAGCGACCCGCACTACTACTGGGCCGGCCTCGACGCCGCCGTTCGCGATGCCACGGCGCACCGGCAGAACATCCTGATGATGATCATGCAGGCGCCAACCTGGGCGTACGGCCCGAACCCCCCGTCGCCGGACCTCGCCCCCGCCTGGCGACCCGACGTCGGTGCGTTCGGGGCGTTCTCGCACGCTGTGGCCCAGCGGTACTCAGGGAGATTCCCCGACCCACTGCAACCGGGCCGCAAGCTGCCCCGCGTCAGCTACTTCCAGGCCTGGAACGAGCCGAACCTGCGGACCTCGCTGATGCCACAATGGGTGCTCAGCCGCGGCCACTGGGTTCCAGCCAGTCCTGGCTACTACCGGCGCATGCTGAACGCGGTCTACGCCAACGTCAAGGCCGTCCAACCTCACGCCTATGTGCTCGCTGCCGGCCTGGCGCCCTACGGGGATCCCCCCGGGGTCGACAGGATGGCGCCGGTGACGTTCCTGCGCGAAATGCTGTGTCTGAGCGGGAATCGACTCCGTCGTGAGCGATGCCCGAATCCGGCGCATTTCGACGCCACCGACATGCATCCCTACGGGTTCAGCCCGACGCTCCACGCTCGCAGAGCTGCCGACGTCGCCGTTCCCGACATCGGCAAGCTGAAGCCGGTGCTCCGCGCCGCGGTGCGCAGCGGACGAGCACTCCCCAGGCGTTCCAAGCCGATCTGGATGACCGAGCTCGACTGGACATCAAACCCACCCGATCCGGCCGGGATCTCGATGCCACTCCAAGCGCGCTACCTGGCACTCGCGTTCTATGAGCTGTGGCGACAGGGCGTCAGTCACGTCTTCTGGTTCCTGATCCGCGATCTCCCGTATAAGACCCTCACCGGGTCGGGTGTCTACTTCCGCGACGGCACGCCGAAGCCGTCCTCTCAGGCGTTTCGCTTCCCCTTCGTGGCCCTCGGGACCCCCCACCGGATGGTCACGATCTGGGGGCGAGCCCCCGTCCGGGGCACGGTCGCGATCGAACGCCTGCGGGGCAACCGCTGGCGGACCGTTCTGCGGCTTCGACGCACCCGTGGCGGGATCTTCTACGCGGGTCGCCGGTTGGGCTCCCACCTAGTCCTGCGCGCCCGCATCGGCCGGACCGTCAGCGTGCCTTTCGCCACTGGGTGACGGCTGCACAACACGACAGTCGCGACTGATCTCCCGCGCCCTGACGAGCTGTTCATCCAGACGCTGAACAACACGTCAAGGCGCCGCGACGGCCGGTGCAACGGTCGGGTTGTGCAGGTTCACGCGCTCCGGCCCTGCCCGGCCCCCGAGGGCGACCCCGCCGGGTCGGACCCGGAACGACCAGCCCGGAACGACCATTCTGGGACAACGACGCCCGCTCATGCCGGAGCGGGGGGCATTCCGGACGTAGTGCGACCAAAGTGCTCCATCGGTCCCTGGGACAGGCGACGGTTGTCACTTTTTCGTCGCCGTGGCACGGCGCCAGACCGACCCCCGCCGACGCTCCACGGCTCACGGCCCTCGACCCGACGTCCCCACCACCGACGGCGCACCGCGGAAATACGGCGCCAGCGCGAACACCCGCGCCAGTGGCCTGAGGCGATGGGCACGAGCCTGGTCGGACACGGCCGCGGCGAGCGCGCCGCGCTCGGCCTCGATCCGGGCCAGCACGAGCCAGTGGCGGAAGTTCGTCGGCTCGAGGCTGGTCGCCTGCTGAAGATCCTGCTCTGCCCGGGGGAGCTGGCCCGCGGCCTCGAGCACGAGTCCCCGCTGCTCGAAGGCGCTGGCCGACCACGGTTCGGCACTCACGCTCGGTGTACTTGAGGATCCCGTTGGCGCCGTGACGGCGCCCCATTCCCGAGTCCTTGATCCCTCCCATCGGCGCGTCGACGGAGCCCCAGGCCGCGATGTAGCCCTCGTTGATGTTGATCGTTCCCGCCTGCAACCGTGTGGCGATCTGTCGCGCCCGCGTCACGCCTCGGGACCAGCAGCTGAAGTTGAGGCCAAAGCGGCCAATTTCGACGTCGTGGCCAACGGCCCACTGCGGCGACCACGGCGCTCGGACGCGGACGCGGACGCGGACGACGATACCGCTCGGCGTCCACGACGCTCGGGACTATTGCGCTCCAACCGTGGCGGCCTGCGCGGACCGATGTCGCGCTTTGGTCGGTGTACGACCACAACGCGCACGACGTCGTCGGGCGCGGGCATGGTTGTCGCGCAATGGTCGTTCCGGGCGAAGGGGTTCAGGTGAACAGCACGCCGATCGCCGGCCCGCGATTGCGCCGCGGCGTCACCGGGTCGCCCGGCGCGCCGCGTCAGTCCGGAATCAGCCCGTCGCCGGTGAACGCGGTCTTGGCCTCGTCGAGCGAGATGTCTGCCGGCGGCAGGATCACGTCCGACTCGGTGAGCTCATCGTCGTTCAGCGGCCTGCCCTGGCTGCGAACCATGTCGAGCAGCTTGTCGAAGGTCTCTCGGAAGTGCGCCTCGTCGGTCGCCTCGCAGGCCGCGACGGCCTCGTTGTCGAGCTCGTTGAGCTCCGCCACCGACCCGTCCTGCAGCTCGTATTGACCCTCGTTCGAGATCCGGACGATCACGGCGCCGGCTCCTGGGGCCCGCCGGTCCCGAGCTGGCCCGCGGGAGCCGAGCCGGTGCCGAGCTCCGCCTTCATCTTCTCGAGCTCGGAGTCGACCTCACTCGTGCTCGAGAGCTGCTTGAGTTGACGGTCGATGTCGTCCTCGCCGGGACCGATCTGGGTGAGATCCTCGAACGTGCCCGCCGCCTCGAGCTCCTGCACCGCGCCTGCCCGCGCCTTCATGTTCTCGGTCTTGTCGAGCGCGCGCTGCATCGCCAGGCCGACATCCGCCATCTCCTCGCCGACACCCGTCGCCGCCTCGGAGATGCGCACCTGCGCTTCCGCGGCGGAGTACTGGGCCTTGATGACCTCCTTCTTGGACCGGAACTGCTCGATCTTGGTCCGCAGCTTCTGCTCGGAGGCGGTCATCTGCTCCTGCTGCTGCTCGAGCTGGGCGATCTGGCCATCCAGCGACTGAAGCTCGGTCTGGGCGACGTTCTTGCGCTCCAGCGCCATCCGCGCGAGTTCCTCGTTGCCCGCCGACAGCGCTTGGCGCGCCTGCGTGTCGAGCTTCACGACCTGCTGCTGCAGCTTCTCCTCCTGCATCTGCAGACGTTTCTTCGAGGTGACAACGTCGGCGATCCCCTTCTTCACGTTCTGAAGCAGCTCGATCTGCTTCTGGTAGCTGTACTCGAGCGTCTCCCCCGGATCCTCGGCACGATCCAGGAGCTTGGAGATCTTGGCTTTTACGACTGTCGACATGCGCCCGGAAAGGCCCGGCATCGCATCCTCCTTGGCGGGTGGCTGGACGAGCCCTACTAGCGTACTGCGCCGCAAGCTCTAGGGTTGGGGCGTGGACCCAAAGCCCGCATCCAAGTCGACCTCACAGATCGTCCACTGGATGGGTGTCGGCGACGCCAACAGCACCGGGAACATCCACGGCGGGACGGTGATGAAGTTCGTCGACGAAGCCGCGGGTCTGGCCGCGATCAAGCACTCGCGCCAGCGCGTGGTCACCGCCGGCATGGACCGCATGGCCTTCCTCGTCCCGATCGCGATCGGCGAGCTCGTCAGCTTCACCGCCACCGTCAACGCCGCCTGGCGCACCTCGATGGAAGTCGGCGTCAGGGTCGAGGCGGAGAACCCCCGCACCGGCGAGGTCCGTCACACGAACACGGCCTACCTGACGATGGTCGCGCTCGACGAGGATGGCAACCCCACCCCGGTTCCCCCCGTGCTCGCCGAGACTCCGACCGAGCAGCGACGGATGCGCGACGCCGAGCTCCGGCGAGCGAACCGATTGGCCGAGCGCGAGGAGATGATGCGCCGGCGGGAGCTGGAGCTGGAGCGGTCATAGGCGGCCCATGGCCAGGTCCGCCGTTCGACGTCTGCCCGCCGAAATCCGCCGGCGCGATCCCAGCGAACTGGCCTGGTCACTCGTGCCTGCGGCGCGGGGACGCGGAGCGTTGTAGTCGTCTACGCCACAGTGCTCCGCAGGCCGGCCGGGAAAGAGGATCGTTGACGCGTTGTGGTTGTTGGCGCCGGGCGGCCTCCTCGCCCCGACCTGAACAGCACGACAATCGCGGCAGATTTGCCGCGGCGTGACGTGGTATCCACGGATGAGGGGGGGGAATAGCGCGTCAGGCCGGCCCGGGATGAGCGCGATTGTCGTGTTATTCATGAACGCACGACTTGGCAGCGCGGGAAACCTCACCCTCTCCCAAGCCGCAGTTGCTCTCGCCCCTGACCGGACTCTGCGAGCCGCCGGCGCCGGCAGACGAACCCGTGTGTGGATCTACAGCCCGAGCGGATGCCGCGCGCTGAACCCGGACGGATGCCGGAACAGCGGCCGCCAGCGGGGGCCGGAACCGCTGGCCGGATGCGGATCGGCCTCGGCCGAGGTGTCGAAGCGGATGCCCGCGATCTCGACGAAGGCGTGACCCGGATTGGTGTAGACGGTGATCCAGCGGCCGAGGCCGGTCTGGCCCCAGCTCATGAACTCGCTCGAGTCCATCGGGGTGCCGATCACGCCGGCTGCGTGGAGGACGAAGGAGACGGACCCTGAGCAGTCGTAGCCCAGGTCCTTGAAGCTTCCGTGGCCGCCGCCGTAGATGTAGGGCTTCTTGCGGATCAGGTTGCCGGCCCAGATCGCTCGCTGCACCTGGATCGGTGCGTACGAGGGTGCGAAGGCGACCCCGTGGACGATCCGCGCCGCCGAGCCGATGACCAGCGGATGGGCCACGGTGCTGACGCCCGGCGGTGGAGCGCCCACGCCGGCGCCTCCCGAGGCGCCTGTCGCCGTGGGATTGCTGCCGCTACCGGCCGCGGCGGCCGCAGGAGCACCCGCGAGTGCGGCTACGGCAAGGGTTGGGAGTATCAGCTGGGTGACCCGCAAAACGTTCTCTTTTGCTGCCTGCGGGGTTAGCTGTCGGGCTGGCGCTAAAAGAGTCCGCGCCTCCCACGGATTCACCGTGGAATTCGCCCCTGGGGATTTGGGTCCCCCGCTCCGCGGATTTCGATGTCCCGCGGATTCGGCGTTGCGGCAATATACATGCTGCTGCCACAGACGTTACGTTCGGCGCCTGCGCCCCGACCCCTCTCCCGCGCACCGGCGCCGTCAGCGACCGCCCGCCGGTAACGTCTCGAGGCAATGCGCCGAGGCATCCTCACCGCCGTGACGGCCATCGCCCTCGCGGGATGTGGAGGTACCACGCAGCTCATCACCGGGCCCGGGCCGGTCGTCGGGATTCAGTCAAAGACCCCGCAGGCCGGCCAGAAGCTCGGGTTCCCCCTGGTCGCGACCAAGAACACCACGCGCGTCGCGGGCGGGGATCCGGTGGCCGATGCCGCGGGCGTGGCCCTGGCCGTGTATCCGTCGTCCGGCACCGGCACGCATCCCGCGGCGGTCGCGCTCGCTCCGACCGACGATTGGCAGGCGGCGATCGCCGCCTCGGTGTTGATGGCGCCGCCGATCCGGGCTCCGCTCCTGCTGTCCGGCTCCTCGTCGCTCCCGTCCGCGACCTCAGATGCCCTTCACGTGCTGGACCCGACGGGATCGGGCGGTGCCGGCGGGGCGCAGGTGATCCGCGTGGGCGATGTGCCAACCCCCAGCGGAAGGCGCACCGCGGCGATCGCCGCCAACGATCCGTACGCGCTCGCCGCCGCGATCGACCGGTTTGCCGCGGCCGCCAAGGGCCAGCCGAGCGGCAGCCTGGTCGTGGCGCCCGGAGAGGACCCGGCGTACGCGATGCCCGCCGCCGGATGGGCGGCTGAGAGTGGTGAGCCGGTGCTGTTCGTGAGCCGATCCGGGATTCCGGAGCCAACGCGTCAGGCTCTGCTCTCCCACCAGCATCCGCACATCTACGTGCTGGGGCCGTCCAGCGTGATTTCCGACGGAATCGTGTCGCAGCTCGGGAAATACGGCACCGTCAAGCGCGTCGCCGGCTCCGATCCGAGCGCCAACTCGGTGGCGTTTGCGTCCTACCGCGATCCCGCCTGCCCGTACGGGCAACCGTGCGCGCACGTGCCCGGCAGCTTCGGATGGGCGCTGCGCAGCCCCGGTCACGGCTACGTGCTGCTCAACGCGAACCGCCCCCTTGACGCCGCGGCGTCAGCACCCCTATCGGCCAGCGGCGACTACGGGCCACAGCTGCTGGTCGACAATCCCTCTAGCCTTCCCCCTTCGGTGCTCAACTATTTCCTCAACTACGCCACGCCGGGTTACACCCAGGAGGGGCCGACCGCGGCCGTGTACAACCACGGCTGGGTGATCGGGGACACCACCGCGATCTCGGTTCAGGTCCAAGCCCAGATGGACAGCCTGCTCGAGGTCGTTCCGCAGAAATGAGCAACTGGATGACTCGCGCGGCCGCCTTGAAGGTGAGCCCGGATGGCGAGCGGCGGCCGTGAGCGCGAGCGAGCATCCCGATCGCCTGCGCGAGGGCCGCGCGGTCACCGTCGAGGACGTCCGTCAGCTGATGGGCGCCTCAACTCCGCACTTCGCGCTCCAGCTTCGCGAGCGGATCCGCGCCCTGATCCGGGGACTGGCCGCCGACGATCCGGCCCGCATCGAGGGCGAGCGGGAGATCGCCCGGCTCAACCGGATCGCCTATGTCGGCGAAGTGCGCGGTCACGAAGCGGAGCCGGGCATGGAACCGCTGCGCAGCGTCGGGCACGAGGCATCGGGCTAGGCCCGACCGCGCCCGCGGCATACGTCACTCTTCACCCCACCAGTACGTTTAAGCCTCGTGTGAGCTCCCGACGGTTCATCTCAGTGATCGGCCTCGGCAGGGTCGGATTACCACTGGCGTTGTCCTTTGCGGACCGCGGGGTCCGGGTGCTCGGCGTCGATCACGATCCGGCGCTGCTGGAATCCCTGCGCAACGGACGGATGCCGTTCGTCGAGGCGGGAACCCAGGAGCTGCTCGAGCGCGTGATGGGCAACGGGCAACTGGAGCTGTCCGAGCGTGCGGTGGACGCCGCACAGGCCGACGACATCGTGATCACCATCGGCACCCCGTCGTTCTCCCATGTGGAGAGCGACCTGCGCCAGGTGCGGGCCGCTGTCGATGACCTGATGCCGCTGCTGCACACCGGCCACAACCTGATCCTGCGCTCGACCATCGCCCCCGGGACGACCGAGTTCGTCGCCGGGTACATCGAGAAGCGCCGCGACCTTCGGGTCGGCGAGGACATTTTCGTCGCGCACGCGCCCGAGCGGATCGCCGCCGGGCGCTTTCTCGAGGAGATCAGCTCGCTGCCGTGCATCATCGGCGGGGTCGGCGAAGGCTCGACCGAGCGCGCGGCCGAGGTGTTCGGCGTGTTCGGAGCCCCGATCGTCAAGACGACCCCGGTGCAGGCCGAACTGGCGAAGATCTGGACGAACATCCTTCGCTACGCGACCTTCGCGCTCCCGAATCTGCTGATGATGGACTGCGACCGCTACGGCGCGAACGTGTTCGACGTGATCGAACTGATCAACCACGATTACCCCAGGGGCGGGATCGCGATGCCGGGGATGACCGCCGGCACCTGCCTGCGCAAGGATTTCGCGTTCTCCGAGGAGCGCTCCGCCGCGCCGGGAATGCTGCTCGCCGTCTCGCGCGTCAACGAGTCGGTGCCGCTGTTCCTCGTCGAAGGAATCAAGCGCCGTCTCGGCACCGTGGCCAACCAGAAGGTCGCGGTCCTGGGCCTGACCTTCAAACGCGACACCGACGATGAGCGCGACTCGCTTTCGCCGAAGCTGATCCGGCTGCTGGAGCGCGAGCTTGCCGATGTGGCCGTGTGCGACCCTCACGCCGCCACGCCGACCCAGCCCCTGACCGAGGCGGTGCAGGACGCAGACGTCGTGATCGTGGCGACCAACCATTCGGAGTTCGAGCGGCCGGAGACGTTCCGGGAGATCGCCGAGCACGCGGCGCCCGACTGCCTGCTCGTCGACCCCTGGAACGCGCTTGGCACCTCGCAGGTGTTCGTCTACGCCAGCGAAGCGAGGGCCTTGCGCGGCAGCGGCAGCGGCAGCGGCAGCAGCAGCGGTAGGGGCAGAGACAAAGCCGCCCCGAACCTACGCGAGCTGCGATGAGCCGCGTCCTCGTCACCGGCGGGGCCGGAACGATCGGCTCCGCCGTCGTGCGCCGCCTGCTCCGGGATCCCTCCTGGGAGATCCGCGTGTGCGATCACCGCCCCGCTCCCGACTGGATGCGACAGGGGTGCGAGATCCACGCCGGCGATCTACGCGATCTGGATGTCGCTCGGACTGCCACGCTCGGTTGCAGCCACGTAATCCACCTGGCGGCGATCGTCGGCGGGATCGCCAACTTCCACAAGCTCCCGTACACCCTGACCGAGGTCAACAACGCGCTCAGCGGCGCGGTCGTCCACGCCGCGATCGATCAGCAGGTCGAGCGTTACGTATATGTCTCCTCATCGATGGTGTTCGAGCGGGTGCGGGACTTTCCCACCACCGAGGAGCACCTGCGGGAGTGCCCGCCCCCCCGCTCGGCGTACGGCTTCTCGAAGCTCGCGGGCGAGGTGTATGCGCGCGCGGCGCACGATCAACACGGGCTTCGTTACACGATCTGCCGCCCGTTCAACGCCTACGGACCGGGCGAGCGCCCCGAGCGTGACGAGCCGGGGATCGCCCACGCCGTTCCGGACCTGATCGCCAAGGTGCTCTCCGGGCAGCGGCCATTGCAGATCTTTGGTTCCGGGGAACAGACGCGGACGCTCACGCACGTCGACGACATCGCTGACGGCATCGTCACCGCCATGGCCTCGCCGGCGGGCGAGAACGAGGACTTCAACATCTCCGCATCCGAGGAGCTGAGCGTGGCCGAGATCGCCCGCCTGATCTGGGCGGCATGCGGAGAGGATCCGGCGGACTTCGAGCTCACGCATTTGCCCAGCTTTAAGGTCGACGTGCAGCGACGCTGGCCATCGGTGGAGAAGGCGCAGCGCCTGCTCGGCTGGAAGGCGCAGGTCGAACTGAGGGACGGCATCGCCCAGACGGTGCAGTGGCTGCGCGACGAGGCGGCCGCCCCGAGTGGGGCCTCGCCGTGAGCGTCCGCCGCGCGCTGATCACCGGCATCACCGGACAGGACGGTTCATATCTGGCCGAGTTCCTGCTCGAGCGGGGATACGAGGTGCACGGCATGGTCCGGCGCTCGTCGACTGAAAGATTTGACCGCATCGAGCACATCCGGGATCGCCTCGTGCTGCACCAGGGCGACCTGCTTGATCAGCGTTCGCTCGTCGATACGCTCCGCGCCAGCGCCCCGGAGGAGATCTACAACCTGGCGGCGATGTCATACGTCGCCGCGTCGTGGGTGCAGCCGACGCTGACGGCCGAGTTCAGCGGCATCGGCGTGACGCGGCTGCTGGAGGCGATGCGCGAGGTTTGCCCGGAGGCCCGCTTCTACCAGGCCTCCTCGAGCGAGATGTTCGGCAAGGTGCGCGAGGTTCCGCAGACCGAGCGCACGCCGTTCTACCCGCGCTCCCCGTATGGCGTCGCCAAGGCCTATGGCCACTTCATCACGGTCAACTACCGGGAGTCCTATGGACTGCACGCGACCAGCGGGATCCTGTTCAACCACGAGTGTGTCAGATTTCGAACACCGTTGATCGTGCGTGAAAACGGCATGGTCGCGGTCCGGACGCCGGCCGACCTGGTGGCGCTGCGCCGCAAGGGCGCCTCGGTGCAAACGTTCGAGCCCAGCGGTCTGCTCGAGGTTTGGGACGGCGCCGATTTCAGCCCCGTCTGCGCCATCACGGCAACCCGGCGGCGGCCAGATCCGGATCTTCGTCTGCTCTCGATTGAGGCGCGGTCCGGTCATGTCGAGGTGACCGCCCACCACACGATGCTGGACGCCAACGGCGATCCCCTGAGAGCGGACGCAGTCGAGCCGGGGACCCGGCTCAAACTGGGCGAGGACTTCCCCGAGGCTTCGAACTGGACTCTGCTCACCGCGCAGATGGCCGAGCTCCTGGGTTTGCTGTGCGCGGACGGCTGGGTCGATCGCGAGCAGCGAAAGGTCTGCTTCACCAACAACGACGCCTCGCTCCGTGCCCGCGTCGCCGAGCTGTGGTCACGCTGCTTCATGGGCAGCTCGCACGAGTGGATCGGAAGATCCGGATTCTCGCAGGAGGCCTCGGTGGGGAAGCTCAACCTGAACCAAGCGGCGACTGTCGCGCCGTGGCTCCGCGAGCAGCTCTACACCCGAACGGGTCACAAGCAGGTGCCTCCTCTCGTCCTCAACGCCGACGCCGAGGCGCAGCAGGCGTTCCTGCACGGTTACTACGCCGGGGATGGCCTGAAGCAGGGCAAGGGGATGGCGTTCAAGACCAACAGCCCGGTCTTGGCTCAGGGGCTGTGCTGGCTCTACCACCTCGACGATCAACCTGCATCGGTCTACGTCGAGCGCCGCGGTGCTGCCACGTACTACCAGGTGAACCTCGCGTCGGCGGTGCCCGTGGGTGAGAAGGGAGCCCACCTCCGCCGCGATCCCGCCGCGGTCCGCAAGATCGTCGAGCTAGATCCCACCAGCGACGCCGACGACGACTGGGTGTTCGATCTGGAAACCGAAAGCGGCGTCTTCTGTGCCGGGGTCGGGCGCATCGTGGTCCACAACAGCCCGCGACGCGGTCTCGAGTTCGTCACCCGCAAGATCACCTGGCACGCCGCGGCGATCCGGCTCGGACTGAGGACACGGGTCGGCCTCGGCAACCTCGAGGCGGAGCGGGACTGGGGATACGCCGGAGATTACGTCCGGGCGATGTGGATGATGCTCCAGCGCGACGAGGCCGAGGACTACGTGGTGGCCACGGGAACGGCCCACTCCGTGCGCGAGTGCCTCGAGATCGCCTTCGACCACGCCGGCCTGTCGGTCGACGACCATTTCGAAATCGATCCGACGCAGCTGCGCCCCGCCGAGGTGGAGCATCTGATCGGTGACGCCGGCAAGGCCAAGCAGGTCCTCGGCTGGGAGCCTCAGGTCAGCTTTGAAGCCCTGATCCGGATGATGGTAGATGCGGATCTGGCGCTGCTCAAGCGCGAAGTGGCAAGCCGGGGCATCCCCGCCCGCTGACAGCACGGCCGGCTCGCCCGAGACGCATTCGAGACCTGCTCGCTACTGACAAAAGGGTCCCGAGCCGCCACCGTGCGGGCATGATTCTCCGCCTGGGAATCCGCGGTGTGCTGCTCAGCGCATGTGTGTGCTTGAGCGCGTGGGCGTTCGCGGCATCAGCTGCGAACGCCTACGTCTACTGGACGGTCTACGGCGTCGGGGCGGCGACGGACGGCACCACCATTGCTCGCGCGCGCCTCAACGGAACCGGCGTCAATCACAGCTTCATCACCGGCGCGAGTGGCCCCACCACGATTGCTGTGGACGCCCACAACCTCTACTGGGGCAACTCGCTGACCAACTCGATCGGGCGGGCGAGTCTGGCTGGCCGGGGGGCGCGAATCCCGCCTTCCTCCCCAACGCCACTTCCGGGTCCGGCGGGCTCCTTGCCGACATCGCCATCGACTCCGCCCATATCTACTGGACCGATGGGACGCGATACGTCGGCCGGGCCAACCTCGACGGTTCGAGTCCGCAGCCGCACTTCATCGACGCCGGCGCAAACTCGGGGCCATACGGAATTGCCGTCTCCGGCAGCACGCTGTATGTCGCCGCGAGCGCCCTGAATGAGATCCTCAGAGCGCCCGCGAACGGCACGAGTTCGCCCACCGTGCTCGTCAGCCTTCCGAGCAACACGCTGCCCACCGGGCTGGCCGTGGCCGGCGGCTACGTCTACTGGAGCGCGTTCACCTCGGCAACGCGTCCCCGGCGGGCACGATCGGGCGCGCCGTGCTCAGTAGCGGCGCCAATCTCGACAACAGCTTCATCCCCGGCCTCGGACAGCCGACGGGCGTCGCCACCGACGGCAACCAGATCTTCTGGGCCGACCACGGTGGGGGCTACGAGTCGGTCCGCCATGCCCTGCTCGGCTCGACCGGTGCTTCCGATATCCGGACGTCGTTCATCGCCGAGCCTGGGGGCCCGATCGGGATCGCGATGGACGCCAACCTCGATCCCACCAGCACCACGGTCAGTTGCACCCCGTCCACCATCGCCGTCCAGACCCCAACGAGCTGCACCGCGCGAGTGAGCGACGACACCTCCGCCTCCCAGCCCACCGGCCAGATCGTCTTCTCCAGCAACAGCACCACCTTCTTCTCCGGATCCTCCTCCGACTGCACGCTCGCCGCCGGGACCGGTCCATTCAGCACTTGCACACTGGCCGCCGTGCCGCTGAGCGCGGGCAGCGTTCCCATCACGGCGACCTACGCCGGCGACGCTGCTCATTACGGCGGAAGCGCGACGATCGCCATCTGCGTCGGTCAGACCGCGCCGTGTCCCTCGGGCTCGCCGCCCCCACCCCCGCCCCAGAAGAAGACCTGCCACGTACCCAAGCTCAAGGGCAGGACCTTGGGCCAGGCGCGCAAGCTCCTGAGCGCGGCCCACTGCGCGTTGGGAAAGGTGACCAGGCCGCGGGCCAGGCCTCATCACAAGCTGCCCCCGCTGGTCGTCACCTCGCAGCGGCCCTCGTCGGGCCGGACCCTGGCGGCCGGATCCAAGGTGGCCGTGCACCTCGGCCCCAAGCCCGCCGCCAAGCGCCGTCGCCGCTAGCCCGCTCGGGTCCGGCGACCCCGGCCGGTAGCCTCGATGGCCGATGCCCGACCAGCCGTCCACCGCCGTCGAGTCGATCCCGGACAGTGACCTGCCGGGGCCATACCCGGTCGGCTCATACGCCGCGCAGCTCAAGCTCCGGCTTCAGGACTTCGCGCAGGTCCAGCTCGTCGGAGAGGTATGGGGGTTTCGCCCGAGCCGGGCCCGGATCTACTTCGAGCTGCGCGATGCTCGCGGGGCCCTTCCATGCTCGATGTGGCTGAGCGACTTCGAGCGACTCGGGGTCAAGCTTGCCGACGGGTTGCGAGTCGTGATCGGGGGTGGCTGCGATTACTACCCGGGCAGCTCGACCTCTTCGCCGTCGTTCTCCTTCGCCGTCACCGAGCTGAGAATCGCCGGGGAGGGAGACCTGTTGATCGCACTCGAGCGGCTTCGTCGCCGGCTGCATGCCGACGGGCTGTTCGAGCCCCAGAAGCGCCTGGCGCGGCCACTGCTGCCGAAGACGATCGGGGTGGTCACCGGAGAACGGGGCAAGGCGCGGGACGATGTTCTTGCGGGACTGCGCCGCCGTGGCTGGGCAGGACGGCTGATCTGGGCGTTCGCTCCCGTCCAGGATCGCCAGGCGGCGCCGAGGATCGCCGCCGCGCTGCGAGAGCTTGCCGCGGTCGAGGAGGTCGAGGTGGTGATAGTGGCGCGTGGGGGCGGCTCGCTGGCCGACCTGTACGCGTTCTGCGACGAGGGGCTATGCCGCACGGTGGCCCTGCTGCGAGTGCCCGTGGTGTCCTCGGTCGGCCATCACACCGACCGCACGCTGATCGACGATGTCGCCGCAGTGGCCTGTTCGACGCCGACCCACGCCGCCGAGGCTGCCGTACGGCTCGACTGCCGCGCTGCCCGGGCCGATCTCACCGCCACAGCCCGAGCGCTCAGCACCCAGGGCCGGCGCGCGGTGCTGACCCGTGCACGAGCGCTGGGCCATCTCTCCCGGGCTCCGGCCCAGCACGTGGCCCGTCACCGTCGCCAGCTCCATCAGCTGGTGCGGGAGCTGCGGGCCAGTGCCAAGCGGGCATGCGCGCGCGGCGAGGCGCTGGCCGGCGCGCACGCGCTCGTCCTCAACCGCACCGCGACACGAGCCAGAAGCTCGGATGCCGTCAACCGCCGCCGCGACCTTGACCGCTTGGCGCTCGCGCTGGGCGCGCACGATCCCGGACGGACGCTGGCCCGTGGCTACGCGCTCGCCGAGGACCGCTCGGGTCAGCCACTCGGGTCGGCCGCCGAGGCCCGGTCAGCGGGCGAGCTGCGACTACGCTTTCATGATGGGAGCGTGGACGCGGAGGTGAACGAGGAGTGACGGGCCCGGTCACGGAGCGGACCTATGAGTCTGCCGTCGCCCGCGTCGAGGAGATCATTCGCCGGTTGGACTCCGGCGACGCGGGATTGCGCGAGACGCTTGATCTCGTCAAGGAAGGCCGCGAGCTCGTCGAGTACTGCGCCGCCGAGCTCGAGGCGGTCAGCAAGGGTCTTGAGGAATTGCGACTTGAGGAACTGGTCGCGCGCCTGGAGGCCGGGAGCCGGGACGCATGAGCACGTTCGATTCGCTGGCCGGGCTGCCGCTGGAGGTCGAGGGCTACTCGCTCGAGGGTCTGAAGGCCCAGGTTTCGAGCGGTTTCGAGCGGCTGTCCACCGTCGTGCACCTGCGCGGGGCCGATCAGGAGGGCGTCGGCGAGGATGTCGTCTATGACGCCGTCGATCATGTTGCGCTCCAGGAGGCCGGGCCGGTGCATGACCTGGCCGGGCACTACACGCTGGCGGAATTTTGCGAGCTCATCGACTCCCTCGACCTGTTTCCCGTTGCCCCGCAGCGGGAGGTCTCGATCCTCTACCGCCGCTGGACGTTCCACAGCGCGGCGCTCGACCTGGCCCTGCGTCAGGCCGGCCGGCCATTGCACGAGGTGCTCGGCCGCGAGGCAAGGCCGGTGACGTTCGTGGTCTCGTTGCGGCTGGGCGAGCCGGCCAGCCTGGATCCCCTGACGCGACGACTGGATCGCTATCCATCGCTTCGCTTCAAGCTCGATCCGACCAGCTCCTGGACATCCGAGCTGATCGAGGCGCTCGTGGCCACGGGTGCGGTCGACTCGGTCGACTTCAAGAGCCTGTATCGCGGCACGGTCGTCGACCAGCCGCCCGACCCGGTGCTCTACGAGCGCGTGGTCAACGCCTTTCCGAACGCCTGGATCGAGGACCCCGACGTGGAAACACCAGGCACGGCAGCTGTGCTTAAAGAACATCACGATCGCATCACCTGGGACGCGCCGATCCACTCCATCGACGACATCGAAGCGCTGCCGTTCGCGCCGAGGATGGTCAACCTCAAGCCGTCGCGGATCGGCGGGCTGGCGAAACTGTGCGCGACGTACGACTACTGTGCCGAGCGTCAGATCGGCGCCTACGGCGGCGGCCAGTTCGAGCTCGGTCCCGGCCGCGGCCAGGCCCAGTACCTCGCGTCGCTGTTCCACGCCGACACGCCGAACGACCTGGCGCCCGCCGGCTTCAATCAGGACGACCCACCGGCCGGTCTCCCCACCAGCCCACTCCCCCTCGCCGCCGACACCACCGGCTTTCGCTGGAACAGCTGAGAACCATCAACCCAACGAATTGTGAGGCTATGACAGAGACATCGACCACTGAACTGAAGGACACCGTCGCGCTGGTGACCGGCGCCTCCAGCGGAATCGGCGAGGCGACCGCTGTCGCGCTGGCCGCTCGCGGCGCCGCCGTGGCGCTGGTCGCGCGCCGGCGGGACCGACTCGAGGACCTGGCGGGGCAGATCCGCGGCGGTGGCGGGACCGCGCTGGTGATCGAAGCCGACGTGGGCTCCCAGCCGGAGGCGGAGGCCGCAGTGGCACAGACCGTCTCCGAGCTCGGGCGTCTGGACACCCTGATCAACAACGCCGGCGTGATGCTGCTCGGGCCGGCGGTCGACGCGCCGCTCGAGGAGTGGGAGCGGATGCTGAGCGTCAACGTGGCGGGATTGCTGTACTGCGCCCACGCCGCGCTGCCCCATGTGCTGAGCGCCGCGGAGGGCGGCCCCCGGCAGGTGGCCGACATGGTCAACATCAGCTCGGTTGCCGGACGGGTGGCGCGCAGCGGCAGCGGCGTCTACAACCTGACCAAGCACGGCGTCGGGGCGTTCAGCGAGTCGTTGCGCCAGGAGGTGACCCGCCGCCACGTGCGGGTGTCGCTGGTGGAGCCGGGCGCGGTGAGCACGGAGCTGGCCTCCCACAACCGTCCCGAGATCCAGAAGTCCATCGGCGAGCGCTTCAGCGACATGGAGCGCCTCGAAGCGACCGACATCGCGGACGCGATCACCTACATCGTCACCCGGCCCCGCCACGTTGCCGTCAACGAGGTGCTGATCCGCCCGACCGAGCAGCCGGGCTGACGGGCGGGGGCGTCTCGGCCGCCGCTCCACTGAACAAGTCCGTACTCTCTGCGCGCGACTGACTCGTCAATCAACTCGGGGAGACCTCTTGGACGAACGACTCGGAATCGCCGGCGCGGGCACGATCGCGACCGGACTAGCTGTCACCGCCGCGAGTGCCGGCCCGGTGCTTCTCTGGGCGCGCTCGGAGGAGTCGGCGGAGCGCGCCCGTGCCGCTATCGCCAAGGGCTGCGCCAGGATCGAAACCGCCGACCCGGACCGGGTGCAGGTGGTGACCAACCTCGACGAGCTCGCCCAGGCGACATTCCTGGTCGAGGCGGTCGTCGAGCACCACGGCAGCAAGGCGGCGGTGCTGTCGGATCTCGGCGCGCTCGCGCGCGAGGAGAGTGAGCACGCGATCCTCGCCACCACGACCTCGTCGCTGTCGATCGAGGAACTGGCACGGGAGAGCGGGCACCCGGAGCGGTTCGTCGGGCTGCACGTGTTCAACCCGGTACCCCGGATGGCGCTCGTGGAGCTGGCTTTCCCCCAGGAGGCAGCCGCGGAGACCCGGGAGCGCGCCGTGGACCTGTGCGAGGCGCTGGGCAAGACGCCGGTGCTCGTGCCGGACATGCCGGGCTTTGTCGTCAACCGGCTGCTGTTCCCGTACCTGTTCAACGCCGTCGAGCTGATGGTGCAATCCGGCATGCCGCCGGAGGACGTCGACAACTGCATGAAGCTCGGAGCCGGGATGCCGATGGGGCCGATCGCGCTCCTGGACTTCGTCGGTCTCGACGTGTCCCGGGCGATCGGCGAGACGATCGGCGCGGACGTTCCGGCCAAGCTGATCGAGCTCGAGGAGGCAGGCGCGCTGGGTCGTAAGGCTGGGCGCGGCTTCTACAACTACGAGTAATTTTTTAGGACTCGTTCATATCCAAAGTCCATCCTTCGCATCGCGACGTACCTCATAGCAGCACCTCCTCCCCAAGAAGCACGAAGCCGGCCCGTCCCCAGCGGGCCGGCTTCTTTTTTGGGCGCATAGAGATCAGCTCGGTTCGGCTTCCTCGGGCCTGCCTTAAATGGGCGAAGCCGGCCCCGTTCAGGGCCGGCTTCTCTCTCTCCTCAACCACCGGGAAGTCTGCTGCTTACCGGCTTGTTGCGCGGTTGTAAATGTAACGAATGTCGCGAACTTATGCGAGCTCTTGCTGGTTGGGAACCGTCGGCGCCGAGTGGCGATGGCGGATCCGCACAGCCTCGATCCGGTTCTGGCGCACGGACTCGACCCGGATCGAATAGCCGTTGGCCGCGACCTGGTCGCCCCGCTTGGGTAGCCGCCCGAGCTGGGCGAAGACGAAGCCGCCCACCGAGTTGTAGGCATCGGTGTCGACCGGAAGCTCGAGGCCTTGATCCCTGAGGTCCGACACGGCCACGTGACCTCGGACGAACCAGTCGCCGTTGGCGAGCAGGCGAACGGCACCGCCGGCCGGATCGGTCTCGTCAGCAATCTCGCCGACGACCTCTTCGATGATGTCCTCGATCGTGACGATCCCGGCGGTCCGGCCGTATTCGTCGATCACGATCGCGAGCTCCGTCCGCTCGCGCTGCAGATCGGCCAACAGGTCGTCGAGCGGCTTCGTCTCCGGGACGATCGGCGCCTCGCGGACGAGCGCCTCGAAGTGGGCGTCTCCCCCTTTCGACATCAGGAGCTTGACCAGCTGGTTGACATGGACGATCCCCTTGACCCGATCCTGGTTCTCGTCCTCGGTGACGACCAGGCGCGAGTGCCCGGTCGAGACGCACCGTCGCAGCGCGTCGGTCACGTTCTCCTGCAGGTCAACCGTCACCACGGCGGGAATCGGCGTCATCACCTGCCGCGCCTCCTGCTCATGGAGGTGGAACACGCCGGTGAGCATGTTGGCCTCGCCCGCGTCGAGGTGGCCGCCCGTCTGGGACTCGGCGATGATCCGCTTGAGCTCATCGGGGGTCCCGCCCTCGGGCTCAGCGTCCGGATCCACCCCGAGCCCTCGCAACATCCAGCGCGAGGAGGCGTTCAGCGCGCTGACGAACGGGTTGAACACGACCCGGAAGAACTGCAGCGGGCGGGCGATGACCCGGGCCACCCCCTCCGGGTTCTGGATCACGTAGAGCTTCGGGACCATCTCTCCCACCGTCGTCTGGGCCGCGGTGATCAGCAGGTAGGTTACGATCACCGCCACCACCACCGCCGCGCCGTGTCCAAGGGCGTGGCCGAGCAAAGGCTCGAGCACATGGGCGATCGCGGGCTCGCCCAGCGCTCCAATTCCGATCGAGGCCATCGTGATCCCGACCTGGCAGGCGGAGATGTAGTCGCTGATGTGCTCGCTCTGGGCAAGCGCAAGCCGGGCCCCCCGCGCGCCCTCCTCGGCCAGCGCCTCGAGCCGGGCGCGGCGCGAGCGGACGAGCGCGTACTCGGCAATCACGAAGAAGGCGTTGGCCAACACCAACAGCCCGCTGAGGATGATCAGCACCGCTTTCACCGGCGCTCGAGGAGCGCGGTGCAGCCCTCGGTTTCCGCGCTGCTACTTCGGGGTGGGTCGTCGTTCATTACAGCGACGCGGCCAACGGTAGCAGTAGCAGCGGACCCCGGAACGCCGCTCCCTACAGGTCTCGTGGCGTCACGACTCCGCTCTTCAGCGCCAGCTCGACCAGGCGCACCCGCTTCTGGTTCTGCGGCAGGTCTTCGATTCCGAACTTGCCGAACAGGGAGCGAAGATGCGTCTTGACCGCATCGACGCTGAGAAACAGCTCGCTCGCCACTTCCTGGTTGGTGGCCGGTGTCACGTAGCCGGTGCCGTCCTTGAACGGCCGGCACAGCGCGATCAGCACGCGGCGCTGGGCCCCGGACAGGCTGGCCCGATCCGGGACGTCGCTCGCGACCTCGGTCTCGGTGATATTGGCAATCCGTGGCTCGCGGTACGTCGCCGCGGTCCGGCCGAAGCGGACGACGTCGCCGTCGTGCAGGCGCCGCCGTCCGACGATCCGCTGGCCGTTGACGTGGGTTCCGTTGCGGGAGAGCCCGTCGTCGGAGACCGTCCAGTCGCCGCCGATGCAGCCGAGTTCCGCATGCAGCCGAGAGACCTCGGTGTCCCACTCGAGCTGGATCTCGGTCGAGGGGGCTCGGCCGACCGTGACCCGCTCGAGCTCGGGTGCCAGCGCGAAGATCTGCTGCTGGTCCTGGCCGTCGCGGTAGACCAGAAACGGCACGCCGTCGCGCGCAGCCTCGATCTGCGCCTTCAGGTCGCTCGCGCTCTGAACCATCGGCGGCCGATCTAGTCGAGCGCGTCGAAGCGCTCGGCCATGGTGAAGTCGACCTCGGTCAGTCCGCCGGCCGAGTGATTGCTGAGCGCCAACCTGACCTTGTTCCAGCCGTGCACGGTGATGTCCGGATGGTGGTTGGCCTCCTCGGCCACCTCCGCCACCCGGTTGACGAACCTGATCGCCGCGGCGAAGTCCTCGAACTTCCACTCGCGCACGATCTCGTCCTGCTCGCGGCTCCACGCGCCTCCCTCCAGGCGCTCCGCGATCTCCTCGTCACTCAGCAGCTCTGTCATATCGTTCTCCCATATGCGGATCGTAAGCCTCGTCCCCTCGGCCACCGAGATGCTGTTCGCGCTCGGTCTGGGGCCCGACCTTATCGCCGTCACGCACGAATGCGACTTTCCACCTGCTGCCGGCGAGCTGCCGAGGGTCACGCGAGACGTGCTGCCGCCCGGCCTGAGCGCCGCGGAGATCGACGCCGCCGTCAAGGAGCGGACGCTGGCCGGGGAATCGATCTACGAGCTCGATACCCAGGCGCTGCACGACCTGCGCCCGGACCTGATCGTCACCCAAGCGCTGTGTTCGGTGTGCGCGGTTTCGTATGACGACGTCCAGAGCCTCGCCGAGGAGATCGACGGCCGCCCGCAGGTCGTCTCGCTCGATCCCCACACAGTCGGAGAGGTGCTGGGCGACGCGAGGACCCTGGCGCAGGCCACCAACCGCAAGGATGCCGCCGTCGAGCTGGTTCACGAGGCCTCCGCGCGGATCGACCGCGTTCGGCTCGCGGTTCGCGGAGCCCGGCGGCTGCGGGTGGCCGCGCTGGAGTGGCTTGATCCTCCGTTTGCCGCGGGTCACTGGACGCCCCAGCTGATCGAGTACGCCGGCGGCGAGGACGTGCTCGGGTTCGCCGGCGAGCATTCGCACGAGCGGACCTGGGCCGAGGTCGCCGCGTCTGAACCGGACGCGGTGATCGTCATGCCGTGCGGCTATGACGCCGAGATCGCTCATCGCGAGGCCGAAATGCATCGGGATGAGCTGGCAGCGCTCGGGGCGCGCGAGGTTGTCGCCGTCGACGCGTCGGCGTACTTCTCGCGCCCCGGACCGAGGATCGTCGATGGGCTGGAGCTGCTGGCCCACATCCTGCATCCCGAACTGGTGCCGCGGGCACCGGGCGCGGCGTTGACGGTAGAGCTCTGAGCGCCCGCGCGGTCCTGCTCGTCCATTCTTCGAGCGGCCGCTACGGCGCCGACCGCCAGCTGTCGCTGCTCGCCACCGGGCTGGATCCCGGGCGCTACCGGCCGATTGTTGTTCTGCCCGAGCGCGGCGACCTCGGGGCGGATCTGGAGGCCGCCGGAGTCGAGTTGTTGATCCGCCGCCTGAGCGTGCTCCGGCGCGAGCTGATGACCCCACGGGGCCTGGCGGAATTGAGCGCGCTGGCCGCGCGGGACGCGATCGCGCTCCGCTCGCTGATTCGCCGGCGCCAGATCGCCCTGGTGCACTCCAACACCTCGGTCATTCTGAGCGGAGCCGCCGGGGCCGCGGGGGCCCGGATCCCTCACGTGTGGCATGTACGGGAGATCTACGCGCGCTTCGGGCGGGCGTGGCCGGCCTACCGCCGGGTGCTCGGCAGCGCCGCGGCGCTGCCATGCGTCTCCCGGGCCACCGCGGCGCAGTTTGGCGGGCACGGGCGCGCGCGGGTAATCGAAGACGGTCTCGCGGTGGATCCGCACCGGGCTCCCCGCCAGGGCGCCCGGACGGCACTGGGCCTGAGCGACGACCAGCCGGCCATCGCCGTGCTCGGCCGGATCTCCGGCTGGAAGGGCCAGGATGTGCTGGTCCGGGCGCTGGCCGAGCCCGCGCTGCGCGAGCGCGGCGTCGTCGGCCTGCTGGCTGGGGATCCGTGGGCCGGCGCACAGGAGCGGCTCACGCACGTGGTTGAGCTCGCCGCGCGACTGGGCGTCAGCGACCGCCTGCGCGTTCTCGGCTTCCGGGAAGATCTCGACAACGTGCTCGGTGCGGCAGACGTGATCGCCGTCCCCTCGACGGCGCCCGACCCGCTCCCCGGGGCCGCGATCGAGGCCGCTGCGGCCGGGTGTGCGGTGATCGCCAGCGCACACGGGGGCCTGCCCGAGATCATCCGCGACGACGAAACCGGGCGGCTGGTCCCCCCGGGCGATGCCGGCGCCCTGGCTCGCGTGGCCCGAGAGCTGATCGACGACGCCCCACAGCGCGAGCGGCTCGGGAGTGCCGCGTCGGCCGACGTCCGAATTCGCTTCGCGCCGGGGCGGCTCCTCGACTCGATCCAGGGCCTGTATGACGAGCTGCTGGGCGGCGGCGCGGGCTAAGGGCTAGGCGCCGAAGCCGATGCCGTTGGGCGCAAGCCCGGTGCTTCCGGCGACGGCGATCCCCCCAGCGATGCTGATCACCGCGATCAGCACGCAGCCGGCGATGGCCAGCGGCCGCATTCGTCGGCGCTCGCCCAGTTCCACCACCAGCAGGCCCGAGATCAGCCCACCGATCAGGCCTCCGAGATGGCCGCCGAGCGAAATCCCGCTGAACGTGACCGAGAACAGCAGGTTCAGCACCAGCATCGTCCCGAGACCGGTCTGCCAGATCGGGATGCCGCGGGCCCGAGCGACGACGATCAGAGCGCCGAACACCCCGAAGATCGCTCCGGAGGCTCCGACGGTGACGGAGTCCGGTTGGAACAGCAGCGCACCGAACGAGCCCGCGAACAGCGAGGCCAGGTAGATCACGGCGAAGTTGACGCGCCCGATCGCCGGTTCGAGCATCTGCCCGATGAACCACAGCGACAGCATGTTGACGAACACGTGGAACAACCCCGCGTGCAGAAAGCCTGAGGTGAACAGCCGCCAGTACTCGTGCTGGTGGGCGATCAGCGGACCGAACAGCGCGCCCTTGTTGAACACCTGCCCGCTCCCCCCGCTGCCGAGCCCGGAGCCGCCGGCCGCCTCCGCGAAGAACACGATCACGTTGATCACGATCAGCGCCTGGGTGACCATCGGCGTGGACGGCATCGAGCGCAGTGTCTTCACCTTCGTGCGATCACGCGAACATTCCGGGCAGCGCATGCCGACCGGGGTCGGCGTCATGCAGTCCGGGCAGATCGGTCGACCGCAGGAGGAGCACGCGACCCCGGTTTCACGCGAGGGGTGTCGGTAGCAGACGGGCACGGGGATGAAGCTATCAGCGGCGCCTCCTGCGCCGGGCGGCTCAACGGTGCTTGGCGCCAGCGCCGCGAGCGGCGGCGGTTAGCGCTCCCGGAGGATTCGCCGCGCCTCCTCGGCGATGTCCTGCAGCGTTGACTCGGCCAGCTCCAGCAGACTCGATGATTGCTGGCGGCGGGAGCGGTGGCGCCCGCGCACGCGCAGCACGACGAGTGCCGTGCCGGCCGTCGCGCCGACGATCACCGCCGCGGCCGGGCGGGCCCAGTTGCGCGGATCCCGCATCGCCGAGAGCTCCCAGGACTCGAGCTCGTCCTGAGCCAGCTCGGTGAGATTGACCAGCGTCAGCTCCATCCGCTGCTTGATGTCAGCGGGCGGATCAACCGGCGACAGCGCCTCCCGCAGGAGCGCTTCGAAGTCGGGGGCGGCCGAGCTCATGCGGCGTCTCCCGGTCGGGTCCCGGAGGAGTTCTCCGAGACCATCCCCTCGAGCTGGCGGATCGCCCGGTGCAGCAGCACCTTGGTGGCCCCGTCGGTCCGCCCGAGGGCGCGGGCGATCTCACGATTGTCCATGCCGAGCGCGAAGCGCATGATCAGCGCCTCGCGACGATCCTCCGGCAGCTGCTGGACGCCGGTCAGGATCGCCTTGAGCTCTTCGCGCCCCTCGACGAGCGATTCGGTCGTGTGCGGAGCCGAGATCATCCCGGCATCCTCGATCGCCGACTCCGGCTTGCGCGAGCGATCGCGGTAGAAGTTCGCAGCGAGGTTGTGGGCGATCCGGATGAGCCACGGCCGCAGCGGTCTTCCGTGCGACTCCCGCATCGCCCGCTCGAAGTGGCGGTAGGCCTGCAGGAAGGTCTGCTCGGTGAGGTCCTCTGCGTCGTGATGGTTGCCGACGCGGTAATAGCTGTAGGAGTACACGTCGCGTAGATGGGCGCGGTAGAGCTCCGTGAAGCGAGCATCCAGCTCCGCCTTGTTCTTGGGTACGCCGTCGTCCACCGCATGGAGCCTATCTCCGCTCAGGCAGCGCGCACAGAGCGCGAGCGCTTGCGTCGTCCCGGCCGGGTCACGGTCGCAGTCCATCGCTCCGGCTCGATCCGCCCTTCGACCAGTTCCGTGAGGCTGTCCAGCGCCGGAGTGTCCACGTTGGAGTCCCGCGCGACGCTGGCCAGCAGGGGCACCAGGTCAACGGCTTCAGCGACGTGCCCCAGCATCGGGCTTATTTCCGACGGCGGCACCCCGCGGGACAGCAGCTCGCCGGCGCGGCGGTTGCGAGAGCCGGCGGCGACCACGGTGGCGACCAGATCCCCCGCCCCGGCGAGTCCCGCGAAGGTCTCCGGGCGTCCGCCGCGCATCCGCGCGATCTCGTCCACCTCGGCAAACACCTTGCCGGCCGCGGCGCCGGCCACATTCGGGCCGGCCGAGGCGGCGGCGGCGGCGGCGAAAACCGCCACGTTCTTGGCGCAGCCCGCAAGCTCGACGCCGGTGACGTCCGTGGTCAGCGACACGTCCAGGGCCGCCGCGCTGAGTGCGTCCGCCAGCTGCTTGGCAAAGCTCCGGTCGAGTGAGGCGAGCACCACCGAGGCACCGTGCTCGAGCACCTCCGCCGCGTGCGCTGGGCCGCCCAGCACCGCTACGGCTCGCGCGCGGCAGCGCTCAGCCGCGAACGCCGACGGCAATGTGCCGAGCGGTGGGACCAGGCCCTTGGAGAGGACCATCACCCCCGCGCGACTCGGGATCCGTTCGCCATGGGCAGCGAGCACGCTGGGCAGCGATCGAGCGGGCACGGCCAGGCAGACGAGGTCGTGTCCACCGAGCTCGATCTCCGCCGCGCGGACCACGCGCACAGAGTCGGGGAGCGAGACGCCTGGCAGATAAGCGGTGTTCTCACGGGTCTCAGCCAGCCCCTCGGCCTGCTCACGGGTGCGGCATGCGAGGTCGACCTCGAGTCCGGCCCGGGCCAGGTTCACGGCAAGGCTCGTGCCCCAGCTCCCGGCCCCGATCACCGCGACGCGGCGGAGCGGCGGCAGGCCGCCGAGCCACTCCCACTGCAGCATCACGCAGGGCCAGATCCGGTCGGTCACCGCTCGCGCCAGGGTGGGCGAGGCACCTTCGACTTGCGGGAAGCGCAGCGCCCGGCCGGCGCGGATCCGAACCTTGTGGGGGCGGATTCGCCAGCCGCGGCGGACGGCCTCGGTGCCGATCACCGCGACCGGGATGACCGGGACGCCGCTCTCCAGCGCCAGCCTCCCCACCCCCCGCTTCGCTCGCCCGAGCGCGCCCGGGCGTACCCGCGTGCCCTCCGGGAAGATCAGTACCACATCGCCCCGCGCGAGGATCGCCTTGGCCGTCTCGATGAATTGCTCGTCCCCGGCGCCGCGGTCGACGGGGAACGCTCCCAGCGCGTTCAGGATCCAGGCCTGCCACGGGCGCTTGAACAGCTCCTTCTTCGCCACGTAGTACATCGGCCGTCGGGCCATCGTGGCGATTACGAACGGGTCGAGAAAGCTCCGGTGGTTGGCGGCGATGATGTACGGGCCCTCGGCCGGGAGGTGCTCCCGCCCGATCCTGCTCAGCCGGAAGTAGATGTGGAAGAAGGGCTGCAGGATGCCGCGGACCAGCCAATACACGAGCGGGTTGGCTCCCCGCTCGCGGGCGCGTATGTGCAGCGCTTCGTGATTCATCGCACATTGCCGTACCCGTTCTGGCCCTGCCCGTTACAGTTGCGGGCCTTGAGCCCCAGCCTCGATCGCACCCGTACGCTGAGAGGAGCCGTCTGCGGCGCCGTCGCCGCCGCCGTCTGGGCGCTGCAGCAGCCGGCCGACAAGGTGGCCTTCTCCAGCCGATACGACGACGTCGAACTGCTCGGCAAGGCGATCACGCGGGGAGACGGTTGGTATCCCGCCGGCCTGGCCCTGCACTTGGGCAACGGCGCTGCCTTTGGCGCCGCCTACGCCCACCTCGCCCCGGCGCTGCCCATTCCGCCGGTGCTGCGCGGCCCGGCCGTGGCGCTGATCGAGCATCTGATCATGTGGCCGGCCGGCGCGCTTTCTCACCGCTTCCACCCCGCGCGCAAGGAGCTCCCTCCCTTTGTCGGCAACCGCGCGGCGTTCGCCCAGTCAACCTGGCGCCACCTGCTGTTCGGCGTGGTCCTGGGCGAGCTCGAGCGGCGAGTGAACGCCGCACCAGAGGCAGTCCCGCCGGAGCCCGAAGCCACCTATTCGAGCAATGGCCACGGCTCGCTCGAACACGCGGTGACGGTGACCGAGGCCGGCTCAGGCTCCGGCCCGACCGGCCCCGCCTAGATCTTTGCGCGTCCTGATCACCGGAGCATCCGGTTTCGCGGGGGGACACCTCGCGCGGGCCTGCGCGGATGCGGGCGACCAGGTCACCGGAATCTCCCGGCGCGGTGTGTCCGCCGCCGGTGACGCGCGGCCGGTCGACCTGCGGGTTTCCGCTGACGTGCGAGCGGCCGTGCGCGAGGCCTCGCCCGACGTCGTCTATCACCTCGCTGCACTGTCCTCCGTTGGACGGTCGTGGGAGGACCCGGGCGGAACGGTTCAGGCGAACATGACCAGCGATACGAACCTGCTCGAGGCCGTTCGCCACGAGGCCCCGCAAGCGCGACTCGTATGGGTGAGCTCCTGCGAGGTGTACGGTTCCGCGGCGAGCCTGCCGGCGCGCGAGGATGCGCCGCTGCTCCCGGCCAGTCCGTACGCGGTGTCCAAGACGGCCGGCGAGCAGCTCGCGGGGGTCTACGGCCAGGCCTACGGCCTCGACGTGATCCGCGCCCGCCCGTTCAACCACGCCGGCCCGGGCCAGCTCCCGATCTTCATCCTTTCCTCGCTCGCCCACCAGGCCGCCGAGAGCCGCCTGGCCGGGGAGTCGAAGCTCCGCGTGGTCACCGGCAATCCCAAGACCCGCCGGGATTTCACCGATGTGCGCGACGTCGCCCGCGCCTACCGCATGCTGGCCTCAGAAGCCGAGCCGGGCATCTACAACGTCAGCTCCGCCCGCTCCATCTCCGCCGCCGAGCAGGTGCGGCTCCTGGCCGAGCTGGTCGCGCCGATCGAGGTCGAGCACGTGGTCGATCCCGCCCGCGTCCGCAGCCACGAGGTGATGGACCTGTCCGGCGCCAACGACCGCATCCGCGAGGCCACCGGCTGGCGCCCCGAGATCCCCTTCCGCCAGACCATGCTCGACACCCTTCATTGGTGGGAGCACGAGCTGACAAACGCCGGCGCCCTGTCAAACTGAGCTGCACCGCCCGCCTAGCTCAACTGGTAGAGCACTTCACTTGTAATGAAGAGGTTTTCGGTTCGAGTCCGAAGGCGGGCTTGGAAAAAGGGCTGGTAATCAAGCTTTTTGGGTCTCTTGGCTGAGCGCGGATTTCAAAGCGTGTCCCCAATATGTCCCGGGCAGAGCGTAAGATCTGCGCATCGCCATGAGTCCCCCCACCGGGCACGTGTTCCGCGTCGAGCGCAAGCGCGGGGTGTCGTGGTACGCGAAGTACCGGCTCCCTGACGGGCGGCAGGTGCAGAAGCGTCTGGGACCGGCATGGACCGAGCGCGGGCGGCCGCCGGCCGGCTACTTCACTAAACGGCTGGCCGAGGGTTGGCTGCGGGAAGTGCTGGACGAAGCTCGCCGGGGGACGCTCCCTGGTCTGGTGCGCACCGGCGCGACGTTCGCCGATGGCGCGGCGGAATGGCTGCGGTACGTCGAGCACGATCGGGGCCGGAAGC
>DATCPD010000239.1:0-21638 GCA_036564325.1 Solirubrobacteraceae bacterium | reverse complement strand
CCCGCCGCTCGCGCCCGGGGCGGACCTGGATCTGCTCCGCGACGATCTAGAGCAGGCGGCCCGAGCCGCCGCCGAGGAGCTCGGAGCGATCCCCGACCCGGCCGTCCGCGTGGTCGAGGCCCTCGAGCGGCTGCAGCGGCGCACGGAGGTCATGGGGCTCCCCGACCCGTGGCCCGGCGAACTCGACCGGGTGTCGTTGCCCGGTGGCAACGGCGCCGCCCTGTCGACGCCGGTGTGTCTCGCCTACACGGAGGCGCTGCGCCGTTTTCGTGAAGCCTGCGAGCACCGGCGGGCTCAGGACAGTCACCGGATGCTGCAACACCTGCTCGGTAGCTTCGATGCCGAGTACAGCCAGCGCAAGCGCGCAGCCTCCGGGGTGGACTTCGAGGACCTGGAGCTGCTGGCCCGGGAGCTGCTCGCCGGCAACGCCGAGCTGCGGGAGCGCTACCGCGAGCGCTTCAGCTACGTGATGGTCGACGAGCTCCAGGACACCAACGCCGTCCAGCTGGAGCTGATCGAATCGGTCTCCGCCAAGAACCTGTTCACGGTCGGGGACGCGCAGCAGTCGATCTATGGGTTCAGGCACGCTGACGTCGAGCTGTTCGAGCGGCTCGGCGAGCGGCTCGCGGCGGTCGGCGCGCGCGCGACGCTCGACACCAACTTCCGCTCGCGGCCGGAGATCGTCGCCGCGCTGAACGCGGCCTTCGCCGAGGTGCTGGCGGAGCGCTTCCGCCCGCTGCGCCCGGGTCGGAACGTCCCGGCCGCTGAATCCCCGGTCGTCGAGCTGCTGGTCGCCGACAAGGGGGCGGACTGGACCAAGGACGGGCTGGCGGCGCCGTGGCGGGTGGCGGAGGCTGCGGCGCTGGCCCGGAGGGTCAGGGAACTGATCGACGCCGGCGCGACGCCGAATCAGATCGTCGTCCTGACCCGGGCGACCACGGACCTGCGGGCTTACGAGCGGGCCCTCGAGGATCTGGGGGCGCCCACCTACGTGATCGGCGGCCGCGGCTACTGGGCTCACCCGCAGGTCGTCGACCTCGTCGCCTATCTCCGCGCGCTGGCCAACCCGCGGGACGAGGAGCAGCTGCTGACCTTGCTCGCCTCGCCCCTGGTCGGCGTCTCGGTCGACGCGTTGGTCGGGCTGATGGCCAGCGCCCGCTCCGCGGCCCGGGATCCCTGGTGGGTCCTGCGCGAGCCCGAGGGCCGGCTGGACGACCTCGGCGCGGCCGATCGAGAGCGTCTCGCCGCGTTCGCGCAGTGGTTCTCGGCCGAGCGCGACGCAGCGCCGCGCACCGGCGTCGAGGAGCTGATCGAGCGAGTGCTCGACGTGACCCAGTACGACCTGGCGATGCTGGCGATGGCAGGCGGCCAGCGGCGGCTGGCCAACGTTCGCAAGCTGATGCGGTTGGGCCGCGAGCACGAGGCCACGGCCGGTCTCGACCTGCGCGGATTCCTTGAGCTCGTGCACACGCGCAGCGCCGGCTGGGGCGGGTCCGGCGACAGTCGCGAGAGCGAGGCGCCGGTGGAGGGGGAGGCCCTCGATGCGGTTCGGCTGATGACGATCCACCGGGCCAAGGGCCTCGAGTTCGAGATCGTCTGCGTGGCCGACCTGGGTCGCGGGCCGATCCGCCCGGCGCCGCTGATCCGCGTGGGGCGCGACGGGCGCCTGGGCCTGCGGCTGGCCGAGCCGGGGACCGGCAAGCGGGAGCCGGCGTTGGCCTACAAAGCGCTCGGGGAGGAGGAGCAGCGGCTCGAGCAGCAGGAGGAGCGGCGTCTGTTCTACGTGGCCATGACTCGCGCCCGGGAGCGCCTCATCCTCAGCGGCGCGGCCAAGCTCGAGCCCTGGCCGACGAACGGCGGGAGTCCGATGGCCTGGATCGGGCCGGCGTTCATTCCCGACATCGCCACTCGGGTGAACGAGGGCTCGTCGGTGACCGAGGCGGGGGTCCGGCTGACCGTCGTGGTGCCGGGGGACGGGGTTCCGGCGCCCGCGGTCGCCGCCGCATCGGCCGCGACTGCGCAGTTATTCCCGGATAGCGGGAATTTCCGTGCTCCCGACCGCGGACCTGCCGCGGTTGGGGAACCGGTGTCTCGCCTCAGCTACTCCGCGCTCGGCGAGTACAAACGCTGCGGCTACCGGTTCTACGCCGAGCGCGTGCTGCGTCTTCCGCCCACGGCCCCCCGTGGGAGCAGCCCCGCTCCGGGACTGACCGGGACCGAGCGGGGAATCCTCGTGCACGCGGTGCTGGAGCAGCTTGATTTCCGCCGAGGCGGCCCCATGTCCGTCGCCTCGATCGTGGCGCCCGGTCAGCCGGTTCCCAGCGCCGAGGAGACGAGCGAGATCGACGCGCTGATCGCGGGGTTCGCGGCCAGCGAGCTGGCGGCGCGCCTCGGGCAGGCGAGCGACGTCCGGCGCGAGGAGCGATTTGCCTTCCTGCTCGCGGGCGGGGTACTGATGACCGGCGCGCTCGACGTGCTGGCACGTGAGTCGCCGGGACGGATGCTCGTCGTCGACTACAAGAGCGACCGTCTGCAGGGGGCCGCGCCGGCGACGGCGTTGAGCGGTTCCTACGCGACCCAGCGCCTGGTCTACGCCCTCGCGGCGATCCGCGCCGGTGCGGCCGACGTCGAGGTGGCGCACGTCTTCCTGGAGGCGCCCGAGGATCCCGTGGTAGCCCGGTTTCAGGCTGCTGAGGCCGAGACGCTGGAGCGCGAGCTGAACGAGCTGACCCGCGGTGTGGTGGAGCGCCGGTTCGAGGTGACCGAGATCCCGCAGCGCTCAATCTGCACCGGGTGTCCGGCCGAGGGGGGCCTGTGCTCGTGGCCGCTCGAGATGACGCGGCGCGAGTCGGTCGAGCAACTGTTCTGAGCGAGCCCGTGTCGCGAGCGTGAGTGGCGAAGCTAGGTCGGCTTGAACTCGACGTCGACCTGCTCGCTGTCGTGGCGCTCCTCGACCTTGGCCAGCGCCCGCAGCGTCTCCTCGTCCGCCTCCCTCGCCGGGGGCCCGAGCAGGCTGCGCGGCCACAGCTTGCGCGTGACGACGACGTTGATCTCGGCGGCGTACAGCGTCACCTGAGCACCCAGGTGCAGCCACACCAGCAGCGCGATCACGATCCCGAAGAAGCCGTAGGTGCTGGTTGAGTGCTTGAACACGTGGCCGATGTAGATGCCACCGAGGACCTGGAGGATCGTCCACGCGACCGCGGCCACGATCACGCCCACCCGCAGGCAGCGCGTGGCCACCGACCGGGATGTCATCAGCCGGAAGGCGGCCATGAACAGGGCCAGGTTGAGCAGGAGCGAGAGCGCGATGCCGGCCACCTTGGCCAGCGGGCCGCCGAGCCCCCCGGTGACCAGACCCGAGGCGAGCGTGGCCACGATGAACAGCAGCCCGAGCGAGACCAGGAGCAGCAGGCCGCGCAGGCGGGAATGGACGAAGCCCGGCCGATCCTTGAACGGCACCGCCCAGACGCGGTCGAAGGCGTTCTGCGCGGCCTGCGTGATGCCCAGGCCCGCCAGCAACGAGGTGACAAGGCCGATCACCAGCGTGAACACGTGCCCGTGAAGCGAGTGGATGTTCCTGCTGATGTCGCTGCCGATGATCGGGAACTGGGACAGTACGGAGGTCTTGATCGCCTCCTGCGAGCTCGGGTCGTGCTGCAGCACGTAGCTCAGGATCGTCACCAGCACGAGCAGCAGCGGGAACAGCGAGAAGAACGCGTAATAGGCGACGAGCGCGGCCAGACTTCCGGCCTGGTCGTCGCCGAACTTCTTCACCACCGCCATCGGGACCGCCAGCCAGCGATGGCGCTGCTGGACCGCGTCGAAGGCCCGGACGGGGCGAAGGAGATCCACCCCCCACGGCTACCCGTTCAACAGTCTGTTCAGGCGGTGGCGGCCAATGCCGGGTGCTGCACGTCCTCGGCGGCGCGACGATCCCGCAGGATCACGCGCGCCCCGCCCGAGGGGCTGAAGGTGATGCTGCGCCGCGCCGTCGGCTCGGCGCGCCCGTCGGCGGCCAGGACCTCGTAGCGCCGCAGCGCGACCCGCAGGACGATCTTCATCTCCTGCATGGCGAAGCTCGCGCCCAGACAGCGCCTGCGACCGCCGCCAAAGGGGATCCACGTGTACGTGCCGGGCGAGGTCCCGAGGAACCGCTCGGGACGGAAGGCGTACGGCTCCGGGTAAATGTCCGGATCGTGATGCACCAGATAGGCGCTGGCCAGCAGCGCCACGCCCGGCGGGTATTCGAAGTCGCCGATCCGCACGTGGCGCTTGGTCAGGCGGGGCTCGGCGTTGGGGAGGACCGGCTTGCGGCGCAGCACTTCGTGGACGGTCGCGGTCAGGTACTCGTCGCCGCTGTCGTCGTCGAGCTCCTCGGCCAGGCGCCTCGTCACCCTGGGCTCCCGGGCCAGCCGCTCGAACGCCCAGGCCAGCTGCGAGGCCGTGGTCTCGTGGCCGGCCACCAGCGCCGTCATCAGCTCGTCGCGCAGCTCCTGCGCTGACATCGGGGATCCATCCTCGTGGCGCGCCTGCAGCAGCATCGCCAGGATGTCGTCGCGGTCGTCCGGGTTGGCCCGGCGATCCTCGATCACCTGGAAGATCAGCGCGTCCGTCCGCCGCGTGAGCGCGGCAAAGCGCCGCACCGGCCCGAACCAGCGAGCGGTTCGCTGCGCCCAGGGCATCACCGACAGCGGGCTCTCTCCGAACGCCAGCACCCCGGTCAGGGCGTCACGAAGCTGGTCGAGCTGAACGCCCTGCTCGAGGCCGAACACCGCGCGCAGGATGATCTCCAGGGTCAGCCGCTGCAGGCGCGGGTGAAGCCTCACCGGTTCATTCTCCGGCCAGCTGTCGATCTCACGTTCGGCGAGATCGGTCATCAGACCGGTGAGGCGTTGCATCTTCTCTCCGTGGAACGCGGGAAGCATCAGCTTGCGCTGTTCCAGATGAGGGGCCTCGTCGAGCAGGATCACGGAGTTGGGACCGATCAGCGGCTCGAGGATGCGCGCCCCTTCACCGGGATGCACCGCGTCCGGTGCGGCCATGAACAGGTCCTTGATGTCGTCCGGGTCGGAGAGGATCACGAACGGCGGCTGGAAGGGCAGCTGCACCGTCACGCGCTTGCCGTGGCGGCTGCGCAGCCGCTCCAGCGATGCGGCCGGCCGCTTCCACGTCGCGAGCATCTGCAGCGCTCCCGGGACGCTCGGTCCCGGCGGCAGCGACCGCCTGATCTCCCGCTTGCTCATGTTGCCTCCTCGGAGTCGGCCTCGGAGGATACGGACGCTCGCGCACGCGGGGAAGTCGAGTCGTCGTAGTGGGCCCCACTTAGCGGAGCGCGCCCTCCACCGACAGCAACTGCCGCTTGCGCTCGACGCCGCCGGTGTAGCCACCGAGCCGACCGTCCGCCTGGAGGACCCGATGGCACGGGACGATGATCGGCAGGGGATTGCTGCCGAGCGCGTTGCCGGCGGCCCGCGAGCCGCGAGGGCTCCCGGCCTCGCCGGCCATCAGCTTGTAACTGGACACGCTCCCGTAGGGGATCCGCGCCGTGGCCTGCAGCACGCGCCGGGTAAACCCGTGGGTGAGCCGCCAGTCCAGCGTCACCGCGAAGCGCGTCCGCCGGCCGGCGAAGTACTCGTCGAGCTCCCGCCGGAACTGGTCGAGCTCGCGCGGCGCGGCCAGGACGCGCGGAGAGATCCTGGCCGCGAGGTCCTCCAGCACCGGCTCCTCGGCTCCGTCGAGGTAGGCCAGGCGGACGAGCCCTCGCGGGGTCTTGGCCAGCAGCAGCCTTCCCACCGGAGAGTCGAGCGTCGCGTAGGCGACGTCGAGCAGTCCGGCCCGGGCCGCGGCCTGGCTGAGGTCAGGCAGCGACTCCGGTTGCGCTGGTGCGGCTGCGCGCAGCGCCTCGCCGATCAGATCATCGTTGGTCATGCCTCGTACTCCGTTCGAAGTCGTTTGAGTGCCTCGTGCACGTTTCGTCGTGCCGCCTCCTCGCTGGTGCCCATCACCGCCGAGATCTCCTCGTAGCCGGCGTCCGCGACGTACCGCAGCGCCAGCGCGGTGCGCTGCTTGGGCGGGAGCCGGCGGACCTCGCCCCAAAGACCCTCGTCGGGCAGCGGCTCCGGGAGAACTCCGCGCTCGGGCACGTCGGCAACCGGAACCGCGCGCCGCCCTCGAGCCCGGACGGCGTCGATCGCCTTGCGGTGCGCGACGGTCAGGATCCAGCTCCGCAGGTTTGACGCGTCGCGCAGCCGCGGGTAGGCGCGCAGGGCCGCGACCCACGTCTCCTGGTAGGCGTCGTCGGCTTCCACCGGCCCGAGGCTCGCCACCAGGAACCGCTGGACGTCTCGGCCGTAGACATCGAGAAGCTGCTGGAACGGAGGGAGCTTCACGGGAATAGAACGCATCTGGGAGTCAGATCGTGAGATCGTCCCGATCGAGGGCGCCGGCGCTGGGCTACGCTGAGCGGGATGGAGCAACGATCGCTCGGCACTCAGGGACTCGTCTGCTCGGCCGAAGGGCTGGGCTGTATGGGCATGTCCGAGTTCTACGGCGCCGCGGACGAGACGGAGGCGATGGCCACGATCCACCGCGCCCTCGAGCTCGGGGTCACGATGCTCGATACCGCCGACGCATACGGATACGGCGACAATGAGGTGCTCGTCGGGCACGCCGTCGCCGACCGCCGTGACGACGTCGTGCTGGCGACCAAGTTCGGCCTCGTTCGCGACCGTGAGAACCCTACGCGGCGCGGGGTCAACGGCCGCCCGGAGTACGTGATCGACGCCTGTGACGCGTCGCTACGCCGCCTGGGACTCGAACACATTGACCTGTACTACCAGCACCGGGTCGATCGCGACGTGCCGATCGAGGAGACGGTGGGCGCGATGGCCGAGCTCGTCGATGCCGGCAAGGTGCGCTACCTCGGCCTGTCGGAGGCCTCGGCCGAGACGATCCGGCGGGCCCATGCCGTGCACCCGATCTCGGCGCTCCAGAGCGAGTACTCGCTGTGGAGCCGGGACATCGAGGAGGAGGTGCTGCCGACGATCCGTGAGCTTGGCATCGGCCTGGTCGCCTACAGCCCGCTCGGGCGCGGCTTTCTCACCGGACGCATCTCCAAGCCGGAGGATCTCGACGAACAGGACTTCCGCCGGCACAACCCTCGGTTCCAGGGCGAGAACCTCCGGCGCAACCTCGAGTTGCTGGACCGGGTCAAGGAGCTGGCGGCCGGGCACAACTGCACACCGGGTCAGCTGGCCCTCGCCTGGGTCCTGCGTCAGGGCGACGACGTGGTCCCGATTCCGGGCACCAAGCGGCGCGCCTATCTGCAGGAAAACGTCGACGCCGCGGAGCTGACACTGAGCGAGGAGGACCTCCGTCAGCTCGACGCAGCGGCGCCCGCGGGGGCGGCCTCCGGCGATCGATATCCGGACATGTCGTGGGTCAACCGTTGAGCAAGACCGCGCTCACGGCTTGATCGCGTCGCCGGTTCGCTATACAAAAAGACCATGGCACGCGCAATCTGGTCTGGCGCAATCAGCTTCGGGCTCGTCAATGTCCCCGTCAAGCTCTACAGCGCCACGTCGCCGAAGACGGTTCGCTTCCACCAGCTCTCGAGCAAGACGGGTGCTCGCATCAAGCAGAAGCGGGTGGATCCGACCACCGGCGACGAGGTGCCCTTCGAGGAGATCATCAAGGGCTACGAGATCACCCCCGATCGCTACGTCACGATCGCTCCGGAGGAACTTGACGCGCTTGACCCCAAGGCGACCCGCACGGTCGACATCGAGGAGTTCGTCGATCTGGTCGACATCGATCCGATCTTCTACGACCACAACTACTACCTGGCTCCCACCGCCGGCGGCGCCAAGGCCTACAAGCTCCTGCTGGACGCGATGCGCGAGGCCGGCAAGGTCGGCATCGGCCGCGTGGTGCTGCGGTCAAAGCAGCAGCTGTGCGCCCTGCGCCCGGCGGGCGATGCGCTGACCCTGACCACGATGCTGTTCGGCGACGAGGTGCTCGCGCCGGACCGGATCGACGAGCTCGACGCGCTCGGCGACGCGGAGGCCTCCGAGCGTGAGCTGAAGATGGCCCAGCAGCTGATCGCGTCCCTGTCGGCCGACTTCGAGCCGAGCAAGTACCGCGACGAGTACCGCGAGCGAGTTCTCGAACTGATCGAGCGCAAGGCAGCGGGCGAGGAGATCGCCGTCCAGCCCCAGGCCGAAGAGCCCGCCGCCGCCCCAGACCTGATGGCCGCCCTGGAGGCCAGCCTCGCGGCCATGCGCCCCGAGGACGAAGAACCGGCTGAGAAGCCGAAGGCAAAGAAGGCGGCCAAGAAGGCTCCCGCAAAGAAGCCGGCCAAGAAGCCCCCGGCAAAAGCGGGCTCAAACGGCGCCAGCGACGGCCGCCGGGCATCCCTCGCGGAACAAAAGTAAACGCCGCTCCCAAGCCAAGCATCCCACTCCGCCCGGGATGCCAGGCGGCCGGGCTGGCGCTCGATCGCGCTGATAATGTTTCGGTAAGTCGGGCCGCCGGCGCTTTCCCCCTGTCCCCGCTCCCAGGGCACCCCTTTCCCATGCACAAGCTTTCCGCTCCGCCGGGGGCCACTGGCCTCTACGACCCTCAGAATGAACACGACGCCTGCGGCATCGCGATGGTGGCGAAGCTGTGGGGCGAGGCGAGCCATGCCGTCGTCGAGAAGGCGCTCGACGCGCTCGAGAATCTCGAGCACCGCGGCGCCGAGGGGGCCGACCCAAACACCGGCGATGGAGCGGGGATCCTGCTCCAGATCCCCGACGCGTTCATGCGCGCGGTGGTCGGCGTCGAGCTGCCGGTGCCAGGACGCTATGGCGTCGGGATGTGCTATCTGCCCCGGGATCCCGAGCGACGCCAAACGCTCGAGCGCCTGATCGAGGAGACGATCGAGGCCGAGGGACAGCGGTGGGTGTGGTGGCGTGACGTCCCGGTCGACGAGCGCCACGTCGGTGACACAGCTCGGCTGGCCGCGCCCCTGATCCGCCAGGTGGTGATCGAGGCGTCGGAGGAGATCCCTGACCAGGACGCGTTCGAGCGCAAGCTGTACGTGATCCGGCGGGTGATCGAGCGGGCGGCCGGAAGCGACCTCGCGCTGCCGAGCTTCTCCTCGCGCACGATCGTCTACAAGGGAATGCTGACGGCACCGCAGCTCCCTCGCTACTTCAACGACCTCCGAGACCCGCGCGTGGCCTCGCGGCTGGCGCTCGTGCACTCACGCTTCTCCACCAACACCTTTCCGAGCTGGGAGCTGGCGCATCCCTACCGGATGATCGCCCACAACGGCGAGGTCAACACCCTCCGGGGCAACGTCAACTGGATGCGGGCGCGCGAATCGCAGCTCGCCTCGGAACTGTTCGGCGATGACCTTGAGAAGGTGATCCCGGTCGTCCGGGAGGGAGGCTCCGATTCCGCGACGTTCGACAACGTGCTCGAGCTGCTGGTGCTCAGCGGGCGCTCGATCCCGCATGCGGTGATGATGATGGTCCCTGAGGCCTACCGGACCCGCAACGATCTCGATCCTGATCTGAAGGGCTTCTACGACTTCCATTCCTGCATGATGGAGCCATGGGATGGGCCGGCGGCGATCGTCTTCACCGACGGCCGGCTGGTCGGCGCCGTGCTGGACCGCAACGGGCTTCGCCCGGGCCGCTGGATTCAGGACACCGAGGGCTATGTCGTCCTCGCCTCCGAGACCGGGGTGATGACAGTCGCGCCCGAGCACGTTCAGCGCAAGGGCCGCCTCGCGCCGGGCAAGGTGTTCCTAGTCGACCTCGAGGACGGGCGCATCGTCGAGGACGAGGAGGTGAAGCGCCGGGTCGCCCGGCGCAAACCGTACGGCGAGTGGTACGAGCGCTCGGTCGTGCACATCGCGGATCTGCCTGACCGCGAGCCGCGGACTCCCCGCATCGAGCCCCTGCGCTCCAAGCAGCTGGCCTTCGGGTACTCGCAGGAGGACCTGCGGATGATCATCGCGCCGATGGCGGCGAAGGGCGAGGAGCCGGTGGCGAGCATGGGCAACGACGCCGCGCTGGCCGTGCTGTCCGATCGTCAGCCGCCGCTGTTCGCCTACTTCAAGCAGCTGTTCGCACAGGTGACGAACCCTCCCATCGACCCGATCCGCGAGTCGGTGGTGATGAGCCTGCAGACCGGGGTGGGGGCGGAGGTCAACCTGCTGATGGAGTCACCGGAGCAGTCCCATCAGCTGATGATGGACCAGCCGATCCTCCGCAACGCCGAGCTCGAGAAGCTCCGCCAGGTGTCCCATGACGTGTTCGAGGCCGCCACGCTCGACATCACCTGGCCGATCGAGGCCGGGCCGGACGGGATGGAGATACGCCTGTTCGACCTGTGCGCTGAGGCGGCGCGCTACGTCGACAACGGGGCGAGCATCCTGATCCTCTCCGACCGCAACCTTGGCCCTGAGCGAGTGGCGATGCCCTCACTGCTCGCGGTGGCGGCGGTTCACCACCACCTCGTCCGGCGCGGTACCCGCCTGCGTACGGGCCTGGTGATCGAGTCCGGGGAGCCGCGGGACATCCACCACATGGCGACCCTGATCGGGTACGGAGCCGCGGCCATCAACCCATATCTGATGTTCGAGTCGCTGGACGAGCTGGCGGATCGGTCACTGCTGCCCGAGGACCTCAGCCGGGACGAGGCCGAGCAGCGCATCGTCAAGGCGATCGGGAAGGGCCTGCTGAAGACGATCTCGAAGATGGGTATCTCGACCATCCAGTCCTACTGCGGCGCTCAGATCTTCGAGGCGGTCGGCCTCAACCGAGAGCTGATCGACACCCACTTCACCGGCACCGCCTCGAGGATCGGCGGCGTCGGACTGGACCACCTCTCCACCGAGGCGATGGAGCGGCACTTCCGCGCCTACCCGCGGACCGGCCGCGACCTGCTGCCGGTCGGCGGCGTCCTGCAGTGGCGCCGTGACGGAGAGATCCACGTGTGGAACCCGGACACGATCGCCAAGCTGCAGCACGCCGTGCGCGGCCAGAACGGCGATGCGCACCAGACCTACGAGGAGTTCTCGCGCCTGGCCAACCAGCAGGCGACCCGGAAGGCGGCGCTGCGCGGCTTGATGAAGTTCAAGCCCTCCGGCAAGCCGGTCGCACTGGAGGAGGTCGAGCCCGCCAGTGAGATCGTCCGGCGCTTCACCACAGGGGCGATGAGCCTCGGAGCGCTCAGCCGCGAGGCGCACGAGACCCTGGCCATTGCGATGAACCGGCTCGGCGCCAAATCGAACACCGGCGAGGGGGGAGAGGATCCCTCGCGCTATACGCCGGATGACAATGGGGACTCGCGCCGCTCGGCGATCAAGCAGGTCGCCTCGGGCCGGTTCGGCGTCACGATCCACTATCTCGTCAACGCTGACCAGTTGCAGATCAAGATGGCCCAGGGCGCCAAGCCCGGCGAGGGCGGTCAGCTTCCCGGTCACAAGGTCGACGACTACATCGCCAAGATCCGCAACTCGACGTCGGGCGTCGGCCTGATCTCACCGCCTCCGCACCACGACATCTATTCGATCGAGGACCTGAAGCAGCTGATCTACGACCTGCGCTGTGCCAACCCGCGAGCGTCGGTGTCGGTGAAGCTGGTCTCAGAGGTCGGTGTCGGAACCGTGGCCGCCGGTGTGGCCAAGGCCAACGCGGACCACGTCACGATTGCCGGCCACGACGGGGGCACGGGAGCCTCCCCCCAGTCCTCCGTCCACGGCGCCGGCGTGCCCTGGGAGATCGGCATTGCCGAGACCCAGCAGACACTGCTGCTCAACGACCTGCGCTCGCGCATCACCGTCGAGGTCGACGGGCAGATGAAGACCGGCCGTGACGTCGTCGTGGCGGCCCTGCTGGGCGCCGACGAATTCGGCTTCTCGACCGCGCCGCTGATCGCGATGGGCTGCATCATGATGCGCGTCTGCCATCTCAACACGTGTCCGGTGGGGATCGCGACCCAGGACCCGGAGCTCCGCAAGCGCTTCCGCGGCACCCCGGAGCAGGTGGTCAACTACCTGATCATGGTGGCCGAGGACGTGCGTCAGATCATGGCCTCGCTCGGCGTCCGCCGCTTCCAGGACATGATCGGCCACACCGAGATGCTGGACATGGATCCCGCGATCAAGCACTGGAAGGCCAAGCACGTCGACCTGTCGATGCTGCTGAAGACGCCCGACCTTCCAAAGGACGCCCCTCGGTGCCGTACACGCGCGCAGGTCCCGGTGCTCGACGACGCGCTTGACTGGGAGCTCGTCCGCAAGTGCGCCCCGGCGATCGACGACGGTGAATCGGTCCGCTTCGGCCCGGTGCCCGTTCGCAACGTCAACCGTACCGTGGGCGGGATCCTCTCGGGGGAGATCGCCCGCCGTCACGGACTGAAGGGCCTGCCGGAGGGAGCGATCGAGATCTCGTTCACGGGCTCGGCGGGTCAGAGCTTCGCCGGCTGGCTGGCTCCGGGCGTCACGTTCTCCTTGCGCGGCGAGACCAACGACTACACCGGCAAAGGGCTCTCCGGGGGCATCGTGTCGGTGCGCCCTCCCGAGAAGGCGAAGTTCCGGGCCGAGGAGAACATGATCGTCGGCAACACCGTGCTCTATGGCGCGACCGCGGGCCGAGCCTTCTTCCGCGGACTGGCCGGCGAGCGCTTCGCGGTGCGCAATTCCGGCGCCGTGGCCGTCGTCGAAGGTGTTGGCGATCACGGCTGCGAGTACATGACCGGCGGCCGCGTCGTAGTGCTTGGCCCCACGGGGCGGAACTTCGCCGCCGGGATGAGCGGCGGGGTCGCCTACGTGTACGACGTCGACCGTCGTTTTGCCAGCCGCTGCAACACCGAGCTGGTCGATCTCGAGGGGCTCGGCGACGCCGACGCCGACGAGGTCAAGGCGCTGATCTCAGAGCACGCCCAGCGGACCGGCTCGCTCGTCGCGCGGAATCTGCTGGCCTCGTGGGACCGCGGCGCCAGTGAGCGATTCGTCAAGGTGATGCCGCGGGACTACAAGCGCGCGCTCGAGGAAAAGAAAAATGAGCAGCCGGAGGCCGTCGAGGCCTAGTCCGAGGCTCACCGCAGCAGCGCTGCGGCGACGCCCTGGATCGTGTCGATCCCGTACTGCATCGTCGGATCGCCGTCGGTCATGACCGCGATCGCCAACTGCCGGTGGTGACCCTCGAGCCGGTCCACCTGGTGGACGAGCTGCCCGAGGCCGGTCGGCTCAGAGCCATCCTTGAAGAACGTCTGGTAGCCGAGCGGCCGCGCGATGACCGGGATTCCCCAGCTCTGCGAAGCAGCGATCGTCGAGAGCAGGAAGCGCGCGTAGCCGACGAACTCGTGCGGGATCAGCGAGTCCATCTCGAAGAAGTAGCGAGCCTGGTCGGCCGGGCTGAGGAGCGCGGTGCCCCACAGGCCGGACACCGAGAAGTCGGTCATTCCCGCCTCCCGGGCGATCGCGTAGAGCCCGGAATCGCCGACGATCGACCAGCACTGTGTCGCCGCGTTGTTGTCCGAGACGTGGATCATCGGGTACAGGAACGAGTTGCTGTAGGCGTCGACGTTATGCTGGCCGCGAGCGTCGAGGCGACGCAGGTAGGCGACCAGCAGCATCGCCTTGACGACGCTGGCGGTGGGAAACGTCCAGTGGACGTTGACCCCTGAGAGCCGGCCTTCGCTGTCGACGACCGCGAACGCCTTTCGGCCGGCGCGCCCCCGCACGTACCTGGCCGCGTTCGCGATCGCCGCCGGGCCGGGAAACCCGACCCGGAGCGAGCCGCCGCCCTGGTAGCCGAGACCGGAGCATCCCGGGACGCGGACGGCACTGTCCAAGGCGTGGGCGCCCTGCGGGCGGAAGCACGCTCGGAACCGGAACCGTCCCGCCGGCAGCGCGACCTGCGTAGAGAGCACCGCGATGTGCGGCCCAAGCGGGCGGGCACGGGCCGAGGGGGCCTGCGAGTAGCTGCGGGCGCCGCCGCCGGCGAATGACCACTGGACGGGCGCCCGACCCCAGCGGAGGTCAGCAGGGTGATACACGAGGATCGTCACCCCAGCCCGCCCGAAGGCAAGCGCGCGAACCTTGACGCTCGTGCGGGCGAACACGGTCACCGCCACCTGGGCGCTTGCCCCGGTGGCCGGCACGACGGCGCGGTAGCGGACGTTTCGGTCCGGCACGACGGCGAACGAGAACGAGCCATCGGCGGCGGTGGTGGTGGTTCCCACCTGCACGGCCACGGGATAGGGATAGGCACTCCGGTAGAGGCGCACCTCGGTGGCGGCGGGAACACCGCTGACATGCCCTGACAGCGTCACGGGCTGGCTCGCCGTGATCGATCGGGCCGAACTGGTGAGCGTGATCGGCAGCGGTGCGGGGGCGGCCGGGGCGCTCGGAGCGCCCCCGGCGAAGACGGCCGCCGCCGCCACCACGCCGACGGTCAGCTTGCGCGTGAGCTCCACGCGAGTCAGAGCAGGGACCCCGTGACGGCCTGGATCGTGCCGATGCCGTAGCCCATCGACGGATCGCCGTCGGTCATCACGGCCATCGAGAACTTCAAGCCGTGACGTTCGAGTCGGCCGACCTGGTGGACGAGTTGACCGAGGCCGGTTCCGCGCCAGCCGCCCTTGAAGAACACGGTGTAGCCGCGCGGCCGGGCGACCGCCGGGATCCCCCAGCTTTCATAGTCGGCGATCGTCGAGAGCAGGAAGCGGGCGTAGCCGATGTATTCGCGCGGGATCAGCGAGTCCATCTCAAAGAAGAACTTCGCCTGGTCGGCGGCGCTGATCTGAGCGTTGGCCCAGATTCCGACGATCGAGAAGTCGGTCATCCCGGCAGCGCGGGCGACCGAATACAGACCGGAGTCGCCCACGATCGACCAGGTCTGGGTGGCCGCCGAGTTATCCGAGACGTGGATCATCGGGTACAGGAACGAGTTGCTGAAGGAGTCGACGTGACGCTGGCCGCGCGCGTCGAGGCGACGCAGGTAGGCGACCAGGAGCATCGCCTTGACGACGCTGGCCGACACGAACGTCCAGTGCTCATGCACCCCGGACATGCGGCCCTCGCTGTCAACGACGGCAAAGGCCGTGCGTCCCGCGCGGCTACGCAGCACGCCGGCGGCACGGGAGATCGCGCCCGGACCCGGGTAGCCGACCGGAAGCGAACCGCCGCCGTAATAGCCACGGCCGGTGCACCCAGGCGGCCGGCGGGCATTGACCAGCGCGTGATCGCCGCGCGCGTGGAAGCAGGCACGCCAGCGGAATCGGCCCGCGGGAAGCGTCACCTCGGTGCGCAGGACTGTCACATACGGGCTGAGCCTCACCGATTTGGTGGTCGGTGCGGCGAAGAAGCGGCCGTGCCGGCCGGTGGCAAACGACCAGCGGACCCGGGCGCCACCCCAGCGAAGGTCGCGGGGATGGAAGATCAGCACGCTCACGCCCGCCTGTCCCAGGGGGAGGGCCCTGACCTTGGTCGGCGCCTTGCCGGTCACCTCAACCTGCGCGAGCGCGCTCGCCGTCGTGCCGGTCTCCAGCACGCGATAGCGCGTGATGCGGTCAGGGGACACCGTGAACGAGTACGAGCCGTCGGGTGCGGTCGTGGTGCTGGCGGCCAGGCTTGCGACCGTGAAGGGGTACGGGCTGGCGTACAGGCGCACCTCGGTCCCGGCCGGCGCTCCGGCCGCCGTTCCGGTGAGCGTCGCGCGCCAACCGCTGGCGATCCGCGCGGGCGCGGCGACGGTGATCGTGGGCGTGCCCGGAGGGGTGGGAGCGCTGGAGGCTGCCGTCGCGGCCGGCACGCCCGCCCAACCCGACAGGGTCATGGCCGCTGCGGCTCCGAGCGCCACGGTGAACCGTTTACCCAGGGCGCCCACGCGCGCACTTTAGGGGTTGGGATGGACGGTGTGCAGGGAACCTGGGGTTCGGGTCCGCGTTGCTACGCTCCGCTGCCCCCATGGGTGAACTCGGCGCATTCCTGAAGATCCATCGGGTCGGCTTTGACAAGCGCGACCCGGGCGAGCGCGTGCACGACTACAAGCAGTACTTCGCGCTCCAGCCCGAGGAGGAGCTCCAGCGCCAGGGGGCCCGCTGCATGGACTGCGGAATCCCGTTCTGTCACGAGGGCTGCCCGCTGGGCAACCTGATTCCGGACTGGAACGACCTCGTCTACCGGGGCAAGTGGCGCGACGCGATCGACCAGCTCCACATGACCAACAACTTTCCCGAGTTCACGGGTCGGATCTGTCCCGCGCCGTGCGAGTCCGCGTGTGTGCTGGCGATCAACGACGATGCCGTGGCGATCGAGCAGATCGAGATGGCCATCGCTGAACGCGCCTTCGCCGAGGGCTGGGTCGTGCCCGAGCCACCGTCCCGCCGCACCGAGAAGACCGTTGCCGTCGTCGGCGCGGGACCGGCGGGCCTGGCGGCGGCAGCCGAGCTCAACAATTCCGGGCACAGGGTGACGGTCTACGAGCGGGACGAGGGACCCGGCGGGCTGATGCGCTTCGGCGTTCCCGACGCCAAGCTCGAGAAGTCGATCATCGACCGGCGTGTCGACATCCTCGCCCAGGAGGGGATCGAGTTCGTCTACAACACCGACGTCGGCCGCGAGCTCACTGCCGACGAGGTGATCGAGCGCCACGGCATCCTGGTGCTGACGATCGGCTCGCGCGTGTCACGTGACCTCGACGTGCCCGGCCGGCAGCTGAAGGGGGTCCACTACGCGATGGACTACCTGTACCAGCGCAACCGCTGGGTCGCCTCCCAACAGGGCCGGCCGTTCAAGCCCACCGAGCCCGGGCAGGAGATCTCGGCCCGGGGCAAGCGCGTGATAGTGATCGGTGGCGGCGATACCGGGATGGATTGCATCTCCAACTCCCATCGTGAGGGCGCCCGGAGCGTGGTGATGCTGGACGTGTACGCGGAGCTCCCCACCGACGGCGAGGACCCTCGGCACCCGTGGCCCCTCCCGCCGAAGCGGACCGTGAGCACCTACGCCCTCGACGAGGGCGGCAAGCGGCGATGGGGAACCGAGGTCACGGGCTTCGGCGGCAAGGACGGAGCGGTCAGCCATGTCTACGCCCGGCAGGTCACCGGCACGTCCTCGCGCGATCTGACGCCGGTGCCTGGCACGGAGTTCGTGCTCGACGCGGACCTCGTCCTGATCGCGATCGGCTTCGAGCACCCCGAGCACGAGGGCCTCGTGGAGCAGCTCGATCTGGAGCTCGACAAGCGCGGCAACATTCGCACCCGGCAGACCTATCGCACCTCGGTCAAGGGCGTGTACGCCGCCGGTGACGCACGGATCGGCCAGTCGCTCGTCGTCACCGCGATCGCCGAAGGCCGCAAATGCGCGCGGATCGTCAACAAGGATCTTGGCGGGAGCCCGATGGACGCCGACCGCGAGATGCTGGCTGTCGGCGCCTGGAGCGGCGAGGCGGATCGGACCCTCAGACACGAGGCCGAGGCCGCGGGCACGGTCCGCCCGGGGGAGGAATTCTTCAGCGGCCCGGGGCAGCGGCGCTGACCCGGCAAAACGCTGAGATTTCCTGCGATTAGCGGGTCCGGGCTGCTACCGTAGGGGCTGGTACGTGCGAGTGGTGCGCGGTGGGTCGACGTGAGAATCACGATTTTGGTTTAGCAAAGGCTTGGGACGGGGAAACCCGCCCATGTCGGTCAGGGAACTGCGCCCCCACTTCCCTGGCTCTCCGGGGGACCCAGATGGATCTGGGTCCCCCGGGTCTATTTTTGGGCCGAACCGCCTGGACAGTCGCACGCCCCGTTCCCAGGTGCGGCCGACTCCGCGGTGTGCGACCGTGTGTGGATGGCACCGATTGCCGCCGCGACCGTCGCCAACAGCCACCATCACGCCTCGATCGGCAGCACGATCAGCGGGCTGCTCGATTCGGCGGGGAAGTTCTTCTCGCAGCTGGCGAATCTGAGCTGGGCGTCGTTGCTGCTCGCGCTGGTGCTGTATGCGGGGTACCTGCTGCTGCGCTCGCGCGCACTGTTCAACGCGGTCCGGGCGGCGTATCCGGAGGAACGGGTGCGTTGGCGGGACATCTGGGGCTCGTACATGGTCGGTTACGCGGTCAACAACGTGTTCCCGCTTGGCGGCGGCAACATAGCGCAGCTGTTTCTGGCCCGGATGGCGATCACGCGCAGCAGCTATCCGACGGTCGCGGCCGCGATGTCGACAGGGGTGATCTTCGACTGGTTCATGGGCCTGCTGGTGATGGCCTTCGCGTTCACGCAGGGCGTGTTTCCGAAGCCGCCGGACTTCTCCAAGCTGCCGGCGTTCGACATCAGCTTCTTCGCCTCGCACATGCGCTTCACGCTGTTCTTCATGACCGCGCTGTGGGCCGCGTTCCTGCTCGCCTTCGCACTGCTGTCGGTGAAGGTGCGGGCATTCTGGGCGCGCGTGCGCCAGGGCTTCACCATCCTGCGCGACCGGCGCCGGTATCGGCGGGACATGGCCAGCTGGCAGTTCGCCAGCTGGATCGCCCGGTTTGCCGCGTACTGGGCGCTGCTCGACGCCTTCCACATCGGGGGCTCGGTGCGCAACGCGCTGCTGGTCCTCGGCGTCCAGGTCGTCGCGTCGGTGTTCCCGTTCACCCCCGGCGGCGCCGGCGTGCAGCAGGCGCTGCTGCTGACGATCTTCGCCCACAGCGCGAGCGCGCCCACGGTGGCGGCGTTCTCCGTCGGGCAGCAGATCGCCACCGCCGTGCTCAGCGGAGTGCTGGGGTTCGCGGCACTGGTCCTGATCTTCCGCTTCAAGAGCTTCAAGGAAGTGATGGAGCGCGGCCGGGAGCACCGCCGCCAGGAGGCCGCGGGGGGCGCGGCCGACGCCGAACAGCAGCAGACCGTGGTCGCCGGTTAGTCGCGAGGTTCCGGCGCGACCCAATGGGGGTGGCGGACTCGGTCGGAGCGGGTTGGATCTGGGCGAAATCAATCTTGACGCCCCCGTCATCTTTGTCTAGTCTGATCGTGACCCGGAGTCCCGTCACCAACCCGAGCCCCAGGAGCAGTCGATGACCACACTCCCCTCAGTCTGCGTGATCGGCGCCGGCTCGTCCGGCATCGGCGCCGCGAAGGCGCTGCACGAGCGTGGGATCCCGTTCGACTGCTACGAGAAATCGGACCGCGTGGGCGGGAACTGGGTGTTCGGCAACAAGAACGGGATGTCCTCGGCGTACCGCTCGCTGCACATCAACACCTCGCGGGAGCGCATGGAGTACTCGGACTATCCGATGCCGTCCGATTACCCCGACTTCCCGCACCATTCGCAGATCGCGCGGTACTTCGACGCCTACGTCGATCAGTTCGGCTTTCGGGACCGGATCGTCTTCGACACCGGTGTCGAGCACGCGGCGCGCGAGCAGAACGGCGTCTGGACGGTGAGCCTCGAGGGCGGCGAGACGCGACGCTACGACGCCCTGCTGGTGGCCAACGGCCACCACTGGGATCCCCGCTGGCCGGAGCCGGCGTTCCCCGGCGAGTTCGAGGGGGAGCAGATGCACTCCCACCACTACATCGAGAACTCCGGCTTCAAGGACAAGAACGTGCTCGTGGTCGGGATCGGCAACAGCGCGATGGACATCGCCGTGGAATCGAGCTTCGTCGCCAAGCGGACGTTCATCTCCTCGCGGCGCGGGGCGTACATCCTGCCCAAGTACCTGTTCGGGCGCCCGCTCGATCAGATCGGCGTCAACGCGCTCACCCCCGTGCTCCCGTTCGCGTTCCGGCGCGCGATCCTGATGGCCATGTACAGGATCGGGGTCGGCAAGGTGCAGGACTACGGGTTGCCCGAGCCTGACCACAAGATCGGCGAGGCGCATCCGACGATCTCCGCCGACTTCCTCAACCGCATCGCCCATGGCGAGGTCACGTGGAAGCCGAACCTGTCGACCCTGGAGGGCGGGAAGGTCCGCTTCGAGGACGGCAGCGTCGAGGACATCGACGTGATCGTCTGGTGCACGGGCTACAAGGTCACCTTCCCGTTCTTCGACGAGGGCTTCATCGCCGCTCCCGACAACGATCTTCCGCTCTACAAGCGGGTGTTCAAGCCGGGCGTCGACAACCTGGCGTTCATCGCGCTGCTGCAGCCGCTCGGCGCGACGATGCCGCTGGCCGAGGCGCAGGGGCGCTGGATCGCCTCCTATCTGCGCGGCGAGTACCACCTGCTCTCGCGCCAGGAGATGGAGGCCGACGTGGAGCGCGAGCGAGCTCGCATGTTCAAGCGCTACGTCGCCTCCAAACGCCACACCATGCAGGTCGACTTCGACAACTACCTCCACGCGCTGCGCAAGGAGCTGAACGCCGGCGCGGCGCGCGCCCGAGCGGCGGGCTTCGCCCTGCCCGTGCAGCCCGCGGCATCAGAGGCGGTTGCCACCCCGGCATGACGGACGTGGCCATGGACAGCGGCCGGCGCGCCCGGACGAAGGCGTCCAACCGGGCAGCGATCCTGCTCGCCGCGCGCGAGGTGTTCGCTGAGCTCGGCTACGACGCCGCCGGCGTTCGCGACGTGATCCGCGGCACGCAGCTGGCCTCGGGCACGTTCTACAACTATTTCGCCGACAAGGAGGCGGTATTCCGGGCCGTGCTCGACGAGAGCGCGCAGGAGGTCCGCCGCCGGCTCCGTGCCGTGCGGGCGAGTGCGCAGACGCTCGAGGAGTTCGTCGGAGACGCCTACCGGGCGTGGTTCTCGTTCCTGGTCGAGGACCAGCTGATGTTCAAGCTGATGCAGCGCAATGCGGGACCGATTCGCTCGCTGTTCGGCGATCCGATCCTGGGCGCGGGCGTCGACGAGCTGCTCGACGATCTCCGCGCTGCGATCGCGCGCGGGGACCTAGCGCCGCTGGACGCCGACTACATGGCGGGTGCGATGGCCGGCGCGGCGCTGGAGCTCGGCGTGCGCATGGCCGAGCGAGAACCTGCGGACGTTGAGGGCGCCGCCCGATTCGCCACCCAGCTGTTCCTGGGCGGCATCGACCGCCTGGCGGCCGGCGCCCAGGGGGCCTGAGCGCCTCACGGCTCCTCTAGGCGCCCGCGCCGCCGGGTCGAAGCTGGTCGGCGCGCAGCTGCAACAGCTGCAGGAGCTCGCGGCCGCGGTGAAACGGATCGGAGATCGGCGCTCCACCGTCGATCGGCAGGGCCGCTCTGAGCCGCCCGTCCACCTCGGCCAACAGCACCGGTCCGTCCGGGAGGAGGGCTGAGTCCAGTTCGGCCAGATCTCGCAGCCGTGGCGCGTCGGCCGCCGCCGCATAGCGCAACGTCACGCGGGTGACGGGGGTGGCGGTGGCATTCACGCGTGCGCGTCGGGCCTGATCGGCGAGATCGCTGCGGTGGGCCTGGGTGGCCAGCAAATTGAGGCTCAGCATGGTGTTCCTTCCGGGGCGGGTGTTTCAGTAACCGTCTAACAAGCATAGCTGGTCTAGCTAACCGGTCAAGTAAGATTGGTGGTGATGGCAAAGAATCAATCAGCGCCAGGAAAGCTCGAGCTCGTCCGGCAGTTCGTAAACACCGTCGACCTCGAGCAGAACGAGGAGCGGTTGCCGACTCCCGAGGCCCTGTCCACGTGGCTCGCCGAGCAGCGGTTGATCCCGGCGCCGGCCCCGGCCGAC
>DATCPD010000230.1:0-4225 GCA_036564325.1 Solirubrobacteraceae bacterium | reverse complement strand
GGGGCGTATGCGCGGGCGGGGCTGCACGAGCACCGCCGGATCGACCTCCACGGGTGGACCATCGCCGAACTCAGGAGAGACCAAGACGGGACTTGCAGCCGCTTGGCTGCTGCGTAAGATTCGCTCCAACGAGAGCCGACCGGGCGAACGAATGGGGGACCAGATGGCTGACTACGTCAAATTCCGCTTGGCAGCGGCGAAGACGGGCGTGTCGATGGCGCTGCTGGCGCTGGTGGGAGGGGCGGTCGAACGCGCTGAGGCCAATCCGACCGCGGTGCCGGCCCGGGCCGGAGGCCTGTTCCTGAAACTGAGTGGAATTCCCGGTGACGTCAAGACAGCGCTGTTCAAGCTCGAGGACAAATGGATCAAGATGAACAGCTCGCTGACCAACTTCGAGCACAAGGTGACCCGGAACTACTACGACAAGGCGACGACGAACAAGACGTTCCTGAAGGTCCGTGACGCCAACGCGACCTACCTGAAGATCCGCGACGCCAACTTCCTGAACGTCGGCGGCACGGCCGCCAACTCCCAGAAGCTCGGCGGATTGACCCCGGACGCGTTTGTCCAGGGCCGCGGCGGGATCGTCAGCGGCGCGGTGGCGACCATCACCGCTACGCCGCAGACGCTCGTGGCGATGGGGGATGGCAGCGTCCGGGTCAGCGTCTCTGCGAATCCTGCTGGCGCCGCGGGCTTCACGCTCACGCTTTACAACGCCACCAGCGCGCTGCTTCCCGCCGTCCAGTTGATCGACGGCACCCCCCCTCGACCCCGGTGGATCTGAAGCCGGGCGCAGACACGCTGATCCAGGTCCCGGGGGGTCCAGCCCGCGAAGTCCAGCTGCAGCTGTTCCCCAACCAGCAGGCCGGCTTCAACAACGTCGTCTCGATCCTGATCGGGCTGGAGCCCTCGAGCGCGGTGGGCCAGATGCTGATCGGCCTGCTCTGAGCGGCCCCGATCACCAGCTCGAAGCCCCGCTCGAGCAAACCGGCGGCCCACCCGGACGCGTGCTTGCCGCCAGCCGCGAGCTCGAGCCGGGCGCGGGATGCTGGTGCGGGCCGAGGGCCTGTTCCGGATCGATGTGGTGGTGGCTGACGACACGCTGCGGACCATCGTCCGCAACCTCTCCACCGAGGAGCTGACGCTGGAGCCGGGCTCCAGTTATCCCGAGGGTGAAAACCTGGTGTGCGGGGAGGCCGCGTGGCTGTCGCCGGCGCGGTCGGTGCTGGCCTTCAACCTCGGGGAGGGGCCGCGGTCCACCCACGTCGACCTGGTGATTGCCACCCTGCGCCATCCCGATCGGGGCACCGTGCGGATCAGCGCACAGGCGCTGCTGCGGCCAGCCGCGGCCGCCTGAACGGCAGCTTGCAACAATCGGCGCCGTGCCACGCCGCGTCGCCATCCTCGGCAGCACCGGCTCGATCGGTGTGCAAGCGCTCGATGTCGTCTCGCGCGCCGACCCGGAGACGCTGCGTGTGGTGGCCCTCAGCGCCTCCGGCGGCTGGGAGCAGCTCCTGGAGCAGGCCCGGGCGCACGGCGTGCGCCGAGTCGCCCTGACCGACGCCGACGCCGCCGCGCGCGCCGCCGAGGCGTGGACCGACGGGCAGGTGCTGAGCGGCACCGATGGGCTGGTGCGCCTGATCACCGAGTGCGAGTGCGATCTGGTCCTGAACGCGATCGTCGGCTCGGCCGGTCTCGTGCCGACCGTGGCCACGCTGGGCGAGGGGCTCGATCTGGCCCTGGCCAACAAGGAGTCGCTGGTCGTCGGGGGAGAGCTGGTGACGGCGCTCGCGGAGGCCACGGGAGCGACGATCATCCCCGTCGACTCCGAGCATTCCGCCCTCCATCAGCTGCTCGCCGGCGAGCGGCCGGGGACGGTGGACCGGCTGACCTTGACCGCCTCCGGCGGACCGTTCCGGGGACGGACCGCGGCCGAGCTCAGGGAGGTCACCGTGGAGCAGGCGCTGGCGCACCCGACCTGGGCGATGGGGGGCAAGATCAGCATCGACTCCGCGACGCTGATGAACAAGGGCCTCGAGGTGATCGAGGCCCATCACCTGTTCGGAACCCCGTACGAGCGAATCGACGTCGTCGTGCATCCGCAGTCGATCGTCCACAGCCTGATCGCCCTGTGCGACGGCGCGAGCCTCGCGCATCTGGGCTACCCCGACATGCGCGTGCCGATCTCCTACGCGCTGCACTACCCCGAGCGCGTCGACGTGCCGATCGCCCCGCTCGATCTCGCCGCCCTCGGCGCGCTCACGTTCGAGCCCGTCGACGAGCAGACCTTCGCGTGTCTGCGCCTGGCTCGCTCCGCGGCGCGGGCCGGCGGGACCGCGCCGTGCACGCTGAACGCCGCCAACGAGGTCGCCGTGCACGCGTTCCTGGCCGGCCGGCTCGCGTTCCTGGATATCGCCGCGGTGATCGAGGAGACGCTGACTCGCCTGCCCGCCGCTCCGGTGCATTCGTTCGAGTCGCTCGGCGATGCTGACACCCGCGCCCGCGCCGTGGCCGCGGAGCTCGCCGCCGGGCGAGCCGTGGCTTAGGGCTGACGACGCTTAATCGGCCGGTCAGGCCGACTTGGCACACTGGAGCGCGGACATGTCATACGTGCTCGCATTCGCTGGCTTCGCCCTCCTGATCATCCTCCACGAGGCCGGGCATTTCGCCGCGGCCAAGGCCGTCGGCATGCGCGTGGAGCGGTTTTCGCTGTTCTTCGGCCCGATGCTGCTGAAGTTCCGCCGGGGCGAGACCGAGTACGGGATCGGGCCGCTCCCGCTGGGTGGCTACGTGAAGATCACCGGCATGAACCCGAACGAGGAGATCCCGCCGGAGGTGCTGCCGCGGGCGTACTACAACCAGCCAGTGTGGAAGCGGGTGGTGGTGATCCTGGCCGGGCCGGCGGTCAACCTGCTGATCGCGTTCGGTCTGATCATGGCCATCGCCTGGTCCAACGGCGAGGCGGTGACCAGTCACGGACAGCTCCAGTACCAGATCGATCAGCCCACGTTCCCCGGCTCGCAGTACCTGCGCAGCGGAGACCGGATCGTCGCCGTCGATGGCCGGCAGCACCTTTCCGGTGTCCAGATAACCGAGCAGATCGGCTCCCACCACTGCGCCGGCGCCCCGGTCGCCGGATGCGTGGCCAAGGCGCCCGTGCGGATGGTTGTGCTCAGGGGCAAGCAGCGGCTCGGCTTTACGATCTACCCCCGGTACGACGCGGCGGCGAAGCGCGTGCGAGTCGGTTTCGCCCTCGCCCCGCAGCTGCATTCGATCGGCCCGGCCCGCGCGGCATCGACCAGCGTCAGCGAGATGTGGTTCGTGACGCGGTCCACCGTGTCGACGATCGCCAAGCTGTTCGAGCCGAAGGTCCGCAGCCAGCTCCACGGCATTGTCGGGGGCTTCAAGGTCACCCAGCAGCGATTCGCCTTCGACACCACGGAGGCGCTCTACACGCTCGCGTTGATCTCCCTCTCGCTGGCGGTGATCAACCTGTTCCCGTTCCTGCCCCTCGACGGCGGACACGTGTTCTGGGCCGTGGCCGAGAAGGTCCGCGGCAAGAGGATCCCGTTCGTGGTCATGGAGCGTGCCGGGGCACTTGGGTTCGTCCTCATCCTGCTGCTGTTCGTGATCGGGCTGAGCAACGACATCTCGACTCTCACCGGGCGCGGGTTCGGCACGCGGTAGTGCGATAGCTTTCAAAAAATGGAGAGCAGCACGATCAGCCCGGCGGCCGGGCGCGCCGTCGACGCGCCGACGGTAACCGAGGCGCTCCGGCGGACGGCAGCCAGCCATCCGGAGATCGTGGCGGTGCGAACCCCCGATGACGACGTGTCGCTGACCTGGGGCGAGCTGCTGAGGCGGGTCGATGCGGTCGCCGGGGGCCTGGCGAAGCTCGGGGTCGAGCGCGGCGACACCGTCGCGATCATGCTCGGCAACCGCCCGGAGTTTCATATCGTCGATCTCGCCGCCGCGATGCTGGGCGCGACGCCGTTCTCGATCTACACCACGTATCCAGCGGAGGAGATCCGCTACCTGTGCACCGATGCGGCGACCAGGGTGGCGATCGTCGAGCAGGCGTACGTGCCGGCGATCCTTAAGGCCCGCGAGGGACTGCCGCAGCTCGACCACGTGATCGTGGTGGACGGCGACGCCCCCGAGGGGACACTCGCGCTGACCGAGATCGAGGGATCGAATCCGGACTTCGACGTCGCGGCTGCCGCGG
>DATCPD010000229.1:0-7973 GCA_036564325.1 Solirubrobacteraceae bacterium | reverse complement strand
CCCGCCGCTGCCGCCGCGGCAGCCCGTGCGAGTCGCTCACGCGCGCCGGGGTCAGCGAGCAGGCGCTGGAGCACCGCGCGCAGGGCGTCCGGATCGTCCGGCGGCACGAGCTCAGCCGCGCCGTGCGCCGCGACCTCGCCGAAGCCTCCGATGTCCGAGAGCACGACGGCTTTGCCGAACGCCAGCGCGGTCGCCAGGACTCCGGACTGGTCAAAGCGCTCGGTCCGCGCGTAGGGCAGCACGACTACGTCGGCGTGTCGGAACAGGGACGGCAGCTCACGGTCGGAGATGAAGCGCGGGACGAACCGCACTCCCGCCGGCGCGCCGGCCCGCAGCGGCGCGAGCGGCATCCGGGACCGGCCGACGATCCAGAGCTCCGCGTTATCGATCCCGCGCCAGGCCTCCAGCAGCGTCTCGATGCCCTTGTAGGGGCGCAGCAGCCCGAAGAACAGCGCCACCGGCCCTTCGGCATGCGTCAGCTCTGCCGGCAGCGGCTGCTCGTGCTCCTGCTGGGTCAGGTGGTGCAGCGCCCCGTGCGGAACCACGTGCACCTTGGCGGCCTCGAGCTCGAGCCCCTCGACGAGCTGCCGGCGGCCGTAGTCGGAGTGGACGATCACGGCATCGACACGCCGCAGGAGCTGCCTCTGCGCGCGCGCCTGGCCGGTGCGAGGCTCGCGGGGAAGGAGGTCGTGCGCGGTCAGCACGACGGGGCCGCGCGGGAGCAGATGACGATCGAGCCACGGAACGTCGAACCACTGAAAGTGCGCGACGTCGGCCCGGCCGGCCAGGCGCCGGTAGCGGAGCATGTCGGGGCCGTGCTGGACCAGCTTGCCCAAACGCCGCACCCGGGAGCCGGCGGCGCCGGGAGTGTGCCGGTAGAAGAGCTCTCGGCGCTCGTAGCCGTCGGCGTCCGGAACCGACCCGTAGGCGAACCGGCTCGTGACGAGTGTGACCTCGGCCCCGGCCCCGACCAGGGCCGCGGCCAGCGCGTGGTCGTAGGGCGGTGTGAAGGCCGAGGGGTCGACGATCTGGACCCGGGTCACTGCTGCACTCCATCGAGCGGTCGGCCGGTCAGCGCGGCGAGACGCACCGCGGTCTCCCGGACCGGCTCACCGCCCAGGGCGTGGAGCCTCGCCCCAGGGTGTCGGCTGATCCGCAGCGCGACCGGCGCCAGTACCGTCAGGCGCACGCCCGGTGGGCCACCGAGGTTCCGGGCCGCGCGCCCGCGTATGTCGAGCAGGCAGCGGAGCGGGTGTCTGATCGCCAGCCTCAGCATCGCCGCGGCACGGGCACCGGCGCCGTCATCTTCGCGGTAGGCAATGTCGAGCGAGCGGGCCAACTCAAGCTCCATCGTCTCCGGTCGTGCCGCCGCCTCGATCCGGGCGCCGTCGAGCGTGTGGGCGAACTCGGCCAGTGGGTCACCCCGTGACGGAAATCGATCCGCCACGAGCACAACCCGTGCGGACCCGAGCACTGCCGGCTGCCCGGCGGGACGGTTCGACAGCGCGAGCCCACCGAGCTCCTCGGCGGCGAGCAGCACGTCGAGCGCCAGGTAGCGGCCACGGTCGAGGGGCCCCACGCGCTGCGACGGACTCCTCAGCGGGCGCGAACGGCGACCCAGGCCACGGTCCAGGCCGCGCCGCAGGCCTCGGCGGAGCGCCGGTTCCGGCGTGAATCCGTCGTAGCGGCGGCCCAGCCAGGCACGTCCCGCCGCGTACCCGCGCCACTGGCGGCGGAGCTCACGGAGCGTGGTGCGGTACGTGTGCTGCACCCGTGCATCCGACCGCAACTCGAGCCGCCAGCCCGCGTGCTGCAGACGCCAGCTGAAGTCGGTGTCCTCCGCAGCCCGGACGCCTTCCAGGAAACCCCCCACCTGCTCAAACGCGGTACGCCTGACCATCAGATTCGCCGCCACGGCCCGCGGCAGATAGGGGTGGGAGAGGTGGGCCGCCTGCCCGAGGAAGGTCCGCTCGGTGGCGTAGCGGGCGGCCAGCGTCGACGCACCGGGAGCTGGTACCACCTCGCCGGCCAGCGCGCCGACGTCTGCGGCCACGGCCGAGGCGAAGTAGTCCTCGAGAAGCCTGGGCGCCGGGACGCAGTCGGCGTCGAGGAACAGGATCCATTCGCCGCTCGCGTGCTGGGCGCCGGTGTTCCGCGCGTGGGCGGGAGAGCGCTCCCCGCTCGCCCGCACGAGTTGCACGCCGGCGACCGCGGTGGCCGTGCCGCTGTTGTCGGCGAGGATCAGCTCGTCCCCGGGGGCGATCGAGAGCCCCACCAGCGTGGCCACGGCGGCCCTCGCGGCGGCCTCATCGCCGGCGAACGGCATCACCACGCTGACCGGAGGCCGGGTCATGAGGCGTCCCCTTGCCTCCAAGCGCCCCCCCGGGCCAGCTTCGCCAGGCGCCGGGCCTGGGCAAGCTCCTGCGGGTGTGAGAAGCCGATCAGGAAGAGGACGAGGGGAATCGCCGCAAAGGCGGCCAGCCGCGTGAGGAATCCCACCGCGCCGTGCGTGGGCAGCAGCAGGTCGCCCGCGGCGGAGACCGCGCCCATCACCAGCGTCAGCTGCAGCAGCCGCCGCCACTCGAAGGCGACGCGGAAGGCGTGGCGCGTGAGCAAGTGCATGACCACCAGCATGACGACGTACGCGCCACACAGGGCGATCCCGGCTCCGGCGATCCCCAGCGACGGGACCAGCACCACGATCAGCACGACGTTGGCGATCAGTCCCGCGATTGAGGCGGGGAAGTTGCGCCGCGTCACCTGTGCTCGCCCCGCGATGACCAGGAACACCACCCAAAGCCCGTACATCGCCCACCCGAGCGCCACCCAGGGCAGCGCCCGGTAGGCCCCGTAGTACGAGTGCGCGGCGAGCAAGCGGAGGACCCAGCGCCCGAGCAGCGCCAGGCCGGCCACCACCCATCCGCTGACCAGCACGTAATACGTCGTCACCAGGCCGTAGAGGCGTGACGCCTCGGCGTCATCGGTCACCGAGTAGGCCAGTGGCGGCCACGCGTATTGGAAGGCGCGGACGATGAAGGCCACCGATCCCGCCAGCTTGATCGCCACCGAGTAGAGGCCGACAAGCGACGAACCGCGTGTGTGGAGGATGTAGTAGCGATCGACGATGCTGAGCGCGTAGACGGAGATCTCCGCGGGCATCGTCGGCAGCCCGAAGCGCAGCAGCCGCGGGAGGTCCTCGCCCCCCGAGCGGCGCGGACCGAGCAGCCGCCGGCGCATCGAGAACCACAGGGCGAGCAGCACGAGCGTCGAGGCGCCGTAATTGCCGATCAGCAGTCCGCGCGCCCCGTCGCCGAGACCGACGACGAGCACGACCGACGCCGCGATCGTGAGGCCGACGTTGGTCAGCGAGGCGATCGCATACGTGCGTATCCGCTCATCGACTCGGAGCAATCCGTAGGCGAGCTCGAGGTTGGTGAACGTCCACAGCCCGAGCACGGCGATGCGGAAGGTCGTTACGTCGCGATACCCGAGCACCAGCCGGGACAGCGGCCCCGCGGTGGCCGCGAGCGCCACGGCCGTCACCGTCGAGGTGATCAGCAGGAACGCCACCGAGCGCCGAACCAGCGCGTCTCGGCGCTCCTGATCGGAGTCGGCGAAGTAGAAACGCAGGAACGCCTCGATGATCCCGAAGCGGATCACGATGCTGATCAGGATCACGCCGTTGCCGAGCAGCTCGACGATGCCGTACCCGGACGGTGAGATGTACCGGGTGTACACCGGCAGCAGCAGCACGGCGATGAACTTCGAGACCACGTCCGCCACCTGGTAGGCCGCCAGCGAGCTGACGAGCCGCTGCAAATAGCCGATCACGCCGGACACGGTACGGATCCTGCGCGCCGCACCCGGGCGAGCGGCACCACGCCGACCGGTGGCCGTCGGCGACCACTAACGCCCGAGCACCTGCCACAGCCGCGCGATCAGCTCCTGAGCATCGACGTTCCGCGCCAGGCTCTGGCCGAACCCGACCAGCCCGATCTCGACCACGACGCCGTGGCCCAGCCGGTACCCAGCGATGGCTGCCGCCCCGCCGCCTACACCCGCGGCGGAGACGAACGGCGCCGGGCCGGGAGCGAGCTGCTGGTAAGAGCGGTATCCGGAGAACACGCCCGAGGTGGTGGAGAAGATTCCGAGTTGGTCGCCGGTTACCGTGATCAGATCCCGGACGTTGGTGAGTACCGCTCCGGGCCGGGCGCCGAAGATGTCCTCGGCGGCGGCAGCGCTGGGATGCAGCGCCTGCGCACCGCGCACCGTGACTCCGCGCCGCAGCGAATCGTTCCCCAGCGACAGCACGTGACCGCCGCCCTCCACATAGGCGTGGAGGGCGGTACCGAGCGAGGCCGGCAGCCACCGCTCCGAGCCTGCGAGCACGACCCCGCGGTGCCGGGCAAACCCGGGTCCGATTCCGTCCAGCAGCCCCAGGTCGGTGGTCAGGTCATAGGCCAGGTGCGCTCGATCGAGATGCGCCAGCAGCGAGGCTTCGTCGTTCAAGCCCGCGGGCAATCCATTGGCCAACGGACGGCGGAGGTTGACCGGCCCGCCGTTGTCCAAGGTGTTCGGCAGTCCGTCGCCGTCGTCATCGACTGGGTTCAGCCCCTGCCAGGTGAGCGCCGGCAGCACGACCAGGACTCGCTCGGAGCCCGCTGCGCCCCCGGCCGCGCTCGCCACCAGCGGGACGGAGGTGCGCTGCGCGCCTGATCGGAGCGTGAGCACATACAGGCTGGCCACGCGCGGCGGAAGCTTCACGGCCAGCGTGAATGAGCGCGTCGTGCCGTGGGCCAGCACAGCGCGGGCGCCGGGGCGGTGGAGCGCCCACTTGTAGGGCTGGTGGCGGGCGTCCACGTACACCGTGGCCGTATGGCCGGCCGGAATCGGGTCGAGTGGTGGCTGCGCCGCCAGGTAGCGCACGGTGATTCCCGCGTGCGCCGTCGAGCCCGGGGGCGGCGGCATCGTGAGCGGGAAGCGACCCGTGTTGCACGCCTTGTCGGTCACCTCCATGCCCACCAGGTAGATGCCGGCAGGCGCCGGACGCTGGCGGATCCTGCCGTCCCAGGTGGCGCCTCGCCATCCGGCGCCGAAGCTCTTGACCAGCCGTAGGGCGCCCGGCAGATCGGTGCGGTAGATCCGCATCACGACCCCGCGCTGCTCGGTGCCCCGGTAGCGGATCATCACGGGAGTGCCGCCCTGCGGGATCAGGGACGGCGAGATGCTGGTCACGGTGGGACGCGGAGGCACCGTCTTGACCAGGACCGGCGTCTTCGTGTACTGCACCGTGCGGTTCTGGTGGAGCAGCGCGACGCGGAAGTAGTACGTGCCGTCGGGAGCGACGCTGCCGTCGTCCTCGCGGCCGTTCCAGGGAAACTGCCCGTCGGGCGTCCGAACCTTGCGCCGCATGTGCCGGCCCGAGGCCAGCGTACGGACGATAGTCCCGCTCTGGTCGACCACGTAGACGGCCACATCATCGGCCCGGTGCAGAAGGTAAAAGGAGAATCTTGCGATCCGGTAGCTGCCGCCGCAACCGTTCCCTGTCGGATCGATGACCGCGGGCGTGGGCTGGGGCGCGCCGGCGATCAGCGGCGTCGAGACCTTGAGATGCTGGGTTACGAAGAAGGCGCCGACGGTAGCCGCCGCCAGGGCGCCGAACGCCGCCAGCGGCAGCCTGTTCACAGCGCCACCAGCACCACGTTCGGAACCGAGAACTCGTGGAACGCGGCCAGGCCGCGCGGGTCCCGGGTGCAGAGGATCACGCGGATCGACCCACCGTGGCACACGACGAGCGCCGGCAGCTCCCCGGAGGCGTGGATTTCACCCACCGCCGCCCGCACCCGCTGCAGCTGATCCTGCAGCGACTCGCCCTCGGGAAAGCGGAACGTCGGGCCCGCCTGACGCCAGGCTCCGTAGAGCTCCGGCTCGTCTCGCTCGACCTCGAGGAACAGCCGTCCCTCCCATCGGCCGCGATTGGCTTCTCGCAGACGCGGGTCGAGCCGTGGGCGCAGGCCGATTCGCCGACCGACGATCTCCGCCGTTTCCCGGGCGCGGATTAGATCCGAGGACCATAGGGACACGATTCCGTCGTCCGCCACGCGTTCGGCCAGTTCTGCCGCCTGGCGGCGGCCGGTGTCGTTCAGCGGCGTGTCCCGGAAGCCCTGCACGCGCACCGGCTCAATGTTGTCGTCGGTCTCCCCGTGGCGCGCGAGCAGGACGCCGGCGGTGTCCGGATCCGGGCTGGGCGAGCCAGGCCCGCCTTCACTCATCCGTGATCCGGGATGCGCCCGCGCCAGCGGTGTCCGAGCGCAGACCGAGCCGGATCGTCTCCAGCGAGAGGACGTCCTCGGGGGGGATGTTGCCCAGGTTGACGTTGGGTCCGAAGCGTCGCACGAACCACACCTGCTGATCCTTGCGCGGAGCCTCGAACAGGATCAGCTCCGGCTCCACCGCGTGGACGATCTCGTCGATCAAACCCATCCGCACCTCGCCGTCGTGGCGGAAGATCCCGACGTTACCGCTCTCTCGGGCCTCGGCGATCACCTTCCAGGCCCCCGCCGCCAGCTCCTTCTGAATCAGCTCAACCCATTTGTACGGCGCCATGATCCGGGTGTCGTCCTTGGACCCGACCTCGGACAGAACGGTGAACTCCGAGGAGAAGCGCTCGATCAGCTCCAGCTTGCGTTCGTGGGCGAGGGTGATCGTGCCGTCGGAGATCTCGATGTGCTCGAGGCCGAGCTCGTGCAGCCACTCCACCAGCGGCTCGAGGCGATCCTGTGCGATCGCCAGCTCGGTGAGCGTGCCCCCGAGCACGACGGGAATCCCATGCTCGCGGTACCGCGCCAGCTTGGGTTCGAGGTTGCCGGTGGCCAGTGCGGTGCCCCAGCCGAGCTTGACCATGTCGACGAATCCCCCCGCGACCTCGATCATGCCGTCGACCTCCGCCAGCGACAGGCCGCGGTCGAGCACATGCGTGATGCCGAGCTGCCGGGGCTTGGCAGTTCGATCCGGAAGGTCGAGCAGGTCCGCCACAGGTCCGTCCGCGCTACTGGGTGTTGGCGAGGTCCGAACCAACCGTGACCACGACGCCCGACGTGCAGGCACCGGGCGGCGGGCAGGCGACCGCCTGGGTGGTCGGATCGACTGGCTGGACCGAGGCGGGACCGAGCTTGAGCGTGGTGGCGACCGCCATGGCTTGGCGTCGATGGCCGGGCATGTAGGCCACGATCGTGGACGTTCGCGTCTGATCTGTGGCGGTGGCCACCGTCCCCTGCCGATACCCGGTGCCCCCGAGCTTGACCGCCACGCGATGGGCCAGCCCGGAGGTCGCCGTGCCGTTCAGCACCGCGACGGTCACCGACGATGGGATGACCGCGCCGGTGGACCTGGTGTGGCGAGATGTCGTCGGGGCGTTGCTGGCCGCGCCGGTACTGGTGCTCGACGCCGTGTTTCCGCCCCCGCTCGAGGTCACCACCAACAGAGCGGCGATCACGGCGGCGGCGCTCAGCACCACCAGCCCGGCCGCCAGCCACCGCCGCCCGCGTGACGAACTGCTTCTCGCCGGTGCCCGCGGAGCAGGTGCGGAACGTCGCCCAGCGGGAGCGCCGCCGGACGGGCGGATCTGGATCCGTGGAGGCGACTGGCCCGGTCCGCCCGAGCCCGCCCCCGGGCCACCCTGTCCGGCGTAGGGTCGCTGAGCCGTCCCGTTGGCCGCGCCGGCGGCGGTCGCCGGCGGCGGACCGGTGACGACGCGGGCGGATTCGTCCGGAGACCCGCCGGGCGCGGCGACAGGGGCCGCAATCGGCGAGGCGGCTGCGGCCGGCGGGGCGGCTGCGGCGCCGGCCGGCGTGGCAGCCGGGACCGCCATGGGGATCAGCCTCGTCGCGGCACTCAGCGCCGGCGCACCGACTCCGGCCGGGGCCGCAGGGGCACTAGCGGCCATCGCCGCGAGCGGCGCGGGCGCTGGCGCG
>DATCPD010000214.1:0-4719 GCA_036564325.1 Solirubrobacteraceae bacterium | reverse complement strand
AGCCACCTTGCGGCGCCGGACGAGCCCCAGCAAAGCGTCCGCGTCCTGGCGGCCGAGTTGTGACAGAAACGGGCGGCTCACTGTCCGTCGACCACGTAATGGCGGCCGCCCGCGGTGTCGACCCAAACCCGCATCACCCGGTTGGTTCGCGGGTCACGAAAGCGCTCGTTGGTCGGGTGCCAGTCAGGCGCCGGCGTGTCCGCCTCGCCGTGACCTCTCCCCCACCGCGGGCGGCCCGCGCTCTGCGCGGCGCCGACGAGCGGTGGCAGATCGGCCAGGACCTCAGCCGCCTGCTGGGTGGTCTGCGCTTCGGTCAGCCGCTCCACTCGCCGCTCCAGCTCTTCCACGTCCAAGCGGCCGGCTGCACTGTGCTGCTTCAGCGCCTCGAACAGGAGCTCCCGGTCACGATCACCGAGTCGCACCCGGTCAGTCGGTGCTCTGCAGCTTGACCGCGGTGCCGTAGGCGACGATCTCGGTGAACTGCTGGCCGATCTCCGAAGAGTCGAAGCGCACGGCGATGATCGCCTCCGCTCCCATCAGCCGGCCGTTCTCGACCATCCGGTCGATGGCGTGGCGACGCGAATCCTCGAGCAGCTGCGTGTACTCGGTGATCTCACCGCGGCGCAGCGCCTTAAACGAAGCCGTGACGCCGCCGGTGAAGCCCATGCTTCTGACCACAAGGCCGTAACAGATGCCGAGGTTCTCGCTAACCCTGCGGCCGGGAAGCTCCAACGCGGTGGTCATCGGCAGTTCTGTGGCGGACACAGGGCGGACGCTACCACCAGCTACCGTTTCGAGCGGATGATTTTCAGATCGCAGGTTCTGGCGCTGCTCAGCGGCGCGCTGCTGCTGGCAGGGTGTGGAAGCGGCTCGTCTTCGAGCAGCAACTCGGCGGCTTCGTCCTCCACCTCAAGCTCGAGCGCCACCGCCACGACTCCGAGCGCCACCGCGACGACCCAGAGCGCGGCCCAGATCGGCTTCGAAGGCGTCCCGATCGAGCAGGGAGCGGGCATCGCCTCGCCCGGCAGTACCCAGGCCGGAACCGTGGACGGAATCATGTGCGGCCCGACCGAGCAGCTGACCTACCACATCCATGCCCACCTCTCGATCTACGTGAACGGGTCGCCGCGGGCACTCCCGGGCGGAATCGGGATCCGGGGCTCGCAGGTGGAGCAATCCGCGCAGGGGCCCGTCGCGGTGGGCGGACAATGCATCTATTGGCTGCACACGCACGCCCCGGACGGCATCATTCACGTCGAATCGCCGACGCAGCGGATCTACAGCCTGGGCAACTTCTTCGACGAGTGGCACCAGCCGCTCACCGCGAACCGGGTCGCCGGCTCGAGCGGCAAGGTCACGGCCGTCGTCAACGGCAAGCCGTGGACCAAGAGCCCTCGCGCGATCCCGCTCGATCCGCACGCGGTGATCCAGCTGAGCGTGGGCACCCAGGCGGCGCCGTTTCACCCGATGTCCTGGACGGGCCTGCAGCTCTGAGCGGATCAGGTCGCTGACGCCGCGCGGTCCCGCCGACGCCGGCGCCGGCGCAGCACCTCGGCCCCGATCGTCCCCAGCACCAGCAGTACGAGCGCAGTTCCGATCACCCAGCCGAGATCGCCGACCACGTCGAGCACGGCCGGTCCGGCATAGAACGCCCCCAGGCCGATCCCACCCGCCCAGATGACTGCCCCGAGCGCGTTCAGGGGCAGGAACACACGGGAACGAACGCCGTGGATGCCCGCCACCCAGGACGGGGCGAGCAGCACGGCGAGCACCGGCGCCCGGGCGAACACCTGCTCTCCACGGGCGATCGCCTTCAGCCGGAAGCGCAGGAGCGGACCCCGAGCGGTCACCAGCGCCCGTCCCCCCTTCAGGCCCAGCAGCCAGCCCGCCACACCCCCGACCGTGGCGCCGACATACGCGACGAGCAGAACCGAGACGATGTCAAGCCGGTGCTTGGCGGCGAACACGCCGGCGGCGATCAGCACCGGTTCGCCCGGTCCCGCCACGCCGATCCAGCTCGCGGCGCAGGCCGCGGCGAGTGCCCAATAGCCGATCGGCGCGCCGTGGAAGTGGTGATGAAACCGCAGCGACAGCGCCAAGAGAACGCCGGCCCGCAGAGTGGCGCCTAGGCGCAAGGGAACTTCTCCACGCCGCCGATCGTGGCATATGCCTCGGGCGCGTGGGACGCCGCCGGGCCATGGATGCCGGCCACGAGCAGTCCACTTGGACAGGCCGCGCGCTCGATCGTTGGCCCACGGGCCAATGCCCGCATGACCGTTGGGGAGGCACGATTCGCCACCCCATGGCGACCGACATCATCGTCTCCTACGACGGAACCTCCAACGACGACGACGCACTGGCGCTGGGCAGGATGCTGGCCCAGACCGGAGCGGCGCTGGCGCTGGCCTACGTGCGCCACTCCCGGGAGTTCGACCCCCGTCGAGAGGAGCTCGCCGAGCATGACGCCGAACGCCGCCTCGAGCAGGGCGCGACCTGGCTCGGGGACTCGGCGCTGTCCCGGCACATAGTTGTCAATGCCTCAACCTGGGAGGGGCTGGCCGCGCTCGCCGACAGCGAAGGCGCCTCGGTGATCGTGTTCGGCTCGGATTACCGGACACCGCCCGGGAACATAGCGCCGGGGACGACCGCCCAGCATCTGCTCGAGGGCGGCCCAGTGGCCATCGCCGTTGCCCCCGCCGGCTTGCGCGCCAGCGCAGCCACCGCAATCACCTCGGTCTCGGTCGCGGCTGAGGAGGCGGATCCCGCCGCGCTGGAGACGGCTTCGACACTGGCCGAGAAGCTGGGTGCGACCCTGACGACCGAGGCCAGCAGCGCCCAACTGATCATCGTCGGCTCGCAGCCGGGGGCCGGCAGCGGCCGGATCATTCTCAGCGGGGCCGCGCGAGCCCGGCTCGGATCCGCGCGCGGAGCGGTGCTGTTCGTCCCCAGCGGGACACCGGTTCCGCTGTAGCCGGCCGCGTTTTCCGCTCTGAGCGGGGAGTGGTTATCCCAATGTCCAGTGCCCCGGTTCGAACCCTGGACCGAAGGCCATGTCGCACCCGGCGAGCGCACAGGAACATCTCGCCGAGATTGGGCTTACCGGGCCCAGCCGCCTCTGGGCGGTGCCGTTAATCGAAACCGTCCCCAAGGACAAGGAGATCCAACTACATGTGGTCCGCCTATCCATCGTGGCTGAGCCCAGGAGACAACGCGTGGCAGATGACTGCCGCGACGCTCGTTGGCCTCATGAGCGTTCCCGGCCTCGTGGTCCTCTACGGCGGCGTGATGCAGAAGCGTTGGTCGATCAACAGCATGATGTTGACCTTCGCGGCGTTCGCTGTCGTGCTCATAGTGTGGGTGCTGTGGGGTTTCAAGATGGGCTTCGGCTCGCCGTTCCACGGCATATCCCACTCAGGGTTCTTCGGCAACTTCATCGGTAAACCGGGGAGCTCGCTGACTCACGCCGCGGAGCAGGGGCAAGCGGCAATACCGCTAGCCACCACCGGCCCGGCCTTCAAGTTCCCGCAGGCCTCGCTGGTGTACTTCCAGTTCGTGTTCGCCGGGATCACGCCGATCCTGATGCTCGGGTCTGTGCTCGGGCGGATCAACTTCAAGGCGTGGGTGCCGTTCGTCGTGCTGTGGATCACGTTCGTCTACGTGGTCAACGCCTTCCTGATCTGGGGCGGTGGCTTCTTCGCCCAGCACGGAGCGGTGGACTTCTCCGGTGGATACGTGATCCACCTGGCGGCCGGGGTGTCCGGCTTCGTCGCAGCGGCGGTGATCGGACCACGACTACAGCGAGACCGTGAGATCGACGCGCCTAACAACGTGTTGATGGTCGCGGTCGGAGCCGGCCTGCTGTGGCTCGGATGGAACGGCTTCAACGGTGGAGATCCGTACTTCGCCGGTGCGTCCGCGTCCGCCGCGGTGCTGAACACGAACCTGTGTACAGCCGTAGCGTTCCTGGTCTGGGTCCTGTGGGACTACCTGACCGGCCGCAAACCGGGCCTGATCTCAGGCGTCAACGGCATGATCACCGGGTTGGTGGCGATCACGCCGGCGGCGGGTTACGTCAACGGCTACGGCGCGATCTTCATGGGCATCATTGCATCGACGCTCGTGTACTTCGCGTTGAATTACCTGAGCCGACTGCGGCCCTTCCGCAACGTCGACGACACCCTGGGCGTGGTCTACACGCACGGGATGGCCGGTCTGGCCGGCGGCCTGCTCACCGGCCTCTTTGCCGATCCGAACATGATTGTCTACCAGGGGCTGGGCAAGACGCCCAGCATCGCCGCCGGAGGCCTGTTTGACACCGGGAGCTTGACGCTGCTCAAGTGGCAGGCCTTGGCTGGGCTCTGGGTGATCGTGTTCTCGGCCATCGCCACGTTCATCCTCCTGAAGGTGGTCGGGCTGTTCGTGCCATTGCGTATGTCCGAGGAGAACATGGAGATCGGCGACGTGGCGGAGCACGGGCACGAGGTGTACCCGTCCGATGTACCGTCGCTCGGATATCCAGGCGGTATCCCGGGTCTCGCCAGCGGAGCCGGGGAGCCGGCCCCAACACCGGCGTGATCCGACACACGGGAGCTCCCTGCGGCAGCAATGCCAGGCGCAGAGCCGCTTGAGAGCAGTCCCCAGCCGGTAGGAGACCGGGGGGCGCACACCAGCGCCCCCCGGTCGACGCCGCTGACGATGGTCTCCGCTGCCGTGGCGGGC
>DATCPD010000208.1:0-4418 GCA_036564325.1 Solirubrobacteraceae bacterium | reverse complement strand
GCGTGAAGGCTTCGCTGATCGCCGGCACCGCGCTCTCCACGACCTCGCTTGCGGTGGTCTATGCGGTCCTGGTCGAGGACGGGCTGAACGAGACGCGGATCGGCAAGCTGCTGATGTCGGCGACCTTCATCACCGACCTCTGCACAGTCCTCGCCCTGTCGGCGATCTTCATCAAGCCGAACGCCTGGTACCCGCTGTTTCTCGCCGTCTCGGTCCTGCTCGTGCTGCTGCTGCCGAAGATCGCTCCCTGGTTCTTCGGTCGCTACGGCGACCGGGTGATCGAGCCCGAGATCAAGCTGGTCTTCGTGGCGCTGCTCGCGCTCATGGTCCTCGCCGACCAGGCCCAGGGTCATGCCGTGCTGCCAGCCTTCGTCCTTGGCTTGGTCATGGCCCGCCACTACCAGCAGCACCGACTCGAGCAGTCTCGGTTGCGGGTGGTGGCGTTCGCCTTCCTGACCCCGTTCTTCTTCATCCGCGGCGGGCTCAACGTCTCGCTGGGTGCGCTGGCCGGGTCTCTGGGCGTGCTCGCTCTCCTGTTCGCGGCCAAGCTGGTGCCCAAGCTTGGCCTGGTTCTGCCGCTGGCGCGGCGCTACGCGCGGCCGCACGCCGCATACACGACCCTGCTGATGAGCACCGGGCTCACCTTCGGGACGATCTCCAGCCTCTACGGGCTGCAGGCGGGGATCATCGATCGGACCCAGTTCTCGCTGCTGATCACGGTGGTGGTGCTGTCGGCGATCCTTCCCACCGCGGTTGCCCAGCGCTGGTTCTCCCCCGACCTCGAAGCCGAACGCCTCGCCGACGATAGGCACCGTGCGAAGCCGATCCCGGCCGAGGAATACGTCTAGGAACCTGTCAGGCAGGTGGAGGTGATGCGGTCCTGGCGTAGGGCCCCAGGCCCTCGATCGCCCGCTTCACCGACCAGTTGTGGTTCCAGCGGAACACTGGCCTCAACACCGGGGTGAGGTAGCGCAGCAGCGGGCGGTCGGCGATCACCCGCCAATCGAAGTGGATGTGGACGCGTCCGTTGGCGGCCTCGGACAGGGTCCAGACCCCGCGCCCGGTGAGGTCGCCGACCACCGAGACCTCGAACTCACGCGGCGGCTCGTAGCGGACGATCTCCGAGGTGGTGCGCAGCGTGTAGGGAAGTCTGCCCTTGAAGTGCTGTTTCGAGGTGCACCCGACTTCGGGCGGGCCGTCCGCCTCGACATCGATGTAGACCGGCTTCCACCACTGCGGATAGGTGCTGGCGTCGGCGAGCGCGGTGAACACCGCCTCCGGGGGGGCGTCCACGTCCCACTCGTCGATGAACACGTATTCCGAAGCCATGAGGCGCCAGTTTATGTCTGCGCAGCTGGCGGCCAACCGGATCAGCGCAAGATCGTCGGGTTCCGAGACGACTGAGGTTCCGGGGGGAGGATTTGAACCCCCTCTTCCTGGACCAAAACCAGGCGTGCTGCCACTTACACCACCCCGGACCGCGGCTCGACCTTAGCGCCGCCGGGAGAGGGTGTGTGATTGTCCATCGACGTGGACGGCTCCGGCGGGAAATCGATCCGACCCACCAGCGTCTACCGCGACACGCTTCGAACCTACGCGCGGCGTGCGCCCCAACTGCTGCTGATCGGCGCGATCGTGTTCGTACCGCTCGGGTTGCTGGATGCGACCGTGGGGCGGATCGGGGCGATCGAGGGGGCCAACGACAACGGCGTCACGATCGCCGCGGTGCTGGCGCTCGTCGTCGTACAGGTCGTGCTCGGCCTGCTGGGCGAGGTGTTCTACAGCGGCGCCGTTGCGATCCTGATCGCGGTGCGGCCGCCGGACGGCCGGTTCTCGCTTCGCTGGGTGGCCGCAAGGCTCACCTACGGGCGGTTGATCGCCGTCGACATCATCTACGACCTCGCCGTGGCCGCCGGCCTGCTGCTGTTCGTGGCCCCGGGGGTGCTGGCCCTCACCTGGCTCGCTTTGGCGGCGCCGCTGATCGAGCTCGAGGGCTGCGGGGTCCGGGAAGCGCTGGCCCGAAGCCGCGAGCTGGTTCGGGGCCGCTTCTGGCGCGTGTTGGCGGTGGTCGGGCCGATCAGCCTGGCGATCCAGGCGCTCAACGACGCGATCCTCTCCCTCGGCCACAACCTGCTCGGCGACACGCTGCTCTCCGATTGGCTGGCCGACAGTGCGGCCAACGTGATCCTCAGCCCGTTCTACGCCCTCCCGGTGGTCCTGATCACGATCCAGCTGATCGGCCAGACGCGGTCCGCGGCGCCGGGGCAGGGCTAGACTCGCGGGTCCGCCGGTGATCTCGACCGCCTCGCTCGTCTCGGACTTCTGGACCAACCAGGTGGTTGGAGAGCACCGTCAGGGCGTCTTCCTGGTGCTCGCCGGGTTCATCCTCTCGTTCGCCTTCATCCGCATGAGCACCCGGCTGATGCGCAGTCCGCGGTTCTCGTGGTGGCCGGGGAGCGTGGTCAGCGACGGCGGCGTCCATGTCCACCACCTCGTGTTCGGAATCTGCCTGATGATCCTGGCCGGCACGCTGGGATTCGCGTCCTATGACGCCAGCCCGTGGTTTGAGATCTCGGCCGGGCTGTTTGGGGTCGGCGTCGGATTGACGATCGACGAGTTCGCTCTCTGGGTCTACCTCGATGACGTCTACTGGGCCGAGGAGGGCCGAAAGTCGGTCGACGCAACGGTGATCGCGGCGGCCGGCATGCTGCTGCTGTTGTTCGGGTTCGAGCCATTCGACTTCACCACCAGCTCGACCGGGGAGGTGGTCAGCAGCTTTGTCGGCGCCGCCCTGGTGTTCGCGATGGTGGCGATCTGCTTCTCCAAGCAGCGGGTCATGCACGGCTGGGTCGGCTTCTTCGTCCTGCCCGTCGCGATCTACGGCGCGTCGCGGATCGGCAAGCCCGACTCGCCGTGGGCCCGGCGCTTCTACGGGGAACGCCGGCCCGCCAAGCAGGCCAAGGCCCAGGAGCGCTTCCGGCCCGATCGCCGCACCGAGCGCTTCAAGCAACGCTTCCGCGACATCGTCGGAGGCGCGACCGAGCAGGAGTACGAAGCGAAGCTCGCGCGGGACGCGGCCAGCCGCGAGCAGGCGGCAGAGAAGATGCGAGAACGCGCGCAACGCGTGCCCTGAGGCGCCGGCCCCTACCATTTCGCCGGTGAACGACACGAGCCCTGACGCACCAACCGTCCTCGTGATGGCGGCCGGTGAGGGAACCCGGATGCACTCCTCCCTGCCCAAGGTCCTGCATCCGGTCTGCGGTCGCCCGATGGTCGCCTGGCCGATCCTCGCCGCTCGAGAGGCAGGGGCCGGGCGGATAGGCGTGATCGTTTCGCCGCATCTGGACATCTCCGATCAGCTTCCGGAGGGGACCGAGTCCTTCGTTCAGCCGCAGCCCGACGGAACCGGCGGCGCGATCCGGGCGGCGCTCGAGGCGATTCCGGACTCCGGCGTGGTCGTCGTCCTGAATGGCGACCATCCGCTGGTCACCGCCGGGTTGATCGCAAGCATCGTCGCGGTCCATCGCGAAGCCGGGGCCGCGGGCACGGTGGTCACGGTTGATCGGGACGATCCCGAGTCGCTCGGCCGCATCGTCCGCGCCGCCGGCGGCGAGTTCGAGCGCATCGTCGAGACCAAGCACCCCGAGGGCGTGCCGGCCGAGGTGCTGGAGATCAACGAGGTGAACACCAATACGTTCGTCTTCGACGCCGGTGCGCTGGCCGACGCAGTTGAGCGGATCTCCAACGACAACGCCGCCGGCGAGTACTACATCGGTGACACGCTGACGGTGCTGCGCGAGCAGGGCCTGCGCGTTCTGGCTCACAAGGCCGACGACGTCAGCGTCAACATCGGCGTCAACAATCGCGCTGACCTGGCGCTGGCAACTGCCAGGGCCCGCGAGCGCATCCTCGAACGCCACATGCTGGCCGGCGTCACGGTGACCGACCCGGGCGCGACCTGGATCGACGCCGACGTGGAGATCGCCGCCGACGCGACGATCGAACCGGGGACGTCGCTCCGCGGCCGAACCGAGATCGGCGCCGACTCGGTGGTGGGGCCGAACACGACGCTGATCGACAGCAAGCTCGGCGAACGGGTGGCGGTTCCCCACTCCTACCTGGTCGAATGCGAGGTGCTCGATGGTTGCGCGGTCGGCCCCTTCGCCTACATTCGCCCCCAGACCGTGCTCGCCGAGGGTGCAAAGGCGGGAGCGTTCGTGGAGATCAAGAATTCGCGGGTTGGGGAGGGGGCCAAGGTGCCCCACCTCTCCTATGTAGGGGACGCCGAGATCGGCGCCGGCTCCAACCTCGGCGCCGGGACGATCACCGCCAATTACGACGGATTCCGCAAAAACCGCACAGTGATTGGCGAACACTGCCGGATCGGCGTTGACACGATGCTCGTTGCCCCGGTAAGC
>DATCPD010000198.1:0-9600 GCA_036564325.1 Solirubrobacteraceae bacterium | reverse complement strand
GGGGCCCCGAGCGTGTAGCTAGGCTGCGGCCTCGGTGTCGCGGGGCGGGGGGCGTCGCGGGCGTCGTGAGCGTCGGCGACCCGCCGGCTGCAGGCGCTTCACTTCCTCCTTGTCGGCCGGAGCGCCGTCCTCGTCATCGTCATCGTCATCCGCATGGTCGTCGTCGTCTTCGAGATCGTCGTCGAGGTCGTCGTCTGGCTCGGGCGCGTCCTGGAGATCGTCCTCCTGCTCGCGATCGTCATCCAGTTCGACCTCTTCGATCTCGCCCAACTGATCCTCGTCGACCTCGAGCGGAGCGTTGGCACCGGCTCTCGCGGCGCCGGAGCCCCTTCCGGCCTCGCCGCCTCCGCCACTCTTGCGACGGCGGCGGCTCTTGCTCCGGCGACCCTTGGGGAAGTTGCGCAGTAGCTCTCGGGCGAGCGCGGCCGGCTTGCGGGCCATGCGCGTGCGGGCGCCGCGCAGCGCCTCCTCGGCCTCCGGGGTGTGCGCGAGCGCTGCCGCCAGCAGCGCTGCGGACAGGCGCCGGTCCTCCTTGCGGGCGGCGTGAACCAGGCGCCGCGCGTTGCGCGCGTGGGCCGCGCCACTCGAGTTCACCAGCAGGCCCAGCAGCCGCTTGGTCTCCGGCCAGCGCTGGACCGCGTACTCCTCGTGCACCTCACGCGTGTACTCGGCGAGGCGCCAGATCCAGGCGTTGGCCTGATCACGGCGGCCAATGCGCCGCTCGGCGAGCGCCTGGAGCATGATCTTGACCCCTTCGCGGCGCTCCTCCCGGGCCCAGCCGGCCATGATGTCGATCGCCGTGTCGAACGCCTCCGCGTCGCGGCTGGCGGCGATCTCCTGCAGCGCGCGCAGGCGCAGCTGCGAAGTGCGGTTGCGCTGGACTGCGGTGAGCAGGAAGCGCCGTTTGAGCTCTCCGCCCCGGTCGAAGTGAAGCATCGCCTTGGCCCGGCGCCAGCCGTTGGGGGCGACCCGCGCGCCGGCCAGCGCGGCCCATACGTGCTGCTCGCCGTAGTCGAGGTGCTCCACCGCGATGCGCCAGAGCTCGCGCTCGAACACCTCCGCGCGGCGCTCGGGGTCTGGGGTGACCGGAAGCACGCGACGCTCGACGCGGACCCGGCGTCCCCGTCCACGGCGAACCGGGCCCACCACGATCGCGCCGCCGCGGTAGACATCGCGGTCGAGCAGCGAATGCAGCGTGACGACCGGGTCGTCGTGCTTGGTCGCCGGATGCACGAAGTCGACGACGATCCCGGCCTCCTTGCCCGGATGGCGGCGAGTGACTCGTCCGACGCGCTGCTGGTAGATCCGCTTGGAGGCGGTCGGAGCCAGATGCATGCAGATCGTCGCCCGGGGGCTGTTCCAGCCCTCGGCCAGCAGCTGCGCGTTGACCAGCACGTCGACCTTGCCGGCCTCGTAGTCGGCCAGGATCCGCGCCAGTTCGCGCTTCGGCGTCTCGCCGGAGACCGCCTGGGCCTTCATGCCGAGATCACGGAACGCCTGCGCCACGTTGTACGCGTGGCGCACGCCGGCGGTGTAGACGACGCCGGGGACGTTGTTGAACCGGGTCTTGTAGAAGTCGGCGATCGCGACGTTGAACGGGGTCTGATCGAGCAGCTCGGCCAGCATCTCCTGGTCGAACTCCGTGTCCACCTCGCCGCGCCGCAGCGGCACCTTGGCGATGGTTCGGACCCCAGGTCCGGGCGGGATCCGGATGCAGCGCAGCGGCGCGATCACCCCGCGCCGGGCCGCCTGGGCGAGGTCGAACCGCGAGGTCTGCGTGGGGAACAGGTCGGTGACGTGCCGGGCGATCAGCGCGCCCGTGGCCGTCATGCCGACGAAGATCGGTCCAGTCCAGGCCCGGATCGAGGCAGAGGTCTTCTCGCCGAGTGCGGTGTGCGCCTCGTCGCAGATGACGATCGTGTAGGCATCGGAGATCCGGCCCGAGTTGCGCACGAACCACTGATAGGTCTCGACCGTGACCGGCCCGTGGGTCGAGTCGTGGCCGTCGAGCAGGGCCGGGCTGATGCGGTCCCGGTAGCCGCGGTCGCGCAGCTCGCCGTGGAACTGATCGACGAGGTTGCGCCGGTGCGTGAGGATCAGCACGCCGCCGGTCCGCGAGGCCTCGACGAAGCCGAGCGCGGCCACGGTCTTGCCGGCGCCGGTGGCGTGCTCGAACCAGAATCGCCGATCAGCATTGGGGTCCTCCACCTGCTCGACCAGCTGGACGTCTTCGTCGAGCTCGGCGTCGTGCTGCCAGTCCTGTGGCTCCTCGTCGGGATCGGCGTCCTCGTCCGGGTCCACCTCGTCGTCGTCGTCCTCATCCTCACCGGGGATCGAATCCGACGCGAGCGGAGGTGGCTCCGGTGGCGCCGCGACGGAACCGTTGCCGGCGGAACCGTTGCGCTGAGCCTCGGCCAGCAGCGCGGTCAGGGTCCCGGACAGGGCGTCCACCTGGTGGGCGGACAGGACGGTCCCGTCGACCAGATGCGGCTCCTCCTCGGAGAGCAGCCGTTCCAGGCCGAGGAGCAGCGAGAACTGGCGCCTCCAGGCCACCGACGGTTGCTTTCCGCCGTCGTCGACCTCGGTCAGGGCAGCATCGAGCGCCCGGCGCCGTGCGGAGCCGGGGGCGAGCGCGTCTTCGAGCGATTCGCCGTCATAGACGAACCGTTCGCGTGTGAACAGCTCAGCACGCGCGATCGCGGCAGGACTCGGGAAAGGGGTGGAATCACCCATAGGGATTCGAAGGTTGCGACTGGACAAGCGAGCCGCGGCATACGTCGTAGCGGCTCAGGCGGCCCCGGCAGGAGCCGGGAACGGCGAGGATTTCCTCAAAGCGGATTCCCCCCTCGCCAGTACCTGGCTAAGAGGATAGCGACTATTTAAGCAGACACGGTGGCCGCGACGCGGGCCGCCTGCCCGGCCGCTCGAATTTGGCCGTGTGGCAAGCTGTCGGCTCGTGTCCAACCGCATCCCGTGTCTGGCCTCGGTTCTGCTCGCCGTCGCGCTCGCCGGCTGCGGTACAGGGCAGGCGCACAGCGCCGCGCCGAGCCAGGGACAGGTGAGCGCTGCGTTCAAGGACTCGCCACCCCCGCTGGCCTCATTGCACGCCCAGGCCAACCAGCTGCTGAGCGGCGGAAGCACCGCATTCCACGCGCGCTTGGCGAGCCTCCGGGGGATCCCGGTTGTCGTCAACAAGTGGGCGTCGTGGTGCGGACCGTGCCAGACCGAGTTTCCGGCATTCCAGCGCGCGTCGGTCGCCTTCGGTCGCCAGGTCGCCTTCGTGGGCATCGACGGCAAAGATCACAACCAGGCGGCCACAGCCTTCCTGCGCCGGTTTCCCGTGACCTACCCGAGTTATGTCGACCCGGACGAGAAAATCGCGCGCTCGATCCAGGCGGCGACGTACTTCCCGGAGACGGTGTACTACAACCGGCAGGGAAGGTTTCTCTACGAACATGCGGGGCCGTATCTGAGCGCGAGCGCGCTGGAGCAGGACATCCGGCGCTACGTCCTGAAATGAGCGGCACGCTCACGTTCGAGGTGCGGCGGGTCTCAACCCAGGAGGAGATGGCCGGGGCGCTCGCGCTTCGCCACGAGGTGTTCTGCGTCGAGCAGGGCGTGCCCGAGCGCGAGGAGCTCGACGGCCGCGACCGGGACGGCATCCATCTGGTGGCGATCGCCGCCGGGGAGCTGCTCGGAACCTGCCGGGTGCTGATGGTTGGAACCACGGCGCAGTTCAGCCGCCTGGCCGTACGCGCGTCCGCGCGGCGGCGCGGCATCGCCACCGCGCTCCTGGAAGCCGCCGACGCCGAGACGCTGGCCGCCGGCGGCCACAGGCTCGTGCTCCACGCCCAGACCTATGCGCAGCCGCTCTACGAGCACGCCGGCTACCGCGCGCGCGGACGGGTGTTCGTCGAGGCGGGAATCAGGCACATCGCCATGGAAAAGCGCCTGTAGGCGCCCCCCGCGCGGATGCCCGAGATCAGAATCGACCCCCTCAGCGGTCAGCGGGCGATCGTCGCCGGCGCCAGGGCGTCCCGCCCCGGCGGTGGTCTGAGCGCCGAACCGGTGCCGGTGCTCGATCCGGACACCGACCCGTTCGCCGAGGGGCACGAGGACCGTACGCCTCCGGAGCTCTACGCGGTCCGACCGGGGGGCGGCGCACCCGATGGCCCGGGCTGGCTCGTCAGGGTGGTGCCGAACCTGTTTCCGGCGCTCGAGCCCGAGGCCGGCGCGCCGGCGGACCAGGATCCGAGCCCGGGCGCTGGAGTCAACGCGAGCCGCGATCTGTTCTGGTCGGCCCCGGCCCTCGGGGCGCACGAGGTGATAGTCAACTCGCCCAAGCCCGTGGTATCGCTCGGCCAGCTCGAGCCCGGGGAGGTGGCGGTGGCGATGGACGCCTGGCGGGAGCGGATGCGCGCGCACGCCGGGGCGGCCTACGTGCATCTGATCGTCAACGAACGGCGTGAGGCCGGGGCGTCGCTGCCGCACACGCACGCCCAGCTGTACGCGCTGGGGTTCGTGCCGGCCGCGATCGCCCGCGAGCGCGAGCGCTTCGGCGCCTACGCGACGCGGACGATGGGGGGCAACCTGCTGGCCGACCTGGTGCAGGAAGAGGTGCGAAAGCGAGAGCGGATCGTCGCCATCGACGATGACGTGGTGCTGATGACGCCCTACGGCGCCAGGGTCCCATTTCAGCTGCTGCTGGCGCCCCGCCGGCCGCGCGCGCGGTTCGAGGACGACGGACCGACGGGGGCCGCGATGCTGCACGACGCGCTCAACCGCCTGGCCCGGCGGCTCGGAGCGCACCCGCCGCTGAATCTGTGGGTGCGGACCGCCCCCAGCGGCGCCGAGCAGTTCTGCTGGCGGATCGACATCCTGCCCCGGCTGACGCATTTCGCCGGCCTGGAGCTCGGCGCCGGCATTCACCTGAACATCGTCGCGCCCGAGCAGGCTGCCGCCGAGCTGCGGGAGGCATGAGCCGGCGTGCGCGCGCTGGTCCAGCGAGTGTCTCGCGCGTCGGTCAGCGTCGACGGCAGCGCGGTGGCGGCGATCGGCCCCGGGCTGCTCGTGCTGCTGGGGGTGGCCACGGGGGACAGCGAGGCCGACGCCGACTGGCTGGCCCACAAGGTCCGCGCGCTGCGGGTGTTCCCGGACGCCGAAGGGCGGATGAACGATCCCCTGGGGGACCGCGAGGTGCTGTGCGTGAGCCAGTTCACGCTGTACGGGGAGGCGCGTCGCGGGAACCGCCCGAGCTACGTCGCCGCGGCCGCCCCGGAGCTCGCCGAGCCGCTGTACGAGCGCTTCTGCGAGTTGACCGGGGCGCGCCGTGGGGTGTTCGGGGCCCACATGGCGGTCGAGCTGGTCAACGACGGGCCGGTGACGCTGCTGGTGGAGAGCCCGGCCCGGTAGCGATAATGGCGCGGGGATGACCCGCTACCGCTATCTGTTCGGGCAGCTCGTCCGGCGCGAGCTCCGGCGTAAGTACAAGGGCTCGACGCTGGGGGTGCTCTGGTACCTGATCAACCCGCTGGTGCTGCTCGGCGCCTACACCCTGATGTTCGGTCACGTGGTCAAGGTCCAGTCGATTCACGATTTCCCCCTCTTCCTGATGAACGGGCTGGTCGTCTGGACGTTCTTCCAGCAGTCGCTGCTGTCGGCGGCGGAGTCGCTGATCGACCAGGGCGCGCTCGTCCGCAAGGCCCGGTTTCCTCGCGAGGCGATCCCGGGCGCCACGGTCACCGTGCAGCTGATCACCTTCTGCGCGCTGCTGGTGCTGCTGGTCCCGGTGACCGTGGCGATCCGGGGTACGTTCGGCCCGGCGCTGCTGCTGGTGCCGGTGCTGGTGGCGCTGCTCTACTGCTTCGTCCTCGGGTGCGCGCTGATCGTGGCCGTGCTGCATGCCTATTTCCGCGACGTGGTGCCGATCCTCACGGCGATGCTGCTGCCGTGGTTCTTTCTCACCCCGATCTTCTTCGATCCGCGCACGATCGGGTTCGTCCAGTCCAACCCGTTCGTGGGCACGCTGCTGGAGTGGATCAACCCTGTGGCGCCGTTCATCGAGGCGCTGCGGGCGATCCTCTACAACGGCCAGGCGCCGGACTGGGGCCGGTTGGTCTACGGGTTCGCGGCCGCCGGTCTTGCCGTCCTGCTCGGGGCGACGATCTTCCGCCGGATGGAGGGCGACCTGGCGGTGGTGGTGTGAGCGTCCAGCCCGGGGAGGTCGTCCTGCGCGACGGGGAGGTCGTCCTCCGCGACGCCACGCGCTCGTTCAGTGTCCGCGCCGATCAGGCGCGCACGCTCAAGGGCCTGTTCCTCGGCCGGCGGGCCGCCGGCCCGGCACCCGTGCCCGCGCTCCAGGGCGTGACGCTCCACATCGAGCCGGGCGAGACGGTCGGGATGGTCGGCCGCAACGGGGCCGGCAAGACCTCGACGCTGCGCGTGCTGGCCGGCATCGTGCCCCTTCAATCCGGCGAGGCCGTTTGTGGCGGCCGGATCGTTTCGCTACTCGAGCTCGGCGCCGGCTTCAGTCGTGACTTCTCCGGGCGCGAGAACATTCTCCTGCAGGGTGCGCTGTACGGTTTGAACAAGGCGCAGATTGAGCAGCGGCTGGAGCGGATCATCACGTTCTCCGAGCTCCAGGGATTCATCGATGTTCCGGTGAAGACGTATTCGTCGGGCATGTTCGTCCGGCTCGGGTTCTCGATCGCGGCCCATCTGGACGCCGACGTGCTGCTGATCGACGAGGTGCTGGCGGTGGGCGACGAGGCCTTCCAGCGCAAGTGCCTGCGGCGGATATCCGAGCAGATAGCGGCGGGCACGACAGTTGTGTTCGTCTCCCACGACGCGGGCGCGATCGAGCGAGTCTGCGAGCGCGTCGTGGTGTTGGATGGCGGCAGGATCGTGTTCGATGGTCCCACCGCCGAGGGCTTGCTGCACTACCACCGGTTGATGGGCACCGAGCATGGCGGCGGCCAGTCACTGCGCCCTGATCGCGACGGTCCGGGGGAGGATCATCGCAACCACGTGAGGGTGACCGAGCTCGAGCTGCGCGATGCGCTCGGGCGCTCGACCAGCTTCTTCCACAGTGGCGTGCCGATGCAGGTGCACGTCGGCCTGCGGGTGCCGGAGGAGGTATCGCAAGGCTGGCTGACGCTTGAGCTGTTGGGCGGCGCCAGGCGGAAACCGCGCTGACTCCGACCACGCCCGCCGACAGAGCAAGGATCAGTCCGACGGCGCAGGCGACGAGCAGCGCTACGCCGGCCAGCACCCGCGGATCCTTCGCGGCTATTGGAGGTCGTCCCGAGCCTCGGAAGCCTCGCGCCTCGCCGGGATGCGCAGGTGGTTCGGCGAGAGCGGAGCTCGCCGGCGCGCCGTCGCCCGCGTCTGCGCACCCGGGCGGCTCGGCTCGCCCTCACGCCGGGCTTCGCCGGCCACTCGGCCAAGAAACACCGGGTTGCCGATCAGGTATCGCCGCCACATCCGGGTCGGTTCGATCGCGAGTCGGAAGATCCATTCAAATCCGTTGTCGGCCAGCCACCGTGGGGCTCTGGGAATGTGGCCGGAGACGTAGTCGAACAGCGCGCCCACGGTCCACACGACGGCGCCGTCGAGCCGATGAGCGTACCGATCGACCCACAGTTCCTGCTTGGGAGTGCCCATCCCGACCAGCACGATCCGCGGCGCGTGCGCGTTGATGTCCTCGATCACCCGCTCGTTGTGAGGGGAGTCGAGATCGAAGTAGCCGTGATGCGCGCCGACGACATCCAGCCGGGGGTACCAGCGACGCAGGCGAGCCGCCGCCTCGCTGGCGATCGGCGGCTCAGACCCGAGCAGGTAGATCGGCTGATCCGAGAGCTCGCACAGGGCGGCCAGCCCCCAGATCCAGTCGGCGCCGGTCATCCGGTGAGGAACCGGCCGGCCGAGCACGCGTGCCGCCAGCGGGACGCCGTATCCGTCGCAGTAGACGAGGTCCGCTCGCCTGAGCGCCTCGCCGAGCCCCGGCGTTACCCGCGACTGGTTGACGACATGGGCATTGACGTACATCACGCGCCGGGTCGTACGCTCGGACGCCCACGTCGAAATCGTCCGCAGCAACTCAGCCGGCTGCGCCAGATCAATCGGGATCTCGAAGATCGAGGAGGCGGGCCGCGGTCCCTCGGCGAGCGACCCGTGCTTGCCTGCACTCGCCTCGCGAAGGGCATGCTCGCTCACGTCTGGGCTGATGGTACGCGGTCGACGGTCCGGCGGTTCCGCTGTCCTCAGAGGAGAATGCCCCCGTCATGGACCCTCTCGTCACGATCGATGCCCGTGATGCCGGCGGCCCGGAGCTGCGCGGCTGGGGGCGCTACGCCGCGTGCCTGCTCGACGCACTCCGCGCGATCGATCCGCCCGGCCTCGCGTTCGACCCGATCGCCCAGCCGGGTCGGGGCCCCGAGATCCTGTTCGAGCAGGTCAGCCTGCCGCTGCGCCTGCGGCTCCGCCGCGCCCGGCTCGTGCGTGCGACGAACTGCTTCCTCCCGTTGATCCGCTCGTGCCCGGGGGTGGTCACGATCCACGATCTCGCGTTCGAGGCGTGGCCGTTTGACTTCGTCCCCGGACCCGCTGGAAGTACCGAGCGCTTGCGCGGGCGGCGGCTCGCTCGGCAGAGCTGATTATCTGCCCATCAGAATTCACCCGTGGCGATCTGTCCGCGCGGTATGGGATCGATCCCGCCAAGGTGCGGGTGATCCCGGAGGCGCCGGCGCTGGCGCTCGGCGACGGCCCGTCACCGGCCGGTCCGTACGTCGTGGCGGTCGGCGATCTGCGGCAGAAGAAGAACCTGCGCACCCTGGTAACGGCCTTCGCCGGCCTGCACCGACGCGGGCAGCTGCCACACCGACTGGTGCTGGCGGGGGTGGACAGTGGCGAGGGTGCGTCGCTGCGCCGGCTTGCGGGCGCGGCGCCGCTGGAGCTGACCGGCTATCTGAGCGACGTGGATCTCGACGCGCTGATCCGCGGCGCCGACGTGCTGGTTCACCCGAGCCTCTACGAGGGCTTCGGGCTCGTGGTGCTCGAGGTCATGGCCCGCGGGGTCCCGGTGATCGCGGCGCGGGCGACCGCGCTGCCGCAGACCGGGGGCGGAGCCGCGCTGTATTTCGACCCGGGGACGGACGGCGGGACGCAGGAATTGGAAACCGTGCTGGCGGCGCTCCTCAGCAACCGGGCCGAGCGTGACGCTCGCCGGCACGCCGGCCGCGAGTGGGCGGCGTCCTTCTCATGGGAGGCGGCGGCGCGGAGGACGATCAAGGTCTACCGGGAGCTGGTATGACCACGACCATCCTGCTGCTGTCAGTCGACGAGGCGCCGATGCTGGAGCATTCGCTGCCGGCCGCCCTGGCCCAGGGCCCGGACTCGGAGGTGGTGGTGGTCGACAACGCCTCGGCCGACGGTACGGCTGAGCTGACCCGACGCCTTGGCGCTCGCCATCTGCGGCTGGAGCGGCGGGTGTGCTACGCCGCGGCGGTCAACGCGGCGGTCGCCCAGACCGGCGGGGAGGCCGTGCTGCTGCTCAACGCGGACTGCTTCCTCGAACCGGGGTTCGTCGACGCGGTCGTGGCC
>DATCPD010000186.1:0-5551 GCA_036564325.1 Solirubrobacteraceae bacterium | reverse complement strand
CGCGCCGGAAGCTGATCGATTCCATCATCCCGCGGGCCGCGGCCAGCGACAGCTCGAGCGTGTCGACGGCATCGAACAGGTGCTCCTTGTCCTCCTGCATGTCCTTGTTGTAGGTCAGCGGGAGGGCGTGGAAGGTTCCGTGCAGGGCGACCAGGTGGCCGGCGATCCGCGGCGCCTTGGCCCGCAGCAGCTCAGCGGCGTCGGGATTCTTCTTCTGCGGCATGATCGAGGAGCCCGACGCCCAGGCGTCCGAGACCTCGCAGAACCCGAACTCCTCGGTTGACCACAGCACGATCTCGGCCCCGAGCCGCGAGAGGTGGGTGGCGCACGTCGCCGCGGCGGCGAGGTAGTCGAGGACGAAGTCACGGTTGGAAACGGCGTCGATCGAGTTCTCCGCCACCTCGCCGAAGCCGAGCTCCTGCGCCACGTACTCGCGGTCGGTGTCGAAATTCACCCCGGCCAGGGCTCCGGCGCCGAGCGGGAGCCTCGAGGTCTCGCCGGCGACGGCGAAGAACCGGCGGCGGTCACGGACCAGCATCCACACGTAGGCGAGCAGATGGTGGCTGAGGTACACGGGTTGCGCGCGCTGGAGGTGCGTGTACCCGGGCATCGGCCAATCCAGGTGCCGCTCGGCCAGGTCGGTCAGCGTAGCGCCGAGTGCGCCGATCGCCCCGATCGCCTCGATCGCGTGCGCGCGGACGAACATCGCCATGTCGGTGGCCACCTGATCGTTGCGCGAGCGCGCGGTGTGGAGCCGGCCCCCGGCCGTCCCGGCCAGCTCGGTGACCCGCCGCTCGATCGCCATGTGGATGTCCTCGTCGCCGTCGGCAAACGGGAAGGAGCCGTCGCTCAGCTCCCGCCCGACCTGGTCGAGCGCACGGTGCAGCTCGTCGCGATCCTCGGCCGAGATGATCTGGCGCTCGGCCAGCATCGACGCGTGCGCCCGTGACTGCTCGACGTCGTAGGGCCCGAGGCGCCAGTCGAAGCCGATCGAGTCGTTCAGGCGACGGAACGTTTCGTGCTGGGGCTCGGCGAAGCGGGACATGGGCGACGACGATGTTAGGGACGCGCCTGCCCGAGGACGTCGGCCAGCGCGGCGGCCACGCGCTGCACCTGGCCTTCGGTCATCTCAGGAAAAAACGGCAGCGCGATCGAGCGGGCGGCCACGTCCTCGCACACCGGAAATTCCCCAGCGCGGTGGCCGAAGTGCTCGCGGTAGTAGCTCATCAGGTGCACGGCCGGGAAATAGGGCTTGCTGGGGATGTCGTGGCGCTCGCGCAGCGCACGCACGACCTCGTCGCGGTCGACCCGCCGCGGCAGCTGCACGACGAACACGAACCAGCCACGGCGGTTGCCGTCCGCATCCGGGCACGGAAGCTCGAGCCCCACCAGCTCCGCGAGCAGCTCGCGGTACAGCGCCGCGACCCTGGAACGGCCGGCCAGCATCTCGTCGAGCCGGTCCAGCTGCGCGAGTCCGACCGCACTGGCGATGTCCGACAAGCGATAGTTGAAGCCGAGGCGATCGTGGTCGAGCCAGCCCATGTCCGGGGCGCGGCCCTGGTTTCGCTCGGAGTCGATCCGCTGCTTCAGCGACGGGTCGGCCATCGTGACCATGCCCCCCTCGCCCGTGGCCAGCTGCTTGTTGGCGTAGAAGCCGAACACCGCCGGGTGCCCGCGCGCGCCCACCCTGACCCCGTCGGGATGGACCGCCCCCAGAGCCTCGCAGGCGTCCTCGACGATCGGCAGGCCGAGCCGCTCGAAGGCGGCGACGTCGGCCGGGTAGCCGAACACGTGGACGGGAAGCAGGGCGGCGGTGCGCTCGGTGACGGCCGCGGCGGCGGCCTCGGGGTCGAGGTTCAGCGTCACCGGGTCGATGTCGGCGAACACCGGCCTGGCGCGTTCGTAGACAGCGACATTGGCACTGGCCACGAACGAGAACGGCGAGGTCACGACCTCGTCTCCGTCGCTCACTCCCACGCCGCGGAGCGCCAGGTGCAGTCCTGCGGTCCCGCTCGATACCGCGCTGGCCTGCGCGGCACCGATCCAGGCCGCGAACCTGCGTTCGAATTCCGGGCCGGTTGAACCGAGCGAGAGCTGTCCGGAGCGAAGGACCTCGAGCACGCGCCGCTCCTCGGCGTCGCCCAGCACCGGGCGCGCGAGCGGAATCGCCTCCTTGCTCACGCCGGGCGGGCTGGGGTTATCCGTCCCCGCGGCTGGCGGCGAACCACCTGCATGCCGTACTCGAGCGAATCGACGAGCGCCTCCCAGGACGCCTCGATCACGTTCTCCGAGACGCCGATCGTCCCCCACACCTGATCACCGTCCGAGGTATCGAGCAGCACGCGCGTGACCGCTCCGGTGCCCTTCGCCTCGTCCAGGATCCGCACCTTGAAATTGACGAGGTCGATGTCCGCCAGGTGGGGGTGGATCTCCACCAGCGCGTCCCGGAGCGCGCGGTCGAGCGCGTTTACGGGACCGTTGCCCTCGGCGGTGCGGACGTACCGCTCCCCGTCGACCCAGATTTTGATCGTCGCCTCCGTCTCGACGCGCCCGTCGGCGCGCTGCTCCACGATCGCGCGCCAGGACTCGAGGCGGAACAGCGGCTCGTGCTCTCCGGTCTCCTTGCGCAGCAGCAGCTCGAAGGAACCGTCGGCCGCCTCGTAGTGATAGCCCCGGTGCTCGAGTTCCTTGACCCGCGCGATCACGCGCCCCGCCGTCGCGTCGTCGAGCTCGATGCCGGCGTCCGCCGCCCGGGCATGCACCGTACCCTTGCCCGACAGCTCGGAGACCAGCAGCTCACGTGAGTTGCCGACCACCGTCGGATCGATGTGCTCGAAGGTGGCCGGGTCGGCGTTGACTCCCGCGACGTGCATGCCGCCCTTGTGCGCGAACGCGTTCCGACCGACATATGGCTGGTCGGGATCCGGGGTGAAGTTGAGCAGCTCGTCGAGGAAGTGGGCCGCCGGGGTGAGGGAGGCAAGCTGCCCGTCGGAGACGCACTCGTAGCCGAGCTTCAGCTGCAGGTTCGGAATGATCGATACGAGGTTGGCGTTCCCGCAGCGCTCGCCGTAGCCGTTCATCGTGCCCTGTACGTGACTGGCTCCCTGGGCCACCGCGGCCAGCGAGTTCGCCACCCCGCAGCCGGCATCGTCGTGACAGTGGATTCCGACCGCCGCCGGGGAACCCGCCAGTGCGCTGAGGACCTGGGCCATGACCAGCGCCACCTGGTGGGGAAGCGTCCCCCCGTTGGTGTCGCAGCAGACCACGGTCTCCGCGCCGGCCTCGGCCGCCGCGCGCAGGCAGGCCAGCGCGTAGTCCGGGTCGTCATCGAACCCGTCGAAGAAGTGCTCGGCGTCGTACACGACGCGCTTGCCCTCGGCGACCAGGAAGGCGACCGAGTCCGAGATCATGCGCAGGTTCTCGGCGCGGTCGACCTTGACCACCTTCTCCAGGTGAAGCCCCCACGTCTTGCCGACGATCGTGCACACCGGCGCGAAGCACTCGGCGATCGTGCGCAGCGCCGGGTCCTCTGAGGCCACGCGCGAGTCACGACGGCGGGTCATCCCGAACGCCGCGACCTCGGCGTGCGCGAACGTCTCGGCGGCGAGGAGCTTGAACAGCTCGAGCTCCTTGGGGTTGGAACTCGGAAACCCGGCCTCGATCAGATCGATGCCGACCTCGTCGAGACGGTGGGCGACGCGGAGCTTCTCCTGCGCCGAGAGCGACATTCCCTCGCCCTGCATGCCATCGCGAAGGGTTGTGTCGTAGAGCTGGATCTTGGTCATCGAGGCGGGTCGCCCATCACGCCGCCTTCGTCGGCACCTTCACGTAGTCGAGCCACTCGGCGTAGCGCTGGTCCCGCCCGTGCAGGGCATCGTCGAACACGCGCTGCAGCTCAGCCGTGACCGTCCCCGGCTTGCCGGTGCCGATCTGGTGATCGTCGATCTCACGCACGGGCACGAGTTCGGCCGCCGTGCCGGTCATGAACACCTCATCGGCCAGATACAGCTCCGCGCGAGCGATGTCGCGTTCGAGGACCTCGTAGCCGAGATCGTGGGCGATCTTGATGATCGACTTGCGATTGATGCCGTCGAGGATGCCCGCCGTCTGCGGCGGCGTCAGCAGCTGACCGTCCTTGAAGGCGAAGATGTTCTCGCCGGATCCCTCGCACACGAACCCCTGCGAATCGAGCAGGATCGCCTCCTGGTAGCCGGCCTTCGATGCCTCGATCTTGGCCAGGACGCTGTTGAGGTACTGACCTGAGGCCTTTGCGTGCGGGATCAGCGCGTCCGGGGAAATCCGCCTCCAGCTCGAAACCTTGGCGCGAATGCCGAGCTGCTTGCCCTCCTCGCCGAGGTACGCACCCCAGCGCCACGCCGCGATCGAGACCTCCACCGGGGCGTCGAGCGGGTAGAGGCCCATCTGCCCGTAGCCGCGGTAGACGATCGGGCGGATGTAGCACTCGCGCAGCTCGTTGGCGTTGATCAGCTCGTGGGTCGCCGAGCGCAGCTCCTCGAGCGTGAACGGGATCGGCATGTAGAACAGCTCGGCCGACTTGAACAGGCGATCGAGGTGGTCGCGGTGGCGGAAGATCGCCGGGCCGGTGGGAGTTTCGTAGGCGCGCTCGCCCTCGAACACCCCTGTGCCGTAGTGCAGGCCGTGGGTCAGTACGTGAACCTTTGCGTCCTCCCAGGCGACGAGCTCTCCGTTCTGCCAGATGAGGTCCGCTTGTTCCACAGATACTCCTTAGAGGTGTTTGAGGACTGCCCGGGTGGCTTCCGCCGTCGTCGCGGTGCCTCCCAGGTCCCGGGTACGCAATCCGTCGGCCAGCGCCCGATCGACCGCCGATTCTACCGCTGCTGCCTGGGTTTCCCACCCGAATCCGTGGCGAAGCATCATCGCGGCGGATAGGAACATGGCCAGGGGATTGGCGGCGCCGGTGCCGGCGATGTCCGGCGCGGAGCCATGCACCGGCTCGAACACGCCGGGTCCGCCCTCCCCCAGCGACGCGCTCGGCAGCATCCCGATCGAGCCCGTCAGCATCGCCGCCTCGTCGCTGAGGATGTCGCCGAACATGTTCTCGGTCACTATCACCTCGAAGTGCCGCGGGGCAGCGATCAGCCGCATTGCGGCGTTGTCGACCAGCAGGTGCTCGAGCTCGATGTGCGGGAACTCGCGGGCATGGAGCTCGCGTACGACCTCCCGCCACAGCCGGCTGGTCTCGAGCACATTGGCCTTGTCGACGCTGGTGACCCGACTGCGCGCGGCGCCGAAGGCCACCCGGGCGATCCGCTCGATCTCCGCTCGCGTGTACACACACGCATCCGAGGCGCTGTCGGCGGTCCGGGTCTTCTCGCCGAAGTAGATCCCGCCGGTCAGCTCCCGCACGACCAGGAGATCGGTGCCCTCGATCAATTCCCGCTTGAGCGGACTCGCGTCGTAGAGCGGCGGCAGCGGACGGACCGGGCGAAGGTTCGCGAACAGGCCCAGCCCCTTGCGCAGTCCGAGCAGGCCCTGCTCGGGACGAGGCTTGCCCGGATCGGTGGTATCC
>DATCPD010000182.1:0-20475 GCA_036564325.1 Solirubrobacteraceae bacterium | reverse complement strand
CGCGCCGGAGAAGCCGCCGTTCTCGATCGCGTACAGAACGCGGGTGACGGGCCGCTCGCAGCGGATGTTGAAGTTCGGGCCGTTGGTCGGGAAGGCCGTTCGCACGTTCGTCGCCGAGCCGTTCGTCGCCGCGTAGGACAGCGTGTGGCAGCCCGAACAACGCTGGGAGAACAGCACCGCCCCGCGGTGCGTCGGATCCGACTGCGGCACGCTGATCTTCTGCGTGCCGCAGGCCGTCGCGAATGCCGCAATCGCGGCCGCAGCAATCGATATGAAAAGGACCCTGATCGGCCGGCTCATGCGGGCCGGATCATACGGAAGTGGGGGCGGCGTGCGGCGATAGCGCGCTGGGCCCCGAACCGGGGTGACCCGCCCGCTGGGCCTGGCTCTACGATCGCGCCGTGCTCAAGCTCCCGTTCTCGAAGCTCTCGCCGGCATTCCTGTGCTTGACGCTCGCCTGGCCACTGACCGGTTGCGGACACACTCTGCAGGTCGGCTCAGATCACACCCTGAGCGTGGCTCTGACCGAGTACCACCTGAACCCGCAGAGCGCGCGCGTGGCCTCCGGCACGCTGACCATCGTCGTGCGCAACTTCGGCCGTCTGACCCACAACCTGGTGATCTCGATGAACGGCCAGCCGGCGGCCTCAACCGGGCCGCTGGCGCCGGGAGAGTCGGCGGCAATCACCGCAGACCTCAGCGCAGGGAGCTACCAGATGGCCTCGACGAGCCTGTCCGATCAGGCGCTGGGCGAGTACGGAACGCTCACCGTGACGCCCTGACGGGGCCGGTGGGGCGCCAGCATCCGGGCAGGAGGCCGCCCGCGCGCGACGAACTCCACGCCAGCCCCGGTGCCGGCCAACAGACGTTCGCCCCGATGCAAACCCGCGATCGTCCTCCTACGGCGGCAACCAGAGGAACCGGCGCCGGGGCTGTATAAACGCCGGGAATGGTCAGCGATGCCGAACAGGCCGCAGGCGCACCCGGTCCGGATCCAGAACATTTCCGCGAGGTGTTCGGCCGCTTCGCCACCGGCGTGGCGGTGATCACGAGCTCGGGCCCGACCGGCGCCGGTGGAATGACCGCCAACGCGATCTGCTCACTATCGCTGAACCCGCTGCTCGCGCTGGTGTGCTTCGAGAACCAGGCCCGGACGCTGCCGATCGTGCGCGAGTCGCGCCGCTTCGCCGTCAACATCCTCCGCGCTGAGCAGTCGCACCTGGCCGGCGTGTTCGCCTCGAAGCTGCCGGAGGCGGAGAAGCTCGACGGCGTCGAGCACCGGATCGAGCACGGAGTGCCGATCATCGAGCGCACGCTCGCGTGGGCGGCGTGCGAGCTGCGCGAGCTGATCGCGGGCGGTGACCACACGATTGCGATCGGGCAGGTGCTCGAGCTGGGCCTCGGGGACGGCGAGCCGCTGCTGTGGTACCAGGGGCGCTACCACCGGGGGGCCGGGGAGCTCTCAGGCTGAGTCTGTCTTTGTGTTGCTCGACGCGTTTGCCGAGGGGCGAAGGGAACGGCAGCATTGAAGAGGACCGGGTTGGGATCCCGCGGGCGCCGGGATGCTGCACAGCACGACAATCGATGCCGATTGGGCTCGGTCTGACGCGTTGTTCATCACATGGATGAACAGCTCGACAGGCCGGACATGGTGCGGCCGGAATTGTCGTGTCGTTCACGTCCCGGGCGATCAAAGTGCGCCATCGATGCCAGCGTCCGATGACGGAATGTGCGTTGTGGTCGTAGGGCGACCCAAGTGCTACATCCGTCGCGGGGGTCGGCGACGGTTGGAGCGAAATGGTCGTTGCCGGGTTCGAAACGGGACCGGAGCCGGCCAACCCTAGGCCGTACCGGCCGCCCGCGCCAGCAGCGCCACGATCACCAGCGCCGCGATCACCATCACGCCGACCTCGCGCTGGACGATCGCCACCACGATGATCCGCTGCTCTTCCTCGGGCAGCTCCCCCACCTCGTCCGAGGACGCGAAGCCGCGCTGGTCGAGGACCAGCTCCGCCGAGGCGACGCGGAGCTGCTCGGCCACGAACGAGACGCCGAGCGGAAGCAGGCCGTAGAGCACATGGATGCCCGGGGACTTCGGCCCGACCAGCTGGTAGACGCCACCGATCGCGGCCTCGAGCACGACCAGGGCCTGGCCGGCGCGGAGCAGGCGCCAGAACGATTGGTTGGGCTGGGCTCGCCACCAGCACCAGGCACCGAACACGCCGGCGCCGGCGTTCAGCGAGATGGCCAGCACGCCGACGATGATGTGGACCGGCTTCATCGGCCGAGGGCCCGGACCACATAGCAGCATTTGGCACTAAGTAACACTCTGTTACAAGCTACTCCGCCGCGGTGATATAACCACACGTCGTGCTTCGCACCTACCTGCCGGCGATCGTCTTCCTAATTCTGGGTGGCCTGGTCGGCACGCTGTTCTCGGTGCTCAATCTGTTCTTCGGCAAGGCGAGCCCCAATCGCTCGAAGATCTCGCCGTACGAGTGCGGCCTGCCGTCGGAGATCCAGCGCGGAATGCGGTTCGGGATCAGCTTCTACCTGATCGCGATGCTGTTCATCCTGTTCGACATCGAGGTCATCTTCCTGTACCCGATCGCGGTACAGCTGAGAGCGTTCGGAACCTTTGCCATGACCGAGACGATCGTGTTCGTGATCCTGCTGATGATCGCGTTCGTCTACGTGTGGCGGCGGGGAGCGCTCTCGTGGCAATGAAGCGGGAGCGGCTCGACGGACCCGGCCTCGCACCCGGCGCACAGACGGAGATCGACACCTCCAACTTCCGCGTGCGCCAGCTCCAGTCCCGCGACCTGCTCCGCGGCCACCTCGAGGGCGACGCGCTCGAGCAATACGTGCAGGAGCGCGTGATGACCACGACCGTCGACAAGGCGGTCGCGTGGGCGCGCGGCAACTCGCTCTACCCGCTGACCTTTGGCCTCGCGTGCTGCGCGATCGAGATGATGTCGATCGTCGGCGCCCGGCTGGACATTGCCCGCTTCGGCTTCGAGGCGTTCCGCGCCTCGCCGCGCCAGGCCGACCTGCTGATCCTCTCCGGCCGCGTGTCGATCAAGATGGCGCCGGTCGTGCGCCGCATCTACGACCAGATGCTTGATCCCAAGTGGGCGATCTCGATGGGCGCGTGCTGCTCGTCGATGGGCGTGTTCAACAACTACGCGCTGGTCCCGTCGGACAAGTTCATGCCGATCGCCGTGCACGTGCCCGGCTGCCCACCGCGGCCCGAGGCGCTCGCGCACGGGATCCTCAGGCTGCGCGACCAGATCCAGGGCAACTCCAAGCAGGGCTGGCGCGAGCGCTACGACGCCGTCGGGACCGAGGAGCTGCTCCCGGGCTCCTCGGACGCCGACACCGCGGCGATCAACGTCTATAAGCCCGGGGATACAGCCGGTGCCTGACGCGACCGGCCTCGAGCTCACGGCTCAGGAGCTCCGCGAGGTCGACGCCGAGTCGATCCTCGGAACGAGCTTCCACCGCGATCGCGCCACGCTGCTGGCCAATCCGGCCGCGGTCAGGGGCATCCTCGCCCATCTCCAGGGGAAGGGCTACACCTTCCTGGCCAGCCTGCACGGGGTTGACTACTACCCGGAGGAGCCGCGCCTCGGGGTGCTCTACGAGCTGCTCGACATGCAGCGCGTGGACCGGATCAGCGTCAAGGCCCGCGTGCCCATCGACGCAGCCCGGATCGACTCCGTGGTCGACCTGTTCCCCGGCGCCGACTTTCCCGAGCGCGAGGTCTACGACATGTTCGGAGTCGTGTTCGACGGCCATCCCGACCTGCGGCGGATCCTGATGCCCGAGGACTACGAGGGGCACCCGCAGCGACGGGACTTCCCGATCGGCGGCGAGCCGGTGCTGTTCACCTACAACGAAGAGAACAGCTACGGCAAATGGCAATAAGCAGCGATTACCGCAGACGCGAAGAGTCGATCACGCTGGCCAGTGAGCCCGGCGGCGAGGCCGAGACGCACGAGCTGCTGACGCTCAACATCGGCCCGCATCATCCCGCCACCCACGGGGTGCTGCGGCTGATCGCGACGCTGGAGGGAGAGATCGTCCGGGACATCAAGCCGATCATCGGCTACGTCCACACCGGGATCGAGAAGACCGCCGAGGACAAGTCCTACTGGAAGGTGATCCCGGTCGTCGAGCGGATGGACTACCTCGCCTACTACTTCAACGCGACCGCGTTCTGCGGAGCGGTGGAGGCGCTGCTCGGCCTCGAGGTTCCGCCCCGCGCGCAGTACCTGCGGGTCATCCACCTCGAGCTCAACCGGATCATGTCCCACCTGGTGTGGCTGGGCACGAGCGCGCTGGACCTCGGCGCGATCTCGATGTTCTGGTATTGCTTCCGCGAGCGCGAGACGATCCTCGACCTGTTCGAGATGTCCTCGGGCCAGCGGATGCACACGCGCTACGTCCAGGTCGGCGGCGTGATGGAGGACATCCCCGTGGGCTTCGCCGAGAAGCTGCGCGCCTTCCTGGACAACATGCCCACGCGCGCCGACCAGTACGCGGATCTGCTGGAGAAGAACGAGATCGTGCTCGAGCGCCTGCGCGGGACGGGGACGGTCGATCAGGAGACGCTGTTGAAGCTCGGGGTCACCGGACCGCTGCTGCGCGCGACCGGCAACCCGTGGGATCTGCGCAAGGCGCACCCCTACTGCAGCTACGACCACTTCGACTTCAAGATCCCGGTCGGCACGGTCGGCGACAACTACGACCGGTACCGCGTCCGCCACGCCGAGATCTACGAGTCGGTGAAGATCATCGAGCAGGCGCTGGAGGGGCTGCCCGAGGGTCCGTTCATCACCACCGATCGCAAGGTGGCGCTGCCGCCACGGCACGAGCTGGCGACCAGCATGGAGGCGCTGATCCACCACTTCAAGCTGGTGACCGAGGGCTTCCGCGTGCCCCCGGGCGAGGCCTACTACCCGATCGAGGGGCCGCGAGGCGAGCTCGGCTGTTTCGTGCGCGCCGACGGGTCCGCCAAGCCGGCCCGCGTGCACATGCGCGACCCCAGCTTCGTCCACCTGCAGGCGCTCGCCCACATGGTCCGCGACGGCTACATCGCCGACCTGATCGCCACGCTGGCGATGCTCGACCCGATCCTGGGGGGAATCGACCGGTGAGCCTCGCTGAGCGCGTTCCCCGCTTCGATCACGGCTCCCGCGTCCCCGGGTGGGACGAGGCGGTCGACCTGACCAAGGATCCGGCCACGGTGCCCGACCTGGCCAACACGCCCGTGCCGGCGGAGCTCAAGGACACGATTCTCGCGGCGATGGCCAAGTACCCGGACCGTCGCTCCGCCGCGATCCCCGCGCTGCACGCCGCCCAGGACATCCACGGGTGGTGCTCGCCCGAGGCGATCGAGCAGGTCGCGGCTGTCATGCAGCTGACACCGGCCTACCTGACCTCGGTAGCCACCTTCTACGACATGTTCTCCACCGTCCCCAAGCCCCGCCACGACGTGTACGTGTGCACGAACATCTCCTGCTCGCTGCGCGGCGCGGACGAGTTCTACGAGGCGATGCTGGCCGCGGCCGCGGGCAGCGCCGAGGTCAGCGTACGGTCGTTCGAGTGTCTCGGCGCGTGCGACATCGCACCGATGGCCTCGGTGGACGGCGAGTACGTCGGGCCGCTGACCGACGAGGACGCCGATCAGATCGTGGCGGACCTCGAGGCGGGGCGCTCGGTGCTCGAGCACAAGCAGCTGCGCTACCGGCGCTCGGCCGATCCGGGAGTGGCGCAGGGCGCGAGGGATTTCAGTCCGCCGGCCTCGGATGAGGCGCCCCGGGCCGGCACCGCCGGGCTTTCGCCTCATGGAGAGCCGGACCGTCCCGGCCCCTCCGCCCCGATCGAGACGCCGACCGACGAGAACGAGGACGACGACGCATGAAGATCCTGTTCGAGGGCATCGACGAGCCCGGGCTGAACACGCTGGAGGTCTACCAGCGCCGCGGTGGCTACGAGGGCCTGCGCAGGGCGCTCCAAATGCCGGGCGAGGACGTGCTGAGCAACATCATGGACTCGGGCATCCGCGGCCGCGGCGGCGCCGGCTTCCAGATGGGCAAGAAGGCGTCGTTCCTGCCGCACGGCGACATCGACAAGTACCTGGTCTGCAACGCGGACGAGTCGGAGCCGGGCACGTTCAAGGACCGCGAGCTGATGCAGAAGAGCCCGCACATGCTGATCGAGGGCATCATCATCTCGACCTATTGCACGGAGATCAGCCGTGCCTTCATCTACATCCGCGGCGAGTACTCCCACCAGGCGGACATTCTCCAGGCGGCGATCGCGGAGGCCGCCGCCGCGGGCTACCTCGGCGAATCGATCCTGGGCTCCGACCACAGCCTCTCCCTCGTCCTGCATCGAGGCGCCGGTGCCTACATCTGCGGCGAGGAGACCGGCCTGCTCGACTCGCTCGAGGGCAAGCGCGGCAACCCGCGCCTGAAGCCTCCGTTCCCGGCCATCGAGGGCCTGTATCACGGCCCCACGCTGATCAACAACGTCGAGACGCTGGCCACCGTGCCGCACATCATCCGGATGGGCGGCGAGGAGTACGCCAAGCTCGGGACCGAGACCTCGACCGGAACCAAGCTCGTCTCGGTCTCCGGGGACGTCCAGCGCCCTGGCAACTACGAGATCGAACTCGGCACGCCCTCCCGGGAGATCATCTTCGACCTGGCCGGAGGGACGTTCGAGGGCCGGAGGATCAAGTTCTGGTTCCCGGGCGGCTCGAGCTCCCCGGTGCTGACCGAGGACGACCTCGACCTGCCCTACGACTTCGACACGATGGCGAAGGCCGGCTCGATGCTCGGCTCCGGAGCGATCATCGTCGTCGACGACTCCCACACCGTGGTCGAGGTCGCCTACAAGCTGGCCAAGTTCTATGCCCACGAGTCCTGCGGCAAGTGCGTTCCCTGCCGCGAGGGAACGAACTGGACCCAGAAGATGCTCGAGCGCATCAGCTCCGGGGAGGCCACCCCGATGGACCTCGACATCATCGCCTCGGTGCAGGAGCAGATCATCGGCAACTGCCTGTGCGTCCTCGGCGACGCGATGGCGATGCCGATCGGCTCGCTGGTCGAGAAGTTCCGCCCCGAGCTCGAGGCCGAGATCGAAGCCGCTCGCGCCCGGGCCAACGCCGCCTCGCTCAAGGACGTGGTGGCAGTCGGCGTCGCCGACGAGCACGCCGGCCCAACAGGATGACGCGGATGCCGACCCTATCGAGCGAGGGCCGGATGCCGGGCGGTCGGCAAATCCGCGCCGTTCACTAGCGAGATCCGACTACTCCATGCCGCGCCCCAAGCACAAGACGATTCAGCTGACCATCGACGGTCGGGAGATCCAGGCCAGCCAAGGCACGATGCTGGTCGACGCGGCCAAGCAGGGCGACGTCGAGATCCCGTACTTCTGTTACGAGCCGAAGCTCGGCAATCCCGTCGGCGCGTGCCGCATGTGCCTGGTCGAGATCGAGGGGATCCCCAAGCTCCAGACCTCGTGCTCGACGCCGGTCAAGGACGGAATGGTCGTCCACACGCAGACCGATCGGGTCCGCCACGCGCAGAACGCGATCGTCGAGTTCCTGCTCGTCAACCACCCGCTCGACTGCCCGGTGTGCGACAAGGGCGGCGAGTGCCCGCTGCAGGACATCACCTTCGGCTGGGGCCTCGGGCGCAGCCGCTTCATCGAGCCCAAGCGGCACTTCGAGAAGCCGCTCGCACTCTCGCCGCTGGTCGCCATCGACCGCGAGCGCTGCATCCTCTGCTACCGCTGCGTGCGCTTCTCGCAGGAGGTGGCCGAGGACTACCAGCTGATCTTCGCCGAGCGCGGCGCGCACACGTTCGTGGCCACGCACGACGGGCACCCGTACGTGGCCCCGTTCAGCGGCAACATCGTCGAGCTGTGTCCGGTCGGCGCGCTGACCTCCCAGCCGTATCGCTTCCGCGCGCGCCCGTGGGACATCGAGGGCGCGGGCGGGATCTGCACGCTGTGCCCGTCGCAGTGCAACGTCACCTTCACCGTGCGTGACGAGAAGGTGCTGCGGGTGCTGGCGCGCGACCACGACGGAGTCGATGACGGCTGGCTGTGTGACAAGGGCCGCTTCGCCTACCAGGCGATCCATGTCGACGAGCGGATCACCGCGCCGCTCGTGCGCGACGGCGGCGAGTTGCGCGAGGTCTCGTGGGAGCGCGCGCTCGAGGTCGCAGCCGGCCTCAGCCGCCACAAGGGACGCGTGGGCATGCTGGTCGGCGGACAGGCCACCAACGAGGAGGGCTTCCTGCTTCAACGCCTGATGCGCGAGGGCCTCGGGTCGCCGGACATCGACTCACGCGCGTGTGGCGACGTTCCGCTCGATGTCACGCGGGCGCTGGCTGCGCCCGCGCTTCAGGCCAGCGTCCCGGACCTCGAGTTCGCCCACACGGTGCTCGTGCTCGGCTGCGAGCCACTCGACGACGCGCCGATCCTCGACCTGCGGATTCGCAAGGGGGTTCGCCGCCGCGGGGTCAACCTGGCCATCGCCACAGCACGCCCGAGCGCGCTCGACGTGAACGCCAAGACCGTCATCCGCTACGCGCCGGGCGAGGAAGCAGCGTTCCTGGCGGCGCTCGCCGATGACCTGGCGGGCGAGGCCACGGGCGAGCTGTCGCAGCTGCTGCGCGGCGGCGGTGAGGACGTGGTGATCCTGTGGGGCGAGCGGATCGGCGCCGACGCGGCGGCGCACCTGCTGCGGATCGCCCACACGCTGGGCCTGGCCGGCCGAGACGGCGCCGGCCTGCTCGAGATCCCGTCCGGGGCCAACGGCCGTGGTCTGCGCGAGGTGGGCGCGATCCCCGGCGCCGGCCCGGGTTACGCCGAGCCGGGCGCGGGCCCAGGGCCGCGCGCCGGCCGCGACGCGGCGGCGATCGCCCAGGCTGCCGCCGACGGCGAGCTGACCGCGCTGTACCTGTTCCAGAGCGATCCGATCCGGGACCATCCGGACCGCGCCCTGTGGGAGCGAGCCATGCACCATGTCGGCGTCGTGGTGGCCCATGCCTCGGTGCTCACCGACGGCCTGCGCGAGCACGCGAACGTGATCTTCCCCGCCGAGTCGCACGCCGAGAAGGAGGGCACCGTCGTCCACCCCGACGGCCGTGTCCAGCGTCTGCGCACGGCCATCGCCCACCCCGATCACGTCCGCGCCGGCTGGTCGGTGCTGGCCGAGATCGCCAGCCGGGTCGGGCTCGACGTGCACGCGCTCACGAGCGGGATGGTGTGGCAGCAGATCGTCGAAGCCGTGCCGTTCTACGCGGGGCTGACGCTCGAGGAGATCGGCGGGCACGGCGTCCGCTGGCCCGAGCGCGAGCAGGCCGCGGCGATGCCGGCCGGCGCCGATCCCGCAGAGCGCGGCCTCGCGAACGATCGGCACCAATCGACCCGGGCCGCCCCACCCCAAAACGCCTCGATCGACGCGCTGCGACTGGGGACCTACCGCTCGATCTGGGCCGCACCCGAGGTCGAGATCTCGCCGGCGCTGAAGTTCGCCATCGCCCACCAGGCGGTCGAGCTCTCGCCGCAGGACGCGCAGCGGCTCGGCATCAGCAGCGGCGAGACGGTCGACGTGGCGCAGAACGGAACCCGCCTGCGGGGGACGGCGCACGTGCGCACGGGCGTGCCGATCGGGACCGCGTTCCTGGCCGAGGGAGTGGCCAGCGAATCCGCCAACGCGCTGACCGAGAGCCTGATCGAAGTGAGCAAGCCGTGAGTGTGTTCGCCGACGTCAACCTGTACGAGCCGTGGTGGATCCAGATCATCAAGGCGCTGGTCATCTTCGGCGTGGCGTTCGCGATCCTGCCCGTGCTGACCGTCTACGAGCGCAAGCTGCTCGGTCGCTTCCAGGGTCGTTACGGCCCCAACCGCGTCGGTCCGTTCGGGTTGGCGCAGCCGCTGGCCGAGATCCTCAAGTTCGCCACCAAGGAGCCCTCGCGTCCGACGACGTCGGTCGGGTACCTGTTCCGGATCGCCCCGATCATCGCCATCCTCACGGCGGTCACCGCGCTCGCGCTGGTGCCGTTCGGCGACACTCAGAACATCTTCGGCCGCCGCATCGGGCTCTACGGGATCGACGTTTCGATCGGCCCCCTGTTCGTGTTCGCGTTCGCCGGGATCTCGTTCTACGGGATCATGCTCGGCGGCTGGGCGTCGGGCTCGAAGTACTCGTTCCTGGGCGCGATGCGCGGCGCCGCGCAGCTGATCTCCTACGAGGTCTCCCAGGCCCTGGCCCTGGTCGGCGTGGTGATGACCGCGCAGACGCTGTCGCTCACCGGGATCGTCCGTGCGCAGGCGGGCATGTGGTACGTGATCCCGCAGTTCGCCGGCTTCCTGATCTTCATGGTCGCGTCGTTCGCCGAGACCAACCGCGCGCCGTTTGACCTCGTCGAGGCCGACGCCGAGCTGGTCGGCGGCTACTTCACCGAGTACGGCGGCACCCCGTTCGTGGCCTACCTGTTCTCGGAGTACATGAACATGATCGTCGTCTCCGGGATCGCGGTCACCATGTTCCTGGGCGGGTGGATGCTCCCGTTCGGGATCCATCCCCCGGGATGGGTCGACCCGATCGTCGTGATCGCCAAGATGATGCTGGTCATCACCTTCTTCATCTGGATCCGGGCGACGCTGCCGCGGCTGCGCTACGACCAGCTGATGTCGTTCGGCTGGAAGTTCCTGCTGCCGCTCGCGACGCTCAACCTCCTCGTCACCGCAATCCTGGTGGTCTCATGACCTACGACCCTGGCAATGACGTAATCGAAGTGATCCGCCACCCGGCCCCGGGTCCGGCGGCCAGCGCCTACCGCGTGTTCGGCGAGACGCTGCGCGGGCTGAAGACGACCTTCGCGCGGATCGTCGAAGGCACCTCGACGATCCAGTACCCGGAGGAGAAGACGCCCGTCTATCCGCGCTTCCGCGGGCGCCACAAGCTGCACCGCTTCGAGGATTTGGATCCCGCCCACCCGGGTCTCGAGAAGTGCGTCGGCTGCTCGCTGTGCGCGGCTGCCTGCCCGGCCGATTGCATCCGCGTCGTGGCAGCCGAGAACACGCCTGAGAACCGGGTCTCGGCCGGTGAGCGCTACGCGGCCGTCTACGAGATCAACCTCAGCCGCTGCATCTTCTGCGGCTACTGCGAGGTCGCGTGTCCGTTCGACGCGATCACCATGGGCCACGACTACGAGATGTCCGACTACACCCGCTCAGATCTGATCTTCACCAAGGAGATGCTGCTCGCCGAGCCGATCGAGCGGACGCCGCTGCGTTCGGAGGGCGAGTGAGCGCAGTTCTGTTCTTCATCGCCGCGATCGGGGCGATCACGGGCGCGATCGGCGTCGTCGCCTTGCGCAATCCGTTCTACAGCGTGCTTGCGCTGGTCTGCCACCTGATCGCGCTGGCCGCCCTGTTCCTGCTACTGCGCGCGGAGTTCGTGGCCGCCGCCCAGGTGGTCGTGTACGCCGGTGCGGTGATGGTGCTGTACGTGTTCGTGGTCGCCTACGTCGGCGGCGGTGACGAGGAGCTGGCGGGCGGGTCGGGCCTGCGGATCCTCGGGCCACTGTTCGCGCTGGCGCTGGCGATCGAGCTGTGCATCGCGATGCTCGGCTCGGCGCTCAAGGGAATCTCGAGCCACGGCGCCCCCTACGTCCTCGGCTTCGGCACGCCGAAGCACATCGGGACGCTGTTCCTGACCAAGTACCTGTTCCCGTTCGAGCTCGCCTCGCTGCTGCTGATGGTGGCCGCGATCGGCGCGATCGTGCTCGCGCGGCGCCGGCGCGGACTCGAGTACGACGCCGAGGAGAAGAGCGACCTGGCGATCCGCACCCGCCGTCCCTCCTACACGGGGACGATGGCCGAGGCGGCCGGTGTCCGGCACGCCGTCGAGGCGGTCGAGCAGGAGCCCGACGTGGAGATCGCCGGCACGCCCGCGGGTACTGGCCGTGGCAGCGGGAGCGGTGACGGCGGCGGCGGTGGACAGGGCGGTTGGTGAGGCATGGCGATCGGCTGGTATCTCGTCGTCTCGGCGCTGATCTTCTGCATCGGCGCGGGTGGTGTGCTGACGCGTCGCAACCCGCTGGTGGTGCTGCTGTGCCTGGAGCTGATGTTGAACGGCGCGAACCTTGCGCTGGTGGCCTTCGCCCGGATGCACGGTGGCGAGGACGGGCAGATCTTCGCCCTGATCGTGATGGTCGTCGCGGCGTGCGAGGTGACCGTCGGCCTCGGCCTGATCGTCGCGATCTACCGCCGCCAGCTCCCGATCGATGTCGACCAGCTGCACGAACTGAACGGGTGAATTGAGGTGAGTCCGACGACCTTTGGTTGGCTGATCCTGCTGTGCCCGCTAGTGGGCATCGTGGTGATCGGTCTCGGCCACCGGCGGCTCGTCGGGCGCAGCGCGGGCTGGATCGCGACGCTGGCCATCGGCCTGTCGTTCGCGTTCTCGGTGGCCGCGCTGGTGGCCCTGCTCGGTCGCAGCCCCGAGCACCGCCAGGTCACCTCGACGCTGTGGAACTACGCCGCCAGCGTCGGGCTCGACGCCAAGCTGTCGATTCTCGTCGACCCGCTGTCGATCTTCATGGCGCTGGTCGTGTCCGGCGTCTCGACGCTGATCCACCTCTACTCGGTCGCCTACCTGTGGGAAGACCGCGGCTTTGTCCGGTACTTCGCCTACATGAACTACTTCGTCTTCTCGATGCTGCTGCTGGTCATGGCGGGCAACTTCCTGCTGCTGATCATCGGGTGGGCGTTCGTTGGCGCGGCGTCGTACATGCTGATCTCGTTCTGGTACCGGCGCACCACCGCCACCCGCGCCGGGTTGAAGGCGTTCGTGATCAACGTCGTCGGCGACGTCGGCCTGGTGCTGGGGACGTTCTTCATCTTCAAGCACACCGGCACGGTCGATTTCCTGCGGACCTTCCACGCCGTCCCGCACGTGTTCGCGCACAACTCGACCGACCTGGTGGCGGGCTGCCTGCTGCTGCTGGTGGGCGCGTTCGCCAAGTCCGCCCAGGTGCCGCTGCATACATGGCTCCCGGACGCGATGGAGGGACCGACCCCGGTCTCGGCCCTGATCCACGCCGCGACGATGGTGACGGCCGGCGTGTACCTGATCGCGCGTATGCACCCGCTGTTCGAGCAGGCCCCCACGGCCGCCGATGTCGGCGCGATCGGCGGCGGCCTGACGCTGATCATCGCCGCGACGATCGCGATCGTGCAGACCGACCTCAAGCGGGTGATCGCCTACTCGACGATGTCCCAGATCGGCTACATGATCATGGGCGTCTCGGCGGGCGCGTATTCCGCCGGCCTGTTTCACCTGATGACGCACGCGTTCTTCAAGGCGCTGTTGTTCATGGCCGCCGGTTCGCTGATCGGGGCGATGGCGGGCGTTCAGTCGCTTGACCGGATGGGCGGCTTCCGCAAGGCGATGCCGTTCACGTTCGCGTGCTTTGTCGTGGGCGGCCTGGCCCTATCGGGCCTGCCGCCGTTCTCAGGCTGGCTGTCCAAGGACGACATCATCGGGTTCCTCGATCACCGCGGCCACGGCTTCGTGATCCTCGGCATCGCCGGCTACGCGGGCGCATTGCTGACCGGCGTCTACACGTTCCGGATGATCTTCCGCGCGTTCTTCGGCGAGCCGGTGGCGGAGGCACGCGAGCTCGAGCACGGGCACCTCGCCCACGCCGAGGTGCCGCGCAACCCGCTCACGGGCGAGGAGGAGGACACCGACGTCGGCTTCCCCGGCCCCGGCCACTTCATCGCCGAGCGCGAGTGGCCGATGAAGGTGGCGATGGGCACGCTCGCCGTGTTGGCGCTCGTCGGGGGCGCTCTGCAGATTCCGGGGATCGACGACGCGGTGACCAAGTTCCTGGACCCGACGTTCGCCGACTCACGGTTGGCGCGATCGCAGCTGCCGACCAGCCCGGCGTGGGTCGGCCTGATCATCGGCGCGGTGATCGCGCTGGTCGGTATCGCCATCGCGTATGCGCTGTGGGTGCGCTCACCGGCGACTCCGGTGACGCTCCGCGAGCGCTTGCGCCCCGTCCACACGTTCCTGTCCAACAAGTGGTACTTCGACGAGCTGATCGACCTGGTTGTGGTCCGGCCGGCGCTGTTGATCGGCCGCTTCGCCGAGTCGGTGCTCGACCGGATCGTCGTCGGCGGCACGATCACCGGCGGAACCGTCGGCGCCGTCCGCGCCGGGTCGGCCGCGGTGCGCCGCTGGCAGACCGGGTTCCTGCGCTATTACGCCGCCGCGATCGTGGTCGGCACGTTCGGCGTGTCCCTGTACTTCCTGATCTCGAGCACATGACCCTGTCGATCCTGATCTGGCTCCCGCTGGCGATCTCGCTGCTCGGCTCGTTCATCCCGCGCCGCGCCGTCGGACGCGTGGTGGCCGTCGGCAGCCTCGTCACCCTGGGCATCGCGATCTCGTTCGTGGCCCGCTTCAAGCTCGGGCATTCGGGCCTGCAGTTCGAGACCGACAGCACCTGGATCGGGGCGCTGGGGATCCATTACAAGCTGGGCGCCGACGGGCTCAACATCGCCCTGATCCTGCTCACCACGATCCTGTTCAGCGCCGCGCTGATCTGGGCCTCGCTGCGCGAGTGGGACCGGCCCCGGAGCTTCTACTTCCAGCTCGGGCTGGCCGAGAGCGCCGTGCTCGGCGCGTTCTGCGCGCAGGATCTGGCGCTGTTCGTCGCCTTCTTCGACCTGATGCTGATCCCGTTCTACTTCCTGGTCGGGATGTGGGGCACCGGAGAGCGCGTGCGGGCGACGCTGAAGCTGGTCGTCTACACGCTGATCGGGTCGTTCTTCATGCTCGCGGCGGCCGTCGCCACCGGCGTCCTGGCCTCCCAGCAGCACGGCACGAGCCTCACCTTCGTGCTGTCCTCGCTGCAGCACCTGCCGCTGTCGCACTCATCGCAGGAATGGATCTTCCTGTGCTTCGCCGTCGCCTTCCTGGTCAAGATGCCGCTGGTCCCGTTTCACGGCTGGCTGGCCGACGGCTACAAGGCGATGCCGATTCCGGCGCTGGCCGTGTTCTCCGGCATCCTCTCGAAGGTCGCCGCCTACGGGTTCCTGCGGATCGTCCTGCCGCTGTTCCCCTACGCCACGGTGCATTTCCAGACGCTGATGCTGCTGATCGCGCTGGTGTCGATCCTGTGGGCCACCTCGATCGCCTTCACCACCCCCGACGCGCGGCTCGTCGTCGCCTACTCGAGCGTCGCGCAACTTGGCTTCATCGTCCTGGGCATCTTCTCCCTGCGCCCCGAGGGCGCGCAGGGCGCCCTGCTGCAGATGGTCAACCACGCGCTGATCACCGCGCCGCTGTTCTTCATCGTCGCGGCGCTGGCGGTGCGGGCCGGTGGATCCGAACGGCTGCGGGACATGGGCGGCATCGCCTTCCGGGCCCCGGTGCTGGCGTCGCTGTTCCTGATCGTGGCCTTTGCCACGCTGGCGATTCCCGGCTCGTCGAACTTCGCCGGTGAATTCCTGATCCTGCTCGGGGTGTTCAAGGCCAAGCTGGCGATCGCGGTGATCGCGTTCGTGGGTGTCGTCGGCGCGTCGGTGTACGCGTTGCGGCTGTTCATCGGGGCGATGCACAACCGCGTCGGCCCGCGGGTCGTTTCACGGGAGATCGAGGCTCGTGACCTGGTCGCCCTGGTGCCACTCGTGGTGGCGATCCTCGTCCTGGCGTTCTATCCCCAGTTCTTCCTGCGCCGCTCGGAGCCGAGCGTGAAGACGACAGTGGCCGCTTTCGCCGCGCCACCGGGCTTCCTCGCCGGGAGCAACCCCTATGCGCCGCTGGGAGGCACGCCATGAACGTTGCCTCCGTTCATCACGTAGCGCACCACATCCAGGGCCCGCACATCGACTGGGCGGGCCTGTCGCCGATCGTCGTCCTCACCGTCGGCGCGCTGCTGGTGCTGCTCGTCGGCCTGCTGTCCGCGTCGTTCGCGCGCGAGCGCGTGGTTCCGTCGATCACGCTGCTCACCCTGGGGATCGCGATCGCCTTCGAGATCGCCCGGTTCAAGCACCCGGCCTCGATCATCTCCGGCGCCCTGCGGATCGACGACCTGTCGCTGGTGCTCGATCTGATCTTCGCGGTGGCGGCGGCGGCCACGGTGCTGTTGTCCTGGCGAGCCCAGGCGGCCCGAGAGGCCGGACACGGCGAGTACTACTGCCTGCTGCTGTTCAGCGTGCTCGGGATGGCGGTGCTCGTCTCCGCGCAGAACCTGATCACGCTGTTCCTCGGGCTCGAGCTGCTGTCGATTCCCCTCTACATCCTGTGCGCCTCCGAGTTCCGGCGCGAGGGCTCGCTCGAGTCAGGCCTCAAGTACCTGGTCATCGGCTCGGTCGGCTCGGCCACCCTGGTCTACGGACTGGCGCTGGTCTACGGCGCGACCGGCTCGACCGACTTCTCCGGCATCGCCGCCGCGCTCTCATCGGGCAAGCTGACCGGTGGCGCCCTCGGCGACCCGCTGCTGTTCGCCGGCCTGGCCCTGGTGATCGTCGGGTTCGCCTTCAAGGCCTCGGTGGCGCCGTTTCACCAGTGGACTCCGGATGTCTACGAGGGCGCGCCCACCCCGATCACCGCGTTCATGGCCACCGCAACCAAGGCGGCCGCACTCGGGGTCTTCCTGCGCTTCTTCGACGTGGCCGCGATCGGTGCCGAGAACACCTGGGCCCCGCTGCTGGCCACGATCGCCGCGATCACGATCATCGTCGGGAATGTCGGCGCTTTGGGTCAGTCCTCTTTGAAGCGGATGCTCGGGTACTCGGGCGTCGCGCAGGCCGGCTACATGCTCGGCGGGGTGGTCGTCGGGACGCAGCTCGGGGTCCAGGCGACCGTCTTGTATCTGGCGGCGTATCTGGCCATGAACCTGGCCGCCTTCGCCGTGATCTGCGCCGTCGAGGCCGACGACACGCGGGGCGACGACGTCTCCGCGCTCGCCGGACTGGGCGCCCGCCGGCCGTGGCTGGCGTGGGCGATGACGATCGCGATGCTGTCGCTGGCCGGCATCCCGGGGACGGTCGGCTTCATCGGCAAGTTCCAGCTGATCCACGCGATGGTCAGCGGCGCCTACACCTGGCTGGCGCTCGTGCTGGTGATCGGCTCGATGATCTCGCTCGGGTATTACCTGCGCGTCGTCGCGGCGATGTGGATGGGATCGGAGTCTGCTGCGGTCGGCGTCGATGCGTCCGGCGGGCGGTTCGCGGGCGGCGGGCCCGGGTCGGGCGCGCTGGCGCCGATCGCCGGGGGCTCGACCGAGGCCGACGCTGTGGCCGGGCCCGGCGGAGCGTTCTACGAGGGCTGGCCGCGCTCAGATCAATCCGCGCCGGCGCCCGAAGCCGCGTTCGTCGCCACCCTGTTCGCCGCCGCGAGCATCTTCTTCGGCATCTTCCCCTCGCCCCTGTTCCATCTGGCCGCCCACGCGGGCCACGCGATCGGCGGGATCTTCTAGGCGGCTGGCCGGCGCGGGTCGAGGGCATCGGGGTGCGACCAAACTGCCGTATATGGAGAGTTTCATCGCACACCCCCCGCCTGGCATGCCCGCAGTCCGCCCGGTGTAGGCGCCACCAGAGCGGGTAAACCCCCTGTCCATGGAAGAAGATCGCCGCTCCGATACCGAAGAGACGTTCGGCAGCCAGGAGCCGCCGGAGGCCGTGTCCAACCAGAACGCGGAGGAGGGTGACGCGCCGGGGTCGAGCTCGTCGGGGTCGGCCAACGGCACCGACAGCACCGACGACGGCGACCGCGACTGGACCGACGAGGACGCCGGGCGCGGTGACGCCGGACACAAGGGCGAATCGGGACGGCCCGGAGGCGCCGGCGAGCACTCGCAGGCCACCGGGAATCCCTCGAACGCCGGCTGAGATCCGGCCGCCCGCTGAGCGCTCCGGGTCGAGCCGACGCCGGCGCTACGATCCGCGGCCCGTGGAGTATCCCGTCGAGAGTTTCACCGAGGACCAGCGTGAGCGCCTGCGTCCCCACTTCACGAACCTCGACCGGCCCGTGTTTGCCCTGGTCAATCTTCCGGAGACGGTCAAGGGCGCCCTGTTCGCCAGGTACTCGCGGTACCCCGGCACGCTGCGGCGGATGTTCCTCGAGGAGTTCGCGGCCGACCTTCCCGCCGTAGCGGCGAGCTGGGATGGCGATGAGGGCCAGCGGGCCTCCCAGCTGTACGAGCGGATCTTTCTCGGCTACGGGGACGACTCGGTGGCCCAGCTCGGCGGCGCGCATGTCGCCTGCGAGTGGGTCTCGAACGTTTTGACGAAGGTGCTGCAACGCCCGCGCCTCGGGGCGTATCTCGAGCAGTCGACCCGGTACATCGCCTACGACGCGCCGATGCCGGCCCCGCCTGGCGGCTACCGCTACTACCGGGATCCTGAGCTGGGATCCGAGTACGAGGCGGCGATGGACGAGCTGTTCTCGATCTACTCCGCCGCCCTGCCGCGGGTCTGTGCCTGGGCGGAGGAGGAGTTCCCACGGGCCCCCGAGGAAGCGGCAGCCGCGTACGCCCGCGCGATCAAGGCGAAGGCGCTCGATCTGCTGCGCGGACTGCTGCCCGCCAGTTCGCTCTCGCACATGGGGATCTTCGCCACCGGGCAGACCTACGAGCAACTGATCCTTCACCTGCTCGCGCACCCGCTGCCCGAGGCCCAGCGCTACGGGCGGATGATCCTTGAGGAGATCAAGTCGGTGATGCCGAGTTTCGTCGCCCGGGTGGAGCGCCCCGAACGTGGCGGCGAGTGGGTCTCCTATCTGGAGTCCCGCGCCCAGACGGGGGAGCGCTGGGCACGGCGCCTGGCGCTGGACGAGCAGCCGAGCGCCGGCCCGTCCGTACGCCTGCTGCGCGCCGAAGGCGATGAGGAGGATCTGCTCGCCGCGCTCCTGTTCGAGGCCAGCGCGTCCTCAGAGGAGGCAATTCGCGAGGCGATCGCGCATCTCGGCTTCGATGAGCGCAACAGCCTGCTGTCCGAGCTCATCGGCACGCGGGCCAACCGGCGACATCGGCCCGGGCGCGGCTTTGAGGCCCTGCGATACCGCTTCGAGATCGTTTCCGACTACGGCGCCTTCCGCGATCTCCAGCGCCATCGCATGCTCACGATCCAATGGCAGACGCTCACGCCGGATCTCGGCGCCGGCGTGCCCGAGCAAGTCGAGCTGGCCGGCTGTGGCGAGGAATACCGCAGGGCGCTCGAGGTCTCCCACCGCGCCTACGACCGGCTGGTCGAGCGAGGGCTGGAGCGCGCCGCACCGTACGCGCTGTGTCTCGGCTACCGGATCCGCTACATCCTGGACCTCAACGCGCGCGAGGCGATGCAGCTGATCGAGCTCCGCTCCGGCCGAGAGGGACACCCGAGCTACCGCGCCGTCGCGCATGAGATGCACGCCCAGATCGGATCCGTGCATCCCGCGGTGGGCCGGGCCATGACCCACGTTGACACCGAGACCGAGCCGCGCCTGGAGCGGATTCTCTCGGAGATCCGCACGCAGGCACGCGCCACCGCCGGCTCCTGAAGCGCCTTGTGGCCGACGGCGGCCCAGGGCCCAGGGACCCGGAGCCGCGGGGAAGGTACGGACGCCATCCGGCGTCCTCTCCTGAAGGAGACCCCGACCCCACCTGAGGTGATCAAATGACGTCCCCAACCCGCAGACTCTCGACCGGCGCCGCCTTGACGCTGACCGCGCTGGCCGCAGCTGCGGCGCTGGCCATCGCGCTGATGCACGCGCCAAGCGCCGGAGCCTCGACCCGCCCGACGGTCAAGCTTGCTCAGAGCTCGCTCGGCAAGATCCTCGTGAGCGGAGGCGGCCGGACGCTGTACGCGTTCACCCGAGACAGCCGTAACACCGACCGGTGCATGAAGATCAGCGGCTGCACGAGCGTGTGGCCGCTGCTCACCAGCGCCAGGAAGCCAACCGGCGGACCGGGCGTGAAGGCCTCGCTGCTCGGGAGCATCGCGCTGCCCCACCGGACGGTCCGGCAGGTCACCTATGCCGGGCACCCGCTGTACAGGTACTCCGGCGATTCGGGTCCCGCCCAGACCGGCTACGTCGGCGTCTCGATGTTCGGCGGCACGTGGCCCGCGCTGACCGCGTCGGGCAAGACCAAGCGATAACCGGGACAGGCGGCCGCGCACCGGGCGCGGCCGTCGCAGGGCCACCGGATCAGCTGGCCGACCCCCCACCTTCGCGCTCGCGCTCGCGCAGCTCGATGCGCCGGATCTTTCCCGTCAGCGTCTTGGGGAGATCGGGCACGAACTCGATCATTCGCGGATACGCGTAGGCGGAGTGACGGCCTCGGACGAAGGCCTTGATCTCCTCGGCCAGACCATCGGACGGCTCGTGTCCGGCCGCCAGCACGACGAACGCCTTGACGACGTTCCCGCGCCGCTCGTCGGCCACGGCGACGG
>DATCPD010000091.1:0-3298 GCA_036564325.1 Solirubrobacteraceae bacterium | reverse complement strand
TCGTGATCCAGCTCGACGTCGGCAAGCCGGTGGTCCCGTATGTCAAGGTGTCGTTCGGCAACTCGGGCCTGTAAGCGCGGAGACCGCGCAGGCGCTCGGACCACATCGGCGATCAGACCGCGTGAGCGTCCTTGTCCTCGGGGCTGCCCTTCCGCCGCCGCCGGCCGACTTGGAGCACGATCGCGACCGCAACCAGCAGCACGATCCCGACGACGAATGCGATTCCCAGATCCTGCACGACTTCGATCACCGCCGGGCCGACGAGATAAGCCCCAACTCCGATGCCACCCGACCAGACAGCCGCGGAGATGAAATTCGTCGGAAGGTAGATCGCGGGGCGAACCCGGTGAATCCCGGCGACCCACGAAGGCGTGAGCACGATCGCAAGCACCGGGACGCGCTGGAAGACCTCCTCCCCGCGCGCGACCGCCTTGCGCCGCATTCCACGGAGAGGGCCGGGGGCGGTCACGATGCGCCGGCCGCCCAACATTCCCCCGAGCCAGCCCAGAATCCCGCCGAGGCTGGCGGCGAACCAAGCGACGAGCAGTACCGAGGCGAGATCCAGCTTGTGGCGAGCGGCGAGGACGCCGGCGGCGATCAGCAGCGGCTCTCCCGGGCCCGGGAGCCCGACCCAGCTCGCGAACGCGGCCAGCCCGAGCCCCAGATAATCGACCGGCGAACCCCGGAAGTGATGATGGATGTGTAGGTGCAACGCGAGCCCGAGCACGACCGCGACCCGCGAGAGCATCCCTAAGCGCAATGCGGCGGCTCCACGCCGGCGATCGTTGCACACGAGCAGGCCGTCAAGCCGCGGCCGACCCCGACTGCCTGGCATCCGGCTAGGTCACCGAATTCGGGACGGCGCCAGCTGGACAGCGCCGGGCGCCGATTATTGTCCACGTGGCCCATGCCCAGACAACCTCGCTCGCGCAGGATGGACGTCGCGATGAGCATCATCGTCTCCTACGACGGTACCCCTAACGACGACGATGCCCTGACGCTGGGAAGGATGCTCGCGGGCGAGGGCGTCTCGCTGTCGCTGGCCTATGTCCGCCACGCCCGGGAGTACGACCCCGCGCGTGAGGAGATCGCCCAGCACGATGCCGAACGACGGCTCGAGCACGGCGCTGCGTTGCTCGGTGACCCGGAGCTGGCGCGCCACATCGTGTTCAACCCCTCAACGGGGGAAGGGCTCGCCGAGCTCGCCGCCCGCGAGGGTGCGGCGATGGTTGTGTTCGGCTCTGACTACCGCACCCCTCCGGGTCGCGTCGAGCCGGGCGTCTCAGCCCAGCGCCTGCTCGAGGGAGGGCCGGTCGCCGTCGCCGTCGCGCCCGCCGGCCTGCGTACCCGGGCCGAGGCGGCATCGATCCGGACGATCGCAGTGTCCCCCGCGGTTGCGGATCCGGCTGCCCACCAAACGGCCGAGGCGCTGGCCGAGATGCTCTCCGCGGAGGTCCTCAACGGCAGCGGTGCCGGCGCGGACCTGATCATCGTCGGGTCGCGTGAGAGTGTCCCCGAGGGGCGGATCGGATTGAGCGGCGCCACCCGCTCGGAGCTTGACTCCGCCCGCAGCTCGGTGCTGGTCGTCCCCCGCGGCACCCCGGTCGACTTCTAGCGCCCGAGGCCAGACAGGCCGTTTTCCCGCAGTTAGCGGGGTCCGTTTATCCCTATGTCTAGGGGCGCAGTTGGTTTGCTAGACGCGAGGCCATGGGGCGGCGTCGATCGCCGAGACAAACTCCCCAACGTTGAATGGGCCCACTGGGCCCTTGCCGCCGTGAACGTTGGCGGATTTTTCGTTCCCGTAACTCAGGACAAGGAGATCCATCTACATGTGGGCGCCATACCCAACGTGGCTCAGCCCGGGCGATAACGCTTGGCAGATGACGGCGGCGACGCTCGTCGGTCTGATGAGCGTGCCCGGCCTCGTCGTGCTCTACGGCGGCGTGATGCAGAAGCGCTGGTCGATCAACAGCATGATGCTGACCTTCGCCGCCTTCTCGGTAGTGCTCGTCGTGTGGGTCCTCTGGGCCTTCAAAATGGGCTTCGGCTCGCCGTTCCACGGGATCTCGCACTCCGGCTTCTTGGGGAACTTCATCGGCAAGCCCGGGAGCATCCTCACCCACTCCGGGGAACAGGGCCAGGCGACGATCCCGTTAATCACGACCGGGCCCGCCTTCCGCTTTCCGCAAGCCACGCTGGCGTACTTCCAGTTCGTGTTCGCCGGGATTACGCCAATCCTGATGCTCGGCTCGGTGCTCGGCCGGATCAATTTCAAGGCCTGGATTCCGTTCGTGGCGCTCTGGATCACGTTCGTCTACGTGGTCAACGCGTTCCTGATCTGGGGCGGCGGCTTCTTCGCCCAGCACGGCGCGGTCGACTACTCCGGTGGTTACGTAATCCACCTGGCCGCCGGTGTGTCCGGGTTCGTCGCCGCGGCGGTGATCGGACCCCGGCTACAGCGAGATCGCGAGATCGACGCACCGAACAACGTGCTGATGGTCGCGGTCGGTGCGGGGTTGCTGTGGCTGGGCTGGAACGGCTTCAACGGCGGTGACCCGTACTTCGCGGGCGCCTCCGCTTCGGCAGCGATCCTGAACACAAACCTGTGCACCGCTGTGGCGTTCCTGATCTGGGTCGGCTGGGACTACCTGACAGGCCGCAAGCCGGGCCTGATCTCCGGCGTCAACGGCATGATCACGGGCCTTGTGGCGATCACGCCGGCCGCCGGCTACGTGAACGGATACGGCGCGATTGCGATGGGCGCGATCGCCTCGACGCTGGTCTACTTCGCGCTCAACTACCTGAGCCGGATGCGGCCGTTCCGCAACGTCGACGACACGCTGGGGGTGATCTACACCCACGGCATGGCCGGCCTCACAGGCGGACTGCTGACCGGGGTCTTCGCCGACCCGAACATGATCGTCTACCTCGGCCAGGGCAAGACGGCAAGCATCTCGGCCGGCGGCCTGATCGACACCGGCAGCTTCACGTTGCTCAAGTGGCAGGCCCTCGCCGGGGCGTGGGTGATCGTCTTCTCGGCCATTGCCACGTTCATCCTGCTCAAGCTGGTGGGGCTGTTCGTGCCGTTGCGCATGTCCGAGGAGAACATGGAGATCGGGGACACGGCCGAGCACGGCCACGAGGTCTACCCGTCGGACGTTCCGTCGCTGGGGTATCCGAACGGGATCCCGGCGCTGCCCTCGGGCGCGGGGGCACCAGAACCGACGGTCGCATGACCCCGGCTCCGCTCGCTCGGGGCAGGTAGGGGCAAAAGCTGAGTGAGGACCTCGGGGGGGGG
>DATCPD010000028.1:0-13115 GCA_036564325.1 Solirubrobacteraceae bacterium | reverse complement strand
GAGTCGACACCGCGCCGCGGGCGATACACTCCACACGGCGGCCTTCGTGGCCGGCCTGGCGACGATTGTGCTCGCGCTCGACTCGCCGCTCGACGGTTATGCGGACAAGTTGTTCTGGGCTCACATGACCCAGCACGTTCTGCTGCTCACCGTGGCGCCGCCCCTCGTCCTCCTCGGTCGTCCGTGGCCGCGTATGTGGCGCGCGCTGCCGTTGCGCTGGCGGACGAGCGTCGGCCGGGCGTTGTCGCGGGCGCGGTGGACCGCGCCGGTTCGCGCCGTGGCGCGGCCCTGGCCGGCCTGGCTGCTGTTCAACGCGACGATCCTCGGGTGGCACATTCCCGGCGCCTATGACGGGACCCTTCGCTTTGGCGCCGTTCACCAGCTCGAGCATGCAATGTTCTTCTTCACCGGCCTGCTGTTCTGGGCCCGCGTGATCGATCCCGGTCCCCTGCGGCCGCGCCTCACCTGGCTGGCTCGGATCGCGTTCGTGGTCGGGGCAATGGTCGTCGGGTGGGGGCTGGCGATAGCGCTCGTCCTCGTCCCTCACCCGCTTTACGCTCCCTACGCGTTGCTGGCCCACCGCCCCGGCGGGATCACAGCGCTGACCGATCAGCAGATCGCAGGCGGAATCATGTGGGTGCCCGGCTCGCTGGCCTACGGGATCACCTTCGTGATGGGCTTGTATCGCTGGCTCGAGCCGCAAGGCGAAGTCCGCCCGCGTGCGACCGCGTTCACAACCTAAGGAGAGCTGACGCCCGATGTCACCCGTTCTGTTCGCTGACAATTTCCTCGCCGGCTCGGTGCTCTCCCTCCTGCTGCCGACCGGTCTGTTGATCCTGATCGCGATCTGGTATGTGGTCGCTGTCAAGCGGGTGCCGGAGGACACGCCTAAGTCCTCGGCCCCGCTGCCCTCGTCTGATGTGCTCGCGGCGGCTGATCCGAAGGTGGAGACTCCACCGGGCGAGCCGCCCGCGGCCGACGAGTTTTGATGGAGGCCGGCACCGGCCTCCGCAACCAGGCCACGGAGCTGGCCGAACCGATCGCCGCGCGGAGTGGCCGGGCGGGAGGCCAGCCGAGCGGCAGTCCCGGGCGTAAGCTCGAGGGGGTCAGCGCTGCGCAGATCGGGGTTGTGGTGCTCGTCGCAGCGCTGATCGGCGCTGGCGCCGGCTTCGGTGGGCACTTCCTGTTCGCCAAGCCCGGACCGTCCCCAGCTACAACTCCGTCCTCCGCTTTCCTGCACGGCGAGGCGACCTGGCCGGCCGGGACACGGCCCGCGCCCCCGATCACGACTCTGCGCGACCAGAGCGGCCATCGCTTCTCGCTCGCCGGGCTGCGCGGCCGAACTGTCGCAATGGCCTTCTTCGACTCCCACTGCACGCAGGCGTGCCCGCTGGAGGGGCGCGCGCTGGCGGCAGCGGAGCGGGAGCTGCCCGGCGCACAGCGGCCCGTACTCGTGGTGGTCAGCGTCAACCCGCTCGATACGCCGGCCAGCACCCGCGCCGCGGCGCGGAAATGGGGCCTGGCGCGGGTGGCTGCATGGCACTGGCTGCGGGGCTCTCACGCGCAACTCCAGCGCGTCTGGAAGGCGTACCACATCTTCGTCGCGCCGCCCGTCAACGGTGACATCGGCCACACCGAGGCGCTCTACCTGATCGACCGTCGCGGCTACGAGCGCTCGGGTTACGTGTATCCGTTCGTGCCCCGCTTCGTCACACTGGACCTGCGGACGCTCGGCGGGCCGGCCCGGGGCCGAGCTCGATGACGGCGGCGGAGATCGCCCACGCCCTGCCGCCGGAATCCGCGGCCCGGACGCTGCGCGGCAGCGCGCTCGCGTCGACCGGGCGTGACTACCTCACGCTGACCAAGCCGCGGATCATGTCGCTGCTGGTGCTGACCGCCGCCTGCGCGATGGTCGCTGCCGCAGGGGGCAGTCCGGCCCCGCTGCCGCTGGTCGCGCTAGTTCTGGGCGGGGGACTGGCATGTGGCGGAGCGAGCGCACTCAACCACGTGCTCGACCGGGACATCGACCGCCTGATGGGGCCCCGGACCGCGTCCCGGCCCGTGGCCGCAGGGCGGATCTCGCCCGCCGCCGCCACCATCTTCGGTCTCGTGCTCTCGGCCCTCTCATTCGCCGTGTTGAGCGAGTTCGTCAACGTCCTGGCGGCCACGCTGTCGCTCGCCGGAGGCGCGTTCTACGTCGTGGTCTACACGTTTCTGTTGAAACGCACCACCTCCCAGAACATCGTCATCGGCGGGGCCGCCGGGGCATTCCCACCGCTGGCCGGTTGGGCGGCGGCCAACGGCCGGCTCGGAATTGGCGCCGGCTTCCTGTTTGCGATCGTGCTGCTGTGGACCCCGCCGCATTTCTGGGCCCTCGCGGTGCTGCTGTCCCGGCACTACGCAGCTGCGGGCGTGCCGATGATGCCCGTCGTGCGCGGTAACGAGGCGACCGCGCGCCAAGTGCTGGTGTACGCGGTCGTATTGCTGGCGGTCACGCTGGCGCCCGGACTGCTGGGGACATTCGGTGTGATCTACCTGAGCGCCGCCGCGATTCTCGGGGTCATCCTCTGCGTGCTGGCCTGGCGGCTGTCTCAGGACAGCACGCCGGCCAGGGCCGGCGTGCTGTTTCACTACTCGCTGCTCTACCTGGCGCTGCTCTTCGCCGCGGTAGCCATCGACGCAGGACTGCGCTGAAGGGACGGCTACGCGCTGAGCTCAGGCGCTCGGCCGTACGGCCGGTATCCGGGCTGCGCCGCCTGGACGCCGGCGTGAACGCGTGTACGCCTCGATGCGTGGCGGGTGATCGAGGCCATCCGCGCCCTCTCCGTGACGATCCCCCATCCCAGGAGCGACAGGATGGCGGTGACGATGGTTACGGCCAGAACGGCGTTCAGAATCAGCATCATGGTCATCAGTCTCCTTCGTGGGGGACAGGAGGTTCAGACGACCATGGTTCCCAGATCTGGTAAGACCAACGTGAGATTCCACTTAGGCCCGTGTAGGTATCGCCAACGTCACCCCGGCGCAGATCGAACACGACGCGCCGCTGCTGGCTCGGAGCTAGGGAAGGCTCGCTCCAGATCTTCGAAGCTCGGGGTGCGGCCCCGCAGCGGCCGAGTGGCCGCCGGCACGCTCAGCGCCGCGCGCACCAGGTCGAGCTGACGTCCACCGATCTCGGGGTCGATCATCTGAAACGACGTCGTCGCCTGACAGGCGCCCTTGACCAGCATCACCACGTCGATGGCGCTCACGTCTGCGCGGATCGCGCCGGTCGACTGTGCTCGCTCGAGCAGCAGGCCGACCGTCTCGATGATCGCCGAGTAGGCGCCCCGGATGCTCTCGTTGGCCAGAAACGTATCGGCCACCGCGTCGAACAGCGCCCGGTCGACCCGCTGCTGCCGGCCGGCCAGCTCCTCGATGAACGCGAACAGCGCGTCGGCCGGGTGTTCGGCGTCGAGCAGCCCTCGCCCGAGCGATATCAGCTCGTTCATGCGCTCGACCACGATCGCCGCGATCAGATCCTCCTTGGAGGCGAAGTTGCGAAACAGGGTGCCGCGACCGACGCCGGCCCGCTCGGCGATCTCGCCGACCCCGACGTCGAGTCCCCGCTCGCTGAACATCGCTGCGGCCACCTCGAGTAAACGCCGGCGGTTTCGCTCGGCGTCTGCCCGTAGCGGTTTCCCCTCCGCGGTCATCGCACTCCTATTGTGCTACGCCGGCACCGGGGACGGCGCCACGCCCAGGTCGATGCCCCGCACGTGACGTCGCCGCAGCACCGTGGCGAGGATCACCGCGGCGGTGCCGAGCATGATCGCGGCGACCAGGAAGGCGACGTGGTAGCCGGACACGCGGGCGGCGATCGCCGCGGCCGCGCCGTGGGCATCGGCGCCGTGCAGCAGGCTGGTCGTCTGGCTGGCGGCCAGCGTCGAGAGAATCGCCAGGCCGAGCGAGCCACCCACCTGCTGCGCCGTGTTGAACAGCCCGGAGGCCAGTCCGGCGTCGTCGCCGGTGACCCCTCCGGTGCCCAGCAGCGTGATCGGTACGAACGTCAGGCCCATCCCGATGCTCATCGGCAGCAGTCCGACCAGCAGGTCGCCGGCATAGCTCCCGTGGACGGGCACCTGGGTCAGCAGGCTCATTCCGACCGTGGCCAGAACGATGCCGCCGAGGGCCACGTTGCGCACGCCGACGCGGCGGATCAGCTGTTGGGCCAGTCCCGCCCCGATCACGATCCCGGCGGTGACGGGCAGGAACGCCAACCCCGCGCGTAGCGGGCTGTAGCCGAGGATCTCCTGCACGTACAGGGAGGCGAAGAAGAACATCCCGAACATGGCGGAGGCGACCAGCAGCAGCACCGTATCGGCGACGGCCAGCGTCCGCACCCGGAAGATGCTCAGGCGCATCAGCGGGGCGACGCTGCGGCGCTCGATCAGCACGAACGCCGCCAGGAGCGCGAGACCGCCGGCCAGCAGGCCGATCGTCCGTCCCGAGCCCCACCCGTAGGACTGGGCCTTGACGATCGCGAACACGAGGACGATCAGGCCGCCGGTCACGGCCATGGCCCCCGCGAGGTCGAACGAGCGGTGACCGAGCTCGGCGCGGGACTCGGGAACCGAGCGCAGCGCCAGCACGAGCGTGATCAGGCCGACCGGCACGTTGACGATGAAGATCCACGGCCATGACACCAGGTCGGTGAGAGCACCGCCGAGCAGCAGCCCGACCGCGCCGCCTCCGGCGGCGATTGCGCTCCACACCCCGAGGGCGCGTGTGCGTTCTGAACTCTCGGTGAACGTCGTGGTGACGATCGACAGCGCGGCCGGCGAGACCAGCGCTCCGCCCAAGCCCTGCAGGCCCCGGCCGACGATCAACATCGCCGAGTTCTGGGCCAGCCCGTTGAGCAGCGAGGCGAGTGAGAAAAGGACGACCCCGGCCACGAACAGCCGCTTGCGGCCGACCAGATCGGCGGCTCTGCCTCCGAGCAGCAGAAAGCCACCGAACACGAGCGTGTAGGCGTTGACCACCCACTGCAGGTTTGCCGACGAGAAGTGCAGGCCACGCTGGATCGCCGGCAGGGCGACGTTCACGACCGTCGCGTCGAGCACGACCATGAACTGCGCCATGCAGGCGATCACGAGAATCAACCAGCGGCTGGATGGTCCCCTCGCGGCGGCGGACGTGGGCAAGGTGGGGGCGGTGGTGCTCATCGCGACTCCTCGGGACGGGTGCGGTCGTGTAAACTGGACTGCGCGGTCCGCTTACGATAGCACAACCGGACCGCGTGGTCCGTTTAGTCTCCGGATCAAAAACCTGGGCATCGCAGCCGACCTCGCTTGTCGCACTCCAGTGCCGCTGGTAGCGTCCAGCGGCGGGGACGAAAGCGCGTGCCGATTTCCACAGGCCCACCATTGCGACACAGCCCGGGGACGGTCGACGGGGCGACCGCTCAGAGCTTTGTTTCGCGGTTTCTGCTGACGCGCCTTGCCGCGGGCCCGATCCGCGAGCCGGAGCGCCACGCGGTGCGCGGCGCCCTGCTGCTGTCGGACATCGAGGCGTTCACCGCCCACGTCGAGGGGCTCGCCCAGCGAGGCGGCGAGGGTCTGGAGGAGGTGATCACCGGGTTCAACCGGTACTTCGCGGCCGTGGCGAAGGCGGTCCACAGCCACGGCGGGGACATCCTGACCATCGCCGGGGACTCGTTCCTGTGCTGGTGGCCGGCGAACGGCGAGCAGGACCTGGCAAGCGCGGTGACCCGCGCGGCCGAGGCCGGACTGGCGGTGATGGCCGCGGTGGCCAAGGATTCGGCCGCCTTGCCGACTCGGATCGGAATCGCGGCGGGGGAGGCGACGATCGCCATTGCCGGCGGGGTGGACGGCCGGTGGGAGCTTCTGCCCAGTGGTCCCGCCGTGGCCGACGTGGCGAGCTGCGAGCAGGATGCCTCGCCCGGAGCGGTGCTGCTCAGCGCCGAGGCAGCCCGAGCCCTGGCTGACCGGGCGGACTTCCGGGAGACTACCGGCGGGCGAGCCCAGCTCCTGTCGCTGGCGGCGGACGCGTTGCGCGGACCGGACTCGGGGGAGGGGGGTTCGGCCGTCGAGATCCCGCCGGAGCAGATCGAGGTGCTCGTGCCGGCTCCGGTGCTTCGCTGGGGCGCCGCCGACCAGGCTTGGCTGGCGGACTTCCGCCATGTCACCGCGTTGATGGTCAGGCTTGCCACGCCCGAGGCGGCGGCAGCCGAGGACCTCGAGCGTCAGCACGATGCGATCGCCGGGTTCCAGAAGATCGTGGCGCGTTTCGACGCCTCCGCCAAGGTGCAGTTCGACAGCAAGGGGATCACCTGCTCGGCGATGTTCGGGCTGCCTCCCCGGGCCCACCACGACGATGTCGACCGCGGACTGCGGGCGGCCACCGAGATCGAGGAGCGGTTCCGGGAAGCCGGCTTTCTCAGTGGGGTCGGCGTCAGCTCCGGGCGGGTGTGCTGCGGGGTGTTCGGCATCGACGAACGGCGGGAGTACACGCTGTTCGGGGACGCGGTGAACGTCGCCGCGCGGTTGAGCTCGGTGGCCGTTCGGGAGGTGCTGATCGACGAGGCCACCTCCGAGGCTGCATCGCTGGCCCTGGAGGTCGAGCGCCGGCCGATGCTCGCCCTCAAGAACCGGCTGGAGCCGGTCCGCGTTCAGCGGCTGATCGCGCTGCGCGCAGCCGAGGCGCCCAAGCGCCAGGTCATCGGCCGGACGCGCGAGCGAGCTCTGCTCGAGCAGGCCATCGAGCGCCTGCGCAGTACCGACGCCGGAGCGACGATCGTGATCGAGGGAGAGCAGGGCATCGGCAAGTCGACGCTGGCCTCGAGCGCCACCGAGATGGCCGCCCAGGCCGGGCTGCGGGTGTTCACGGTGACCGCCGAGCCGATCGAGCGCGGTACCGCCTACCACCCGTGGCGGCCGCTGCTGTCGTCGCTCTTGAACGACGCCGACGGCGAGGACGCCCTGCTCGCCGCCGTGGGGGGCGACGCGCGTCGCAGACCGCTGCTGCCGCTGCTGAATCCGTTTCTCGTCCGCCCGCTGCAAGAGACGCAGGCCAGCGCCGCGCTCAGCGGTGACGCGCGCGCCGACCAGCTGAGCGCGATGCTCAGCGATGTCGTGCGCCGGCAGACCGAGCAGTCCCCGGGCCTCCTGCTGGTCGAAGATGCCCAGTGGCTGGACTCGACGTCCTGGGCCCTGCTGCTCGACGTGATCAGGACCGTGCCCCGGCTGCTGACCGTCCTGACCGAGCGGATCGCCGAGGGGGTGGAGGACCTGGCCCCCGAGCGCGAGAGCTTGCGCGCCGACCCCGAGGTGCGGGTCCTGACCCTCGGGCAGCTGTCCTCTGAGGAGACGGCCACGCTGGTGCGCCAGCGCCTGCGCACGGCGCAGATCAGCCCCGCCGTCCTGGGGCTGGTGCTCGAGCGGGTGAGCGGCCATCCGTTCTTCTGCGAGGCGCTGCTGGAGACGCTGATCGAAAGCGGAGCGATCCGGGTCACCGGTCAGGGGGCGCAGCTGGCCGAGCATCCTGAGCTCAGCATCCCGGTATCGATCCAGAGCGCGCTGCTCAGCCGGCTGGATCGCCTCGACGCCACCCAGCAGCTGGCGCTGAAGGCGGCGGCGGTCGTGGGCCGGACGTTCAGCGCGGAGGAGGTCGCGGCCACGCATCCGACCGCGCAGCCGGAGACGGTGCGCGATCCGCTGGCCGTGCTCCAGCACCTGGAGCTGCTGGCGCTGGAGGAACGTGTCGAGGGACCGGCCCGGTACGCCTTCCGGCACCAGATCATCCAGGAGGTCGCCTACGGACTGCTGACCGGTACCCAACGCAGACAGATGCACGGCGCGCTGGCGCAGTGGTACGAGGCTCAGCAGGCCGGGGCGCTTGGGCCCGGGCCGGAGCTGCTGGCCCATCACTGGACTCGGGCCGAGCTGCCCGACCGCGCCGCCCACTACCTCGAGGAGGCAGGCCGCAGGGCCCTGCACCACGGCGCGTTCAAGGAGGCGGTGCAGCTGCTCGGCGACGCCATCACGGCCGCTCCTCACGTGGAGCCCGGGCGTCGCGCGCTGCAGGAAAAGGCGCTGGCCGATGCGCACTACTTCCTGGGCGACATGGCCCGCAGCCGGGCGCTGCTCGAGCAGGCGCTGGAGCGCCTCGGTCATCCGGTCCGCCGAGGGCGGCTGGAGCTCGCCCGCGGGCTGGCCGCCGGGATCGTTGTGCATGCGCGCCACAGCGTCGTGCCGAGTGCTCTGCGCTCCTCGCGGGCGGCCCGCAATGAGACGCTGCTCCCGGCGGTCGAGGCGGTGCGCAAGCTCGTCCAGATCAGCTACCTGCATGCCACCTCCACGCTGGAGCTGTCCTATCTGATCGTCGCCGGCCTCAACCTGGGCGAACAGGCCGGGCCCTCCGCGGAGCTGGCCGAGGCGCTGGCCAACGCCTCGGCCCTGGCCGGCGTCTCCGGGCTCACCCGTCTCGCCGATGCCTACGCGCGGCGAGCGATTCGCATGGCCGACGAGCAGGAGCACTCGCCCGCGGGGGCCTACGTCTCGAACGTTGTGGCGATCATGCACGCCGGACGCGGGTGCTGGGGCAAGGCCCTGGTCCACAACGACCGCGCGCTGGAGCTATTCGGCGCGGTCGGGGACTACAACCTGGAGTCCGAGCTATGGCAGACGCGCTCGGCGCTGCAGCTCTGCCGGGGCGCGCTCCCCGAGGCCGAGCGGGCCTGGACGCGCACACGAGAGCTCGCGCTCCGCACCGGCAGCCCGGTGAACCTGTGCTGGTCCTACCTGGACGAGGCGCAGACCGAATTGGCGCGCGCGCACACCGAGCGCGGCGCGCGCGCTCTCGACGCGGCCCTGGCCATCCCGATCGTGAACTCTGACGGCGGCACGGTGATCGAGCGCCACGCCACGACCGCGCTCGCGCGGCTCGAGCAGGGGCATCACGCCGAGGCGGTCAGCGAGGCCGACGCGGTGATCGACATGCTCACCAGCCGGCTTCCCACCGGCTGGGTGTGGGGCGAGTTCGGGGTACTGGCGCTGGAGGTGCTGCTCGAGCTCCGCATCGGAGGCGCGGGCGACGTGCCGGCGGCCGGCCTCGACCGCAGGATCCGCCGGGGCCTGAAGGCTGTGCGCCGCCTGTCGATGACGTTCGGCGGGATCCGCGCGCGGGTGCTGATCATCCGGGCCAACGCGGCCCGCCTGGCCGGAGATTCAGCGCTCGCCGAACGCCATTTGGCCGCCGCCGAGGCATGCTCGGGGCGGGAGGACCAGCAGCTCGACCGGGCGCGAATGGCGATTCTGCGCGCCGAGCTCTGTCCCGATCGCGCGCGCCGCGCCGACCTCCTCGCCACGCAGCTGGGAGTGCTGGGCGAGCTGGGCCAGGAGCGCGAGCGTGCCCGCGCCGAGGCGTTGCTGTGAGCCATCTGCGTGCCATCGACCTCGCCCCGCAACCGTCCGCCCAGCCGGTCAGACCGCGGGCGCTGCCGCAGATCGCAGCGCCGGTCAGCCTGACTCTGGAAGGGCAGGTCCAGAACGCCCTCAACCTCGTGCTGCCGCTGAAGTCACCGGCCCAGATGCCGGCGCTGCTGCGGCTGCTGCTCGCCTCGGCCCCGGAGATCCAGGCGGCTCTGCGCTCGTTGCAGTACGTGCACTTCGCCCGCTTTCTGCCCACCCCGGACTTCAGCCAGCTGCTGACCATCACCACCTACGACGGGGGACTGAGTTCCTACACGATGGATTTCGTAGCCGTGCTGGGTGACGTGTTCACCGGCGTGCTGCGCTTCATCAGAGACGCTCCGCCGCTGCCGGTGCAGCGCCATCCGCGCCAGTTCCTGGAGTTCGTCCGCTCCCACAACATGCCGATCGGGGTCTGGTCGGCCTACCCGGACCTGACCGTCCTCGAGATTCAGCGCGCGGCGGCGCGATGAGCGCGCTCGCGCTCGAGGACATCCAGGGCAACATCCTCCGCGGCTACCGCTGCGCGAACGCCCGGCACCTCGCCGTCACGGTGCCGGATGTCGCCTCGGGCCGGGCGTTCTTGCGGGAGCTGCTGTCCGAGCAGGCGCCGACGGTCACTGACGCGAGTGACTGGGGCGACAAACCCGACTACTGCCTGAACCTCGGCGTGAGCTGGCCCGGGCTGCGCTCGCTGGGAGTGGAGGACCCCGATCTGAATGCGTTTCCCGCCGCCTTTCGCCAGGGCGCCGGCGCCCGCGCCAGCGCCGCCGACCCGGACGGGATCCGCGGAGTCGGGCTTGGGGACGTCGGCGAGAGCGCGCCGGAGAGCTGGACCATGGGCGGACCCGGCACCCCGGAGGTCCATCTGATGCTCAGCCTGTTCACCGACGAGCACCGCCGCCCGCGCCGCGAGCGCCTGAGCCGCACGCTGCGAGCGGTGCTGGAGCGCCATGGCCTGAAGGAGGCGTGGAGCGCGGACGCCGACGGGCTGCCCGGCGGGCGCGTGCACTTCGGTTACCGCGACGGGATCTCCCAGCCCCGGATCGAGGGCGCGCCCGGGCGTCAGCTCGACGACATGCAGCCACCGCTGCCGGCCGGGGATTTCCTCCTCGGGGCCGGGCTCGTCAACTCCTGGGGCGGCAACCATCTCGACGGGATCCCGGCCGCCCTGGGGGACAACGCGACGTATGCCGCGTTCCGCATCCTCGAGCAGGACTGTGCCGCGTTCGAGGCGATGCTCGACGGGTGGGCGAAGCAGTTCTCGGTCGACCCGGAGTGGCTGGCGGCCAAGCTGATGGGTCGCTGGCGCTCGGGAGCATCGCTGGTCACCAACCCGGACGCCGCGTCCCCGCCACCCGCGGAGAGTGCGATCAATCGCTTCGACTACGGACCCTCGCCCGAGCATCCGCTGTACCTCGAGGACGCCGACGGCCACCGCTGTCCGGCCGGTGGTCACGTGCGCCGCCTGAACCCCCGCTCGGCGCCCGCGATGGGCCTGCGCGGAACCCACCGGATACTCAGGCGGGGCATGCCCTACGGCCCGCCGTTGGATCCCCACCACCCGGACGACGGCATCGAGCGCGGGTTGATCGGGCTGTTCATGTGCGCCGACCTGGAGCTCCAGTATGAATTCGTCCTCCGCGTGTGGGCCAACCAGGACATCGGCGCGCCGGGCCTGCGCGGGACCCGGGAGCCGATCCTCGGCGCGCAGCCGAACGGAAGCGGGCACTTCCTGATTCCGGTGCCCGATCGCCGGCAGGCGATCGTGCTGAGCGGCCTGCCGACACTCACCCGCACCCGCGGGTCCGTCTACTGCCTGATGCCAGGCTTGGGCGGGCTCAGACACCTGAGCCAGGCGCTTTGAGCGCTCGCATGGAGCTTCCAGACGGCCGGGGCGAGGCGCCGGTGCTCGACGGCGAAGCCTTCGCCCGCGTGATGGCGATCCTCGCCGACCGCGGCGACGGCGGCAGACTCCCGGCGCGCGCCACGGCGCAGGCGCGCGGTGAGCCCGTGCCCGTGGCCGTCATCGACCTGCCCGACACCTTCGCCGCGGGGCTGCTGCTGGCGGCGCAGTTCGGACGCAGGCTGCCCGCGCTGCGCAGCCGGTCGCTCGAGCTGACGCTGGCGGGCGAGCAGGAGGTGGTGGTCGACCTCGGCGACGGGGCCGGTCCGCGCCCGCTGGCGCCCGGCCAGTCCGTGACCGCAGACCTGTCGTCGCTTTCCGAGCTCCAGCTCACCGTCAGCCGGGACGGTCGCGTGGCACGCTGCCGTGTTCCGTTCGACGACGCGCCGGCGCCGGCGCCGAGCGAGACCTGGGCCCTGACCGGTGGCACCGGGTGGGTGCTGCCGGCCCCCGGCCACTCCTCGCTGCGCTGTCCCCTCGTCGTGGTGGAGGGCTTTCCCGGCGGTCACGGCTTCCTCTTCTCCCACGACGTGCTGGCGCAGCAGGGATTGCTCGGCTCGCTCCAGGCGCTGGGCCACGACCTGGTCGTCGTCGGCCTGGCGGACGGCACGCGCTCGCTGCTGGAGAACGCCGCGGTCGTGGAGGCGGCGCTCGCCCAGGTGAGCACGCAGACCGACCTGCCGGTCACGCTGCTCGGCTGGAGCATGGGCGGCCTGCTGGCCCGGATCGCGGTGGCGGCGATCGAGGGCCGGGGGGAGCCGCATCGGGTGCGGACGCTGCTGACCTGGGACACCCCGCACCGAGGCTCGATGACGCAGCTCGGCGTGCAGTGGTTCGTGGCCAACTTTGCCGCCGCCCATCCCGCGTTTGCGCCGTACCGGCAGCTGCTGCAGTCGAGTGCCAACCGCGAGATGGACATGGTCGTCGTGGGGCCGGAGGGGGTGGTGGGAACCGATCCGCTGCGCGAGACGCTGGTGCCCTCGCTGACCTGGCCAGAGCGCTCCCGGCGCGTGCTGCTGTCCAGCGGGCGCGGCGACGGAGGCCAAACGCTGAAACCCGGGACGGTGCTGGCTCACTGGCATCGCGGCGAGCACGACGAGATCTGCCTGCGCACTCCGGGAGGGGCCGAGCCGGCCGCCGCCGGATCGCTGGGCGGGCAGACCCCGCCCCCCCTGCAACTGCCCGGGGAGCTGAGCTGGGACGGGATGCCCGGCGGGCGCGAGGCCTACGTGGCCCAGGTCGCGACCCTGCTCACGGACGTGGCCGGAGGTCGCTTCAGCCCCGCCGTCCCTCCGTCCACGTGCACCGTGCCGACGGTGAGCGCGCTCGACCTCGACTCGCCACCGGACGCGCCCGTGCCCGCGCGGGCCGACCTGATCGCCTGTGAGAGCGACCACCCGCACCTGGGGATCGACGCGCAGGCTGCCTCACGGCTGCTGGATGAGCTCGGAGCGCCGTTTGACCCGGATCGGTTCGACCCGCACGAGCCGGGCTTCCTCGCCGATCCGTTCCCCACCTACGAGAGCTTCCGGGAGTTCGCGCCGGTCCATCCGGTGCCCGCCTACGACAGCCTCTGGTGCTTCTGCGCCGCTGAGTGCCGCGCGATCCTGGAGGACACCGACACCTGGCTCAAGCATCCTCCCGGCGCGGTCCCGGTGCCGGTAGGCCCGATGTCGGCCCAGGCCGGCCTTCCGCCCGGCCTGTTCAGCTCCGACCCGCCGGCCCATCCGGCCCTGCGC
>DATCPD010000018.1:0-21100 GCA_036564325.1 Solirubrobacteraceae bacterium | reverse complement strand
CGGCCGCCACAGGCCGTTACCGCCATCCAGCACCCCCAAAACGACCAGCGCAAGCACCGAAAACCGACTTCGTCGCCGCTCAAATCAGAATCAACACTCGCAGGCATCCCCAGCCCCAGTTACGCAACAGCCTCATAGCGGACGTTTCTATGCAATTGCCAGTTCCGCCACGCGGTCCGCCCACGGCAGCGCCGCCTCCAACTGGGCGGCCAGAGCCAGCAGCGCCGGCTCACCAACCGGCCGGCCGATCAGCTGGATCGCCGTCGGTAGCCCGTCGGAACCCTGGTAGAGCGGCAGCGAGATGGCCGGCAAGCCAGTCACGTTGATGATCGCCGTGTAGGGCGTGAAGTAGCCTGACCGGCGGTAGTGGCCCCACGGGTCGGGGCCGCGGCCGTGCAACGCGCCGATCGGCAGTGGACGCTGGGCCAGCGCCGGGGTCAGCACGGCATCGAACCCGCCGAACCCGCGCACGATCGTCCGCGCGATCCGCTCCAGGCGTCCCTGGGCGGACAAAAACTCGATCGTGCTCTGCGAGGACGCGCGCTCCCACATCTCCCAGGTCAGCGGCTCCACGTCTGACTCCATCGGCTCACGCCCGGAGAGCCGGCCGCCGATCAGGGTGGCCATCGACACGTTCGGCCCGAACGCCCGGGTGAAGTCGGGCAGCAGGTCGCCCTCGGGCCAGGGCGAGGGGATCTCCTCCACCGAATGCCCGAGTGAGGCCAGCAGCTCGGCCGCCTCGCGGGCGGCGCGCTCGCACTCCGGATCAAGCGAAGCCCCCTCCAGCGCCGGCGCCACCGTCAGGCCGATCCGCAGCGACCCGAGCGCGGACACAGAATCCGCAGCCACCGCCGCCCCGAACCCCTCAACCGGCGCGGGTGCCCAGTTCGCGTCGCCGAGCTCGTACCCGGCCAGCACGTCGAGCGCGTGTGCGGTGTCCGCTACCCCTCGGGTCAGCACTCCGTCGACGGTGAGGAAGCTCTGCCCGGCGTCGGGGCCGGCCGAGACACGCCCGCGGGCCGGCTTACACCCCACCAGGCCGCAGCACGCCCCCGGGATCCGGGTCGAGCCGCCGCCGTCGTTGCCGTGGGCGATCGGCACCATGCCCGCCGCAACCGCCGCCGCCGACCCGCCGCTTGAGCCTCCCGGCGTGCGATCGAGATCCCACGGGTTCCGGGTCGGGCCGAAGCGCCGGGATTCCGTGGTCGGCAGGATGCCCATCTCCGGCAGCGCCGTCTTGCCGACGATCACGAATCCCGCCTCGCGCAGCCGCCGAACGACAAACGCGTCGTGACCGGGCACGAAGTCGCCGAACAAGTCGCTGCACATGGTCAGCGGCATCCCGGCGACAGCACGGTTGTCCTTGACCGCAATCGGCACGCCGGCGAACGGGCGCTCGTCTCCGGGCACCACCGCGTCCGCCGCCGCAAGGGCTCCCTCGTGATCGACGAAGGTGAACGCGTTGACCACCGGCTGGAGCTCGTCGATCCGGCGCAGCGACGCCGAGACCAGCTCGCGGGCGCTGAGCTCGCCCGATCGCACCAGTGAGGCCAGCTCCAGCGCCGGGCGGGTCAGCAGGTCGGACACCGCCGCACAGCCTAGTGGCCGACAGTAGCTAGCCTTTCCCGCATCAGCTTTCGAAACCGCCGCCCCAGGAGCACGATCAGATGAGCGCTACCGCAGAAGTACAGTCAGGCCTTGAGGGCGTAGTCGCCTTCGCCACCGAGATCGCGGAGCCCGACCGCGAGGGTGGTGCGCTGCGCTATCGGGGGGTGGACATCGAGGAGCTGGTGGGCAACGTCCCGTTCGAGCAGGTGTGGGGCCTGCTCGTCGACGGCCAGCTCAAGCCGGGGATGCCCCCCGCGGAGCCGCACCCGTTGTACGTGCACTCCGGAGATCCGCGGGTCGACGTTCAGTCGGCGCTGGCGATGCTCGCGCCACAGTGGGGTTTCGGCCAGCTGATCGACATCTCCGACGAGGAGGCGCGGGACAACCTGTCGCGCGCGTCGGTGATGGCGCTGTCGTTCGTGGCCCAGGCCGCCCGCGGCGGCGGCAAGCCGCCCGTCGCGCAGCGAGACATCGACCAGGCCAGCTCGATCCCCGAGCGCTTCCTGATCCGCTGGCGCGGCGAGGCGGACCCCCGGCACGTGAAGGCGATCGACGCCTACTGGATCTCGGCCGCCGAGCACGGGATGAACGCCTCCACCTTCACCGCGCGCGTGGTGGCCTCGACCGGAGCCGACGTCGCCGCCGCACTCAGTGCCGCGGTGGGAGCGCTCAGCGGGCCGCTGCACGGTGGCGCGCCATCCCGCGTGCTGAAGATGCTCGACGAGGTCGAGGCCGCGGGCGATGCCGAGCGCTACGTCAAGGATCTGCTCGATCGCGGGGAGCGGCTGATGGGCTTCGGCCACCGCGTCTACCGCGCCGAGGATCCCCGCGCACGGGTGCTCCGGCGCACCTCGCACGAGATCGGCGCCCGCCGCGTGGAGGCCGCCGAGGCGCTCGAGAAGGCGGCCCTGGCCGAGCTGCAGGCGCGGCGGCCCGATCGCGTCCTGGCCACCAACGTCGAGTTCTGGTCAGCCGTGGTCTTGGACTTCGCCGAGATCCCGCCGGAGCTGTTCACGCCGATGTTCACCTGCGCCCGGACGGCGGGCTGGTCGGCTCACATCCTGGAGCAGAAGCGTGAGGGTCGGCTGATCAGGCCGACCGCCAAGTACGTCGGCCCCGCGCCGCGGCCCCTGTCAGAGCTGCGCGACTGACCCAGGCGGGCGGCGCGCGCCCGGCCGGGTGCGCGCATATGCTCCGCGCCGGTACGCATGCCCCCCGAACGTCAGCTCGATCCGCAGGCGCTCGGCGACCACATCGATCGGCTCTTCCGGGCCGCGTGGTCGCTGTGCGGCTCACGCGAGGAAGCCGAGGACCTGGTGCAGGAGACGTTCGCCCGGGTCCTGCGAAAGCCGCGGCTGCTCCGCTCCGAGGATGACCTGGGCTATCTCCTGCGTGTCCTGCGGAACACGTTCTTCAGCCAGGTGCGGACCGCCGCCCGGCGCCCGCAGACGACGCCGCTGCCGGACGACCTGGACATGCTGGAAGATCGCTCGGCGGTGCGCCCGGAGTCCCGCCTCGAGTCCGCGGAGCTGTTTGCGACGATCTCGGCTCTGCCCGACGACTTCCGTGATGCCCTGATCGCAATCGATGTCGTGGGACTGTCCTATCGCGAGGCAGCTCGGGCGCTGAAGGTGCGCGAAGCGACTATCACCACCCGGCTGCACCGAGCCCGTCAGCGCGTCGCGGCGGCGCTCGTCGAGGCCGACCAGCCTAAGAGCCCTAAGAGCTGACGCCGGCGCTCTACCAGGCGGCCAGGCGCTGCAGCGCGGAGGCCGGAACGCCGGCGCCGGACAGCACGCATGTGTGACCGGCGCGCCGCCAGGTCACGACGAGGCGCCCGCCGAGCCGCAGGGTCCGCAGCTCGGTGCCGTCCAGCTTGCGCACGCTGGCCGCCGGCGTGGTGAGCGCCGGGGCGCCGACGATCGTGTAGGCGACGCGCTTACCGCGCGAGCTGTAGTAGACCGTCACGGCCAGCCGGCCGTCGATCCGGTCGCTGCGCTGGCCGATGGCGCGCCAGTGCAGCGGACCGTTCCAGTTGGGGAAGTACAGGTCCTCGATCCGGGTGTCCAGATTCTGCGGGGCACGTGGATCGGTGGCAGGAGCGGCGGCCACCGGGCCCCGCGTGGCCAGCGCTAGGGCCTGGCTGACCGACGGCGAGCCGGGCGTGCCTGCAGGCAGGATCAGCACCAGCGCCAGCACAACCGCGGCTAGGGCGCCCGCGAGCCCTCCGATGTAGACCGTCCGGCGGCGCGCGCGGACCGAGGCGCGGGGCCGCTCCGCCTCGATCCTCGCGCGCAGCGCCGCCGGGGCGCGGGTCTGCGAATCTGCCTCGTGCAGCATCTCGACCACGCGTTGCTCACGCTCGAGCAGGGCGCTGAGCTCGGGCGAAGCGGCGATGTGCGCCTGCACGCCGGCCCGGCGGGCCGGGTCGAGGGTGCCGTCAGCGAGGGCAGAAAGGTCCGCCAACTCGCGCTCGGGGTTCTCGCCACGTGAGGTCATCGCTCTGGAGGTTAACGACGCCGAACACCCCTCAGACCTTCCCGCCGGCGGGCGGGCCTGGGGTCAGCGCCGCCGGTACGGGCCCTCGACGTACTCAGCCAGCATCCGGGAGGCCGAGAAGCGCGGGGCCAGCGTGCGCAGCGAGGCCCTCATCAGGGCCAGCCACCGGACGGGAAGATCGTGCTCGTCGCGCTCGTAGAAGGCGGGCAGCACCTCATCCTCGAGGACGCGATGGAGCATCTCAGCGTCGCGCGCGTCCTGGGCCTGATGGTCGAGATCCACCTCTCCGGGCAGACCCCAGCCGTTGCTGCCGTCGTAGCCCTCAGCCCACCACCCGTCGAGCACGCTCAGCTGCAGGCCGCCGTTGATCACAGACTTCATCCCGCTCGTGCCGCTGGCCTCCTGCGGAGGCCGGGGTACGTTCAGCCAGACGTCGCAGCCACGCACGAGCCAGGCCGCCGAGGACAGGTCGTAGTCGTCGAGGAACACGACGCGCTCGCCGACGATCTGCGCGTACTTGAGCCCGAACAGCCGCTGCAGCGACCGCTTGGCCTCCTCGTCCCGGGGATGGGCCTTGCCCGCCAGCACCACCTGCACCGGGCGCTCACCGCCGAGCAGCGAAAGCGTCCATTCCGGGTCATGCGTCAGCAGGTCGAGGCGCTTGTAGGTCGCCACCCGGCGCGCGAAGCCGATCGTCAGGACGGCGGGATCGAACGCGCGGGCCGCCGCCTGCACGTACTCGCGCACGTCGCCGCGCCCGAGCCGGTCGGCGGTGCTGCGCTCGCGCACGAACCCGATCAGCTCGCCCCGTTGGCGCCCGCGGGCCTCCCACAGCTCGGCATCGGGGATCGCGTCGAGCGCCGCCCAGGTCTCCGGGTCGGCCGCCCGCGCCAGCCACCCGTCGCCCAGATGGCGGTCGAGCAGCTCCCGGATCGACTTGCCGATCCACGTTGGCAGGTGGACGCCGTTGGTGACGTGGCCGATCGGCACCTCCTCCACCGGCCGGCCGTCCCACAGCCCGCTCCACATCTCGCGCGCAACTTCCCCATGCCGCCGGCTGACCCCGTTGGCCGCTCGGCTGAGTCGCAGCGCCGCCTGCGTCACCCCGAAGGTCTCATCCGGGCCCGAGCCCCCGAGCGCGATCACGTCCGCCACGGCGACGCCGAGGTCCTGCGTCCCGCGGCGGATCGCCCGCTCCATCTGGTCGGCCGGGTAGGAGTCGTTGCCGGCCGGCACCGGGGTGTGGGTGGTGAACACCGTGCGTCCGCGGGCGTCGGCGAGCGCAGACTTAAGCGATTCCCCGGCGCGCAACGCCGGCGCGGCCAGCTCCAGCGGGGCCAGCGCGGCATGCCCCTCGTTGAGGTGGACGACTCCGGGCTCGATCCCGAGCGCGCGCAGCGCCCGGATGCCCCCCACGCCCAGCAGCACGTACTGCGCCAGACGTGTGTAACCGTCGGCCTCGTAGAGCCGGGCGGTGATCCAGCGCTCGAGCGGGCCATTCTCCGGAGTGTCGGTATCGAGCAGGAACAGCGGCACGCGGCCGACGTCGACGCGCCAGATCCGCGCGGTCACGTTCGCGTCATAGATCGGCACCTCGACGGTCAGCGGTCGCCCGTCGGCGTCGGTCACGAGCGCCGCCGGCACGCGCTCGGGATCGGTGTCGATCCAGTACTCGTGCTGCCAGCCGCCGGCGTCGATCCGCTGACGGAAGTACCCCTTGCGGTACATCAGGCCGACGGCGACCATCGGCAGGGCGCGGTCGGAGGCCTCCTTGACCAGGTCCCCGGCCAGCGCGCCGAGGCCGCCGGCGTAGATCGGCAGCGACACGTGGATCCCATACTCGGCGCACAGGAAGGCGACCGGCTCGGAGTCCATCGGGCCCTGGAGCTCGTCCTGCACCAGCGAGAGCATCGCCGCGGCGTGCTCGAGCAGAGCGCCGTTGGCCGCAGCCGCGGCCAACGACAGCACCGACGCTTCCTGCAACAGGCGAACCGGGTTCTGGCAGCAGGCATCAAAGCGCTCGGCGTCGACGGACCGGAACAGCTCCGGCCCTCCGGGCGTCCACGACCAGCGGTAGTTGTAGGCGAGCTGGGCCAGCGGGGCGAGCGGCGCGGGAATTCGCGCGGCGAGCTCGGCCGCCGCGGCGGCGACGTCGCCGGCGCCATCGTTGGGGATGAAGCTGTCGGAGTCCACGGCAGGCATTATCGAAGAGCCGCTACGCTCGCGCACTCTGAGCTCCAGCGACGGCCCCCGGCAACCAGGATGTCACCTCGGCGTGCTCGCCTTCGGCGACTCGATCACCAACGGCGGCGGCGAGCTGCAATGGGGCGTGGCATTGCAATCGTGGGCGCTGTGGGTGGCCAGAGCGCTCGGACTGCCATTCACGAGCTACGCCCAGGACGGGGCGCGCGCCGACGACGTGGTCGAGCGGCAGATTCCGGCCTTCGAGGAGCGCACCGCCACGCCGGACGCCCGGTTTGACCTCGGCTGCCTGTACATCGGGGTCAACGACGTCCGGGCCGACGACTGGACCCCGCACAGCTTCGAGGCGAGCTTCCGCACCGCGCTCGAGTACGTGATGCGCCGCAGCGACCGCGTGCTCGCGGTGACCGCACCGCTCGATCTCGGCCGCCCGCGCGCCGGCGCCAAGGTGCTCGCGCTGAACGCGATCATCGAGCGGGCGGGCCGCGAGCGCGGGGCGCTGATCGCCGACCTGCGGGACTTCCGGGCTCGCAACCACACGATGACCGACCACGTCCACCCGACCGCCTTCGGCCAGATCGCGATCGCCGAGCGGGCGCTCAGCACGCTCGCAGAGGATGGCCTCCCGCCGCGTATCCGGCCCCGGGCGCTGATCGACTACGAGACCACGCGCTGGCAGCGACTGCGCGGCGACGCCACGTACACCTATCGTCACGCGAAGGTCTCCGCTCGTGCCGCCGCCCTCACGCTGGCAGCCTCCCGGCGGCCTCGGTCGCCTCACGCAGGCGGCGCGCCAGCTTCGGAGTGAGCGCCCCGGGCTGCACCTGCCAGCGCCAGTTGCCGCCCGGGCGTCCGGGATCGTTCATCCGGGCGTCGCTGCCGAGCCCGAGCACGTCCTGCGCCTGCATCACGGCGACGCGCGCCGGCGAGGCGAGGGTCAGACCGATCAACCCCCACCACGGCTCACGCTCGCGCACGCCATGAAAAGCCAGCGCCTCGTCCACCACCCGGCGCGCCGAAGCATCGAGCGCCTCGTACCACCCGCGGGCGGTGTCATGGTCGTGGGTCCCGGTGTAGACGAAGCGGTTCTCGGTGTGGTTCTCGAACCGGTGCGGGCTGCCCGGGTTGTCCGGGTCGAAGCCGAACTGGACAACGAGCATGCCCGGCAACCCGAGCTCGTCGCGCAGGCGCTCGACCGGCGGCGTGATGACGCCGAGATCCTCGGCCACGAACGGCAGCCCGAACTCCTGCTCCAGCCGGCGAAACAGCGCTCGGCCAGGGCCCCGCTTCCAGCGACCGTCGGTCGCCGTCCGCGCGCTCGCGGGCACCGCCCAGTAGGCCACGAACCCACGGAAGTGGTCGATCCGCGCCACGTCGAACAGCTCGAGCGTGCGCCGCATGCGTTCGACCCACCAGCGGTAGCGCCGCCGCCGGAGCGCCGGCCAGTCGTACAGCGGGTTGCCCCACAGCTGTCCTGACCGCGCAAACGCGTCCGGAGGCGCTCCGGCCACGAGGCCGGTCTGAAACAGCTCTGGATGCGCGCGATGATCAGCACTGCCAGGGGCGACGTAGATCGCGATGTCGCCGAGCAGGCGGATCTTCCGCTCGGCGCAGTACGCCCGCAGCCGGCTCCACTCCCCGTCGAAGCGCACCTGGTCGGCGACCGCGTCGCGGCCCCCGAACCGCTCCCAGTCCCCGATCCAGTAGGCCTCTCGCCGGCGAAAGGCCAACTCCGCCTCCTTCGCCACGGCGGCGCGCGGATCGGCGAGGAGCCCGGACCACGCGGCGAACGCGGACCGCGACTTGTAGGGCGAGCGGTAACGGTCGGGGGGTCCCAGTGGCAGGAGTTGCCACCACGACTGGCCGGCCTCGGCCAGCCAGTCGGCGAATCGGTAGGCCTCGTCCCCCAGCCGGCCGCCCGGCAGGGACGTCAGATGCATCAGGATCCCGCTCGAGCGGGGGGGCGTAATCACACCCGGGTGTTTACCCAACCCGGCGGGGCGGATACTTTCGGGTTAGGTGAATTCGCCCAGCTCCCAGACCCAGGCCGTCGCCGACCCTCCCGCTCGGACGGCGGGTCAGCCGCCGCCGCGCGTCGAGGTCCAGTATCCGGCCCCCGCCGTCGACGACGGCCGGTTCCCGGCCAAGCGCTGCGTTGGCGACCGTGTGGAGGTGCAGGCCGACGCGTTCCGCGACGGTCACGATCTCCTGCGCGCCGTGGTCAGCTACCGCGGCCCGGACGAGCCGGACTGGCGCGAGAGCGAGATGCACCGGATCGACGCGCGTCTCGACGGCGTGCGCTGGGCCGGTGCGTTCGAGGTCGATCGCATCGGTCGCTGGGAGTACACGATCATGGCCTGGACCGACGTGTTCGGCACCTGGCGCGACGAGCTGCAGCGCAAGCTCGCCGGGGGCCAGCACGATTTGTCCAGCGAGCTGTCCGAAGGGCTGGTGCTGCTGCGCGCCGCCGCCGTGAGCGCCTCGCAACGGGAGGACCGGGCGCTGATCGAGCACGCGCTGCTGACCCTCGAGGACGACGACGTGCCGGCGAGCGCCAAGCACGACGCCGTGCTCGGGCCCAAGCTGTTCGCCTCCGTCGAGCGTGCCCAGGAGCGACACGGCTGCGTGGCTCTGCCGCAGCCGATTCCGCTCGAGGTGGACCGCGTCCGCGCTCGCTTCGGCGCCTGGTACGAGTTGTTTCCACGCTCATGGGGAGGGTTGAAGGGCGCGCAGGCGCAGCTGCCGCGGCTGGCCGAACTGGGATTCGACGTGCTCTACCTGCCGCCGATCCATCCCATCGGTCTCACCAACCGCAAGGGCCGGGACAACGCACTCACCGCCGGCCCCCGCGATCCGGGGTCGCCGTGGGCGATCGGCGACGAGACCGGGGGCCACGAGGCGGTTCATCCCGACCTCGGAACGCTCGATGACGTGCGTGGGCTGACCGCCGCAGCGCGCGAGCTCGGAATCGACATCGCGCTGGACTTCGCGATCCAGGCGTCAGCTGACCACCCCTGGCTGCGCGAGCATCCGGAGTGGTTCCATCGCCGGCCCGACGGAACGCTCAAGTACGCCGAGAACCCACCCAAGCGCTACCAGGACATCTACAACGTCAACTGGGAGTCACCCGACTGGCAAGGGCTGTGGAACGCGCTCCTCGAGGTGCTGCTGCAGTGGGTCGACTGCGGGGTGAAGGTGTTCCGCGTCGACAACCCCCACACCAAGCCGTTCGCGTTCTGGGCCTGGCTGATCGGTGAGGTGCACGCCCGCGACCGGGACGTCGTGTTCCTGGCCGAGGCCTTCACCCGCCGAGCGGTGATGCGTCATCTCGCCAAGATCGGCTTCAGTCAGTCCTACACATACTTCACCTGGAAGAACGCCAGCTGGGAGCTCGCCGAGTACGTGTCCGAGCTTGCCTACTCGGGCGAGCAGGAGTACTTCCGGACGAACTTCTTCGCCAACACGCCGGACATCCTGCACTCGTATCTCCAGCACGGCGGACGCCCCGCCTTCGAGGCGCGGCTGGTGCTGGCGTCGACGCTCAGCCCGAGCTACGGGATCTACTCGGGCTATGAGCACTGCGAGAACGTCGCCGTGCGGGAGGACTCCGAGGAGTACCTTCATTCGGAGAAGTACGAGATCAAGAAGCGAGCGCTGGATGGTCCCCTGCTGCCGATGATCGGCCGGCTGAACCAGGCCAGGCGGGAGAACCCGGCGCTTCAGGAGTTCTCCAACATCACCTTCCTGGACACCGCCAACGAAGCGCTGATCGCCTACGCCAAGCAGTCGGGCGCCAACACCGTGATCACCGTCGTCAACCTCGATCCACACCAGGCCCAGGAAGGTCTCACCGTGATCCCGGCCCATCTCGGGCTTGCGCCGGCCTTCGGCGTCCACGACGTCCTCTCCGGCGAGCGCTTCCAGTGGCGGATCGGACCCAACTACGTCCGGCTCGAGCCGGGCGTCCGCCAGGCCCACGTCAACCGGGTGGAGGCCTGATGGGCGTCGGACCGCCAACCCTCACCCATCTCATCGCCGCCGAGCGCGGGGCAGCCCGCGCGACCCCGGCGATCGAGCCGCCGCCAACCCCGCACGCCCAGACTCGGCAGTGGTTCGAGGCCGAGCCGCTGTGGTTCAAGCGCGCGGTCTTCTACGAGATCCACATCCGCGGCTTCTACGACGCCAACGGGGATGGCTCCGGAGACTTCCGCGGGCTCAGCGAGAAGCTCGACTATCTCCAGTGGCTGGGCATCGACTGCATCTGGCTGCTCCCGTTCTACCGCTCGCCCCTGCGCGACGGGGGCTATGACATCTCCGACTTCACCGACGTACACCCGGACTACGGCAGCGTCGATGACGTCCACGAGCTGATCGACGCCGCTCACGCTCGGCGGATCCGGGTGATCGCCGACCTGGTGATGAACCACACCTCCAGCGAGCATCCCTGGTTCCAGGAGTCGCGCTCGGGTGGGCCGGGACCCAATAACAAAAAGCGGGACTGGTATGTGTGGTCGGAAACCGACGATCGCTACCAGGACGCCCGGATCATCTTCATCGACACCGAGACGTCGAACTGGACCTGGGATCCGGTCGCCGGCGCGTACTACTGGCACCGCTTCTTCTCCCACCAGCCGGACCTCAACTACGACAACCCAGAGGTCCAGGACGCGATGATGAAAGTGCTGCGGTTCTGGCTGGATCTCGGTCTCGACGGCTTCCGTCTCGATGCCGTCCCGTACCTGTTCGAGCGCGAGGGCACCAACTGCGAGAACCTGCCGGAGACCCACGCGTACCTCAAGCGGGTGCGCAAGGAGATCGAGGAGAGCTACCCCGATCGAGTGCTGCTGGCCGAGGCCAACCAGTGGCCGGCGGACGTGGTGCAGTACTTCGGCGCGGGCGACGAATGCCAGATGGCCTTCCACTTCCCCGTGATGCCGCGGATGTTCATGGCCGTGCGCCGCGAGGAGGCAGTGCCGATCTACGAGATCCTCGAACAGACCCCGAAGATCCCGGACAGCTGTCAGTGGGGCCTGTTCCTGCGCAACCACGACGAGCTGACGCTGGAGATGGTCACCGACGAGGAACGCGACTACATGTACTCCGAGTACGCCAAGGATCCGCGGATGAAGATCAACCTCGGGATTCGCCGGCGGCTGGCGCCGCTGCTGGACAACGGCCGCGACGACATCGAACTGATGACCGCGATCCTGTTCTCGCTGCCTGGCTCCCCCGTTCTGTACTACGGGGACGAGATCGCCATGGGCGACAACATCTTCCTTGGCGACCGCGACGGGGTGCGCACGCCGATGCAGTGGTCGGTGGACCGCAACGGAGGCTTCTCACGCGCGGACTTCGCCCAGCTCTACGCACCGCCGCTGATGGATCCCGTGTACGGCTTCCAGGCCGTCAACGTCGAGGCGCAGCTGCGCACCGCGACCTCGCTGCTGCGCTGGGTCCACCGGTTCATCGCGCTGCGCAAGGAACATCCGGTGTTCGGCTTCGGGACCTACGAGCCGATCGAGCCGTCGAACCCGAGGATCTTCGCCCATATTCGCCGTTTCGAGGATGATCTGGTGCTGTGCGTCCACAACGTCGCCCGCTCGGCGCAGGCCGTGGAGCTTGACCTGAGCGCCTTCCAGGGGCGCTATCCGATCGAGCTGTTCGGCCGCTCACGCTTTCCCCGGATCGGCCAGTGGCCATATCTGCTGACGCTGGCGCCCCGCGGCTTCTACTGGTTCGAGCTGGTCGCGGAGGAGACTCAGGCCAGTGAGTGATCCCGTTCAGATCCCATCCGGAGAGATCCGCGAGTGCATGGACGAGGAGAGCCTGCGCGAATGGGTGCAGCGGCAGCGCTGGTACGCCTCCAAGTCGCGAGCGGTGGCCGGCATCGAGATCGTCGAGGGAGTGACGCTGCGCGAGCACCCGACGCTGTTCCTGGCGCTCGTGCAGACCCGGTTCGCCACCGGCACCCACGAGCTCTACCAGCTGCCGTTGCTGCTCACGACCGGCGATGAGCAGGCCCCGAATGGAGGCGCGGTGGCCCACACCGACGACTGGACCGCCTACGACGCGCTCGGAGAGCCCTCCGTGCTGCGCGAGCTGATGCTGAGGATGGACGCGGGCGATGAGATCGACACCGGCGAGAGCCGCTTCTCGTTCTATCGCGTCGAGGGGTCCGGAACGGTCTCCGACGCGTCCGAGGTCCGCCTGATGGGGGTGGAGCAGTCGAACTCATCGTTGGTCATCGACGAGCGCCTGGTGCTGAAGGTGTTCCGCAAGCTCGAGCCCGGCATCAACCCGGAGCTCGAGATGCTGCGGTTCCTGACCGCTCGGGGTTTCCCGAACATCGCGCCGCTGCACGGCTGGTACGAGTACGACGGCACCGCGCTGGCCGCGACGCTCGGCGTCGCCCAGCAGTTCTTTCCCGACGCGACCGGAGGTTGGGAGCTGGCCCTGGAGAAGGTCGGCACCGAGACCGGATGGTTCCTCGACCAACTGGGCAGCCTGGGCGAGGTGACGGCGCAGATGCACACAGTGCTGGCCTCGGACGCGAGCGATCCTGCCTTCGCCCCCGACGAGCCCAGCCAGGAGGCGCTGTCGCTGCTCACGGCCACGGTCGACGAGGACATCGAGCGGATCTTCCAGCGCATGCCCGACAACGAGCACCTCGGCCCGATCGCCGGCCGGGGGCAGGACGTCCGCGAGCGGCTCGCGTCACGGTCACAGCTGGGCGTCGGCGGGCGCGTGATCCGCACCCACGGCGACTATCACCTCGGTCAGACCCTGCTGACACCGCGCGGCTGGGTGATCATCGACTTCGAGGGCGAGCCGGCTCGGCCGCTGTACGAGCGCCGCGGCAAGCGCTCACCGCTGCGTGACATCGCCAGCATGCTGCGCTCGTTCGCCTACGTCACCTCCACGGTCAAGATCCAGCAGGGTCACGATGCACCGGAGGATTTCGAGTCCCAGGCCCGCGAGCGGTTCCTGACCCACTACCTGTCGACGGTCGACCCGACGCTGCTTCCAGCCGGCGAGGCCGCGATCGCGAACCTGCTGTTGGTGTTCGAGCTGGAGAAGGCGATCTACGAGCTCCACTACGAGCTTGACAACCGTCCCGATTGGGTACAGATCCCCGTGGCCGGCATCAGTCGTCTCCTGGAGTCCGAATGACCGTCGCGACACAAGAGCTCGATGCCCTGGTGCGGCGCGAGCATTCAAATCCGCACGCCGTCCTCGGAGCCCATCCTGCCGACGGTGGAGTCATCGTGCGAGCGCTGCGGCCCGCGGCCTGCGCGGTAGCCGCCCAGCTCGACAACGGGACGAAGATCGAGCTCGCGCAGATCCATCCTGGTGGGGTGTTCGAGGGGTTGATCGAGGTCGCCGACGGCGCGCCGCCCCATTACCGCCTGGAGATCGACTACGGCAGCGCCGGCAGCGTCACGATCGAGGATCCGTACGCGTTCGGACCCACGATCGGCGAGCTTGATCTGCACCTGATCGGGGAGGGCCGCCACGAGGAGGTCTACGAGAAGCTCGGTGCGCACCTCCGGGAGCACGAGGGCGTGACGGGCACCGCCTTCGCCGTATGGGCCCCCGCCGCCCGCGCGGTCAGCGTGGTCGGCGACTTCAATTCCTGGGACGGCCGGCTGCACGCGATGCGCGTGCTCGGCTCGGCCGGGATCTGGGAGCTGTTCCTGCCCGACGCGCCGGCCGGCACCCGCTACAAGTACGAGATCCTCGGCGCGGACGGCGAGCTCAAGCTGAAGGCCGATCCCTACGCACAGGAGTCCGAACTGCCGCCGCAGACCGCTTCGATCGTCGCGCATCCGACCCACCGCTGGAAGGACAGCAAGTGGCTGGCCGAGCGCGCCGAGCAGCAGCCATTGAGCGCTCCGATGTCGATCTACGAGGTTCACCTCGGATCCTGGCGGCTGAACACGCTCGACGGCGACCGGCCTCTGTCCTACCTCGAGCTGGCCGACGAGCTCGCGGACTACGCCAAGGACATGGGCTTCACCCACATCGAGCTGCTGCCGGTGATGGCCCACCCATTCAGCGGCTCGTGGGGCTACCAGGTGACCGGCTACTTTGCCCCCACCCCGCGCCACGGCTCGCCCGATGACCTGCGGGAATTCGTCGACCGCCTGCACGGCCACGGCGTCGGCGTGATCCTCGACTGGGTCCCCGCTCACTTCCCGCGAGACGACTTCGCCCTGGCCCGCTTCGACGGAACCGCCCTCTACGAACACTCCGATCCGCGCCGCGGCGCCCATCCTGACTGGGGCACGCTGGTGTTCAACTTCGGCCGTCACGAGGTCCGCAACTTCCTCATCGCCAGCGCGCTGTTCTGGCTGCGCGAGTACCACATCGACGGCATCCGCGTCGACGCGGTCGCCTCGATGCTGTACCTCGACTACTCGCGGCGCGAGGGCGAGTGGGTTCCCAATCAGTTCGGCGGCCGCGAGGATCTCGATGCGGTGGCGTTCCTGAAGCAGCTCAACGAGGTGCTCTACGGACGCGAGCCGGGGATCGTGTCCTCGGCCGAGGAGTCGACGGCGTGGCCGGGGGTGTCACGGCCGACGTACCTCGGCGGCCTGGGGTTCGGCTTCAAGTGGAACATGGGCTGGATGCACGACACGCTCAGCTACTTCCAGCAGGATCCGATCTACCGCCGCTACCACCATCACGAGCTGACCTTCAGCCTGATGTACGCGTTCAGCGAGAACTTCATCCTGCCGCTGTCCCACGACGAGGTCGTGCACGGCAAGGGCTCGCTGCTGAACAAGATGCCCGGCGACCGCTGGCAGAAGCTGGCCAACCTGCGGTCGCTGTACGCCTACATGTGGGCGCACCCCGGGAAGAAGCTGCTGTTCATGGGCGGCGAGATCGCCCAGGAACAGGAATGGAGCCACGAGCGCTCGCTCGATTGGCATCTGCTGGAGAGCCCGGGGCACGCCGGCATCCAGTCCCTGGTGCGCGATCTCAACCGGCTCTACCGAGACGAGCCGGCGCTGTGGGAGGTCGACTCCGACCCGGCTGGGTTCTGGTGGATCGAGCCCAATGACGCCGACCGCAACGTGGTCGCCTTCGCGCGGCAGTCCCGCGGCGGCGAGCGGGTGGTCGTGTTCGTGGCGAATCTGTCCCCCACGCCCCGCACCGGCTACCGCCTCGGGTTGCCGCGATCGGGACGCTGGCGCGAGGCGCTGAACACCGACTCGACCTTCTACGGCGGCAGCGACGTGGGCAACCTCGGCGCTGTCGAGGCCGAGCCGATCCCGTGGCACGGGCAGCCCGTGTCCGCCGAGATCACCTTGCCGCCGCTGGCCTCCGTCTGGTTAGTGCCGGAGTGAGCGCTCAATATCCGTGGGAGCGGGCGCTGGGCGCCCGCCCGCGCGACGACGGCCAAACCGAGTTCCGCGTCTGGGCGCCGCGCGCGCGTACGGTGTCGCTGGCGCTGGGCGGGAGCGAGCTTCCCCTGCGGGAGGCCGGCTTCGGCGTCCACGAGGCGCTCGTGGCCGCCCGGCCCGGAGACGACTACTGGTTCGTCCTCGACGGCGAGCGCTTCCCCGACCCGTGTTCTCGCTGGCAGCCCGAGGGGCTCCGCGGCCCGTCGCGGGTGCTCGACGTCCCGCACCTCCCACACCTCCCGCGCCTGGCCAGACTCGAGCAGGCTGTCATCTACGAGTTGCACATCGGCACGTTCAGCGCGGAGGGCACGTTCGAGGGCGCGATCCCGTATCTGGAGGGGCTAACCTCGCTCGGGATCACCGCGATCGAGATCATGCCTGTGGCCGAGTTCCCCGGCCGCTGGGGCTGGGGCTACGACGGCGTCTACCTGTCCGCGGCGCAGTCCTCCTACGGCGGTCCGCACGCCTTGCTGAAGCTGATCGGCGCCGCCCACGACGCCGGGCTGGCGGTCATCCTCGACGTCGTCTACAACCACGTCGGCGCCTCGGGAACCCCCGCGCTGGACGCGTACGGTCCGTACTTCACCGAGAAATACGAGACCCCGTGGGGCCGCGCGATCAACTACGACGACGCCTGCTGCGATCCGGTCCGGGAGTGGGTGCTGCAGAGCGCCGAGGGCTGGATCGGAGACTTCGCCATCGACGGGTTGCGACTCGACGCGATCCACGCGATCTTCGACTCGAGCACGGAGCACATCGTGCAGGCGGTGGCGCGGCGCGTGCACGCGGTCAACCCCGATGCGCTCGTCATCGCCGAGAGCGGGCTCAACGACCCCCGGGTGATGCGGCCGCCGGAGCGCGGCGGCTACGGGTGCGACGCTGCATGGGCCGACGACTTCCATCATTCGCTGCGCACACTGATCACCGACGACCGCGACGGCTACTACTCCGAGTTCGGCCGGGTGGCCGATCTGGCCAAGGCATTCCACCGTCCCCACGTACACGACGGCGGGTACTCGAGCTTTCGCCACCGGCGCTTCGGCGCCCCGGCCGACGACGTGCCGCCGGAACGATTCGTCGTCTTCTCCCAGGACCACGATCAGGTGGGCAACCGCGCCTTCGGCGACCGGATGCCGCCGGCCGCGCGCCCCCTGGCCGCGCTGTGCAGTCTGCTGGCACCGTTCACGCCGATGCTGTTCATGGGCGAGGAGTACAGCGAATCCGCGCCGTTCCAGTTCTTCTCCGACCACATCGACGAGGAGATCGCCGTGGCCACGCGCGAGGGTCGCCGCCAGGAGTTCGCGGCCTTTGCCTCGTTCGCCGAGGAGATCCCCGACCCCCAGGCGGAGGCCACGTTCCTGAACTCCAAGTTGACGCGCGAGCGTGATCCGCGGATCGCTCAGCTCTACGCGGAGCTGCTCCGCATCCGCCGCGAGCTCGGCTCCGGCGACGCGGACGAGATCGATTTCGACGACGATGCACGCTGGCTGCGCGTGAGCCGTGGCGGATATGAACTCGTGTGCAACTTCTCCACTGAACATTCCTCCGTGCCGTGTGGCGGAACCGAGCTGGCGCTGGCCGCCGGCGGCGATGCAGTGCTCGATGACGGTCACGTCGAGCTGCCGGCGCTGTCAGGGGCGTTGATTCGCTGATGGAGGTCTGGCCTGGCCGACCGTTTCCTCTCGGGACGACTTGGAATGGTGCCGGCACCAACTTCTCGATCTTCTCCGAGCATGCGGAGAGCGTGGAGCTGTGCCTGTTCGACGAGGACGGCGTCGAGACCCGGATCGACATGCCCGGGCGCCGGGCGCTGAACCACCACTGCCACATCCCGGGGATCGGACCCGGCCAGCGCTACGGCTTCCGCGTCCATGGGCTCTACGCGCCGCACGAGGGTCACCGCTTCAATCCCGCCAAGCTGCTGATCGATCCCTACGCCAAGGCGATCGAGGGCGGCGTCGACTGGGCCCACGACGCCAACGTCTTGCCCTACATCCCCACCGAAGAGGGCGACGACGAAGCCGATTTCGAGCTCGATGACGAGGACGACGCCGCCGCGATGCCGAAGTCGATCGTCATCGACGACGCATTTCTGTGGGAGGGCGATCGACCGCCGCGGGTTCCGTTCGCCGAAACCGTGATCTACGAGACCCACGTCAAGGGCTTCACCATGACCCACCCGGAGATCCGGGACGACCTGCGGGGGACCTACGCCGGCCTGGCCTCCGAGGAGGCGATCGCCTACCTGGTCGACCTCGGCGTGACGGCGGTCGAGCTGCTCCCCGTGCACCACATCTCCGATGAGTCGTTCCTGGCCGAGAGGGGCCTGCGCAACTACTGGGGCTACAGCACGATCGGCTACTTCGCGCCCCATTCCGACTACGCGGCCACCGGCCGCCGCGGCGAGCAGGTGAGGGAATTCAAGGGCATGGTCAAGGCGCTCCACAAGGCCGGCATCGAGGTGATCCTCGATGTCGTCTACAACCACACCGCCGAGGGCAATCACCTCGGCCCGATGCTGTCGTTCAAGGGCGCGGACAACGCGTCCTACTACCGCCTCGTGCCCGATGACCCCCACCACTACATGGACTTCACCGGCACCGGCAACTCGCTCAACCCGGTCCACCCGAGCGTGTTGCGGCTGATCATGGACTCGCTGCGCTACTGGGTGACCGACTGCCATGTGGACGGCTTCCGCTTCGATCTCGCCTCGGCGCTTGCGCGCGAGTTCTTCGATGTCGACCGCCTGTCGGCGTTCTTCGACGTGATCCACCAGGACCCGGTGTTATCTCAGGTCAAACTCATCGCCGAGCCGTGGGACGTCGGCCCCGGCGGCTACCAGGTCGGCAACTTCCCGATCCTGTGGTCGGAGTGGAACGGCGTCTACCGCGACGAGATGCGCGACTACTGGCGCGGCTTCACCAACCGCGGCGAATTCGCCCAGCGCCTCTCGGGCTCCGCTGATCTGTACGAGTCCGACGGCCGCGAGCCGTTCGCCTCGATCAACTTCATCACCGCCCACGACGGGTTCACGCTCGCCGATCTCGTCTCCTACCACGACAAGCACAACGGGGCCAACCTCGAGGACAACCAGGACGGCACCGACGACAACCGCTCCTGGAACTGCGGCGTCGAGGGCGACACCGATGATCCCGAGGTGCTGGCGCTGCGGGGACGCCAGCAGCGGAACTTCCTCACCACCCTGTTCGTCTCCCAGGGCACCCCGATGCTGCTCGGCGGCGACGAGATGAACCGCTCGCAGTGCGGTAACAACAACGGTTGGTGCCAGGACAACGAGCTCTCCTGGTACGACTGGACCGAGACCCCCGAGAAGACCCAGTTGCGGGACTTCACCCGCCGGCTGATCAGTCTCCGCCACGACCACCCTGTGCTGCGCCGGGAGAGCTTCCTGCGCGGCCAGGAGGTGAAGGGCTCGGGGCTTCCGGACGTGTGGTGGTTCCGAGCCGACGGGCTGAAGATGACCCGCAAGGACTGGCAGGGCGGCGAGCACGTGCTGGGGATGTTCCTCAACGGGAAGGAGATCCCGATGGCCGGGCCCCAGGGGCAGGACATCGGGGATGACTCCTTCGTGGTGCTGTTCAACGCGCACCACGAGGACCGGTCGTTCACGCTGCCCCGGCGGCGCTTCGGTGCCCAGTGGGCGCTGGAGCTGTCGACGGCCGAGCCGGACGCCGAGGCCGGCAGCGCCCGCTACGGCGCGCGCACCGAGGTTCCGGTCATTTCCCATTCGATCGTCATGCTGAAGCGGGTGGCGTGAGCGCCCCGGCCACCGATCAGGCCCTGGTGCCGGCCTCTGAGGTGCGTGCGACCTACCGGCTCCAGCTGACGCCGGATTTCGGCTTCGGGGAGGCGCGTGCGCTCGTGCCCTATCTGCGAGATCTCGGCATCTCCCACCTGTACCTGTCTCCGTCGTTTCAGGCGCGGCCCGGGTCCACCCACGGCTACGACGTGATCGACCCGGCTCGTCTCTCGGAGGACCTGGGGGGCGAGGAGGGGTTCCGGGCGCTGGCCCAGGACGCCCGCGACGCCGGCCTGGGGATCATCCTCGACGTCGTCCCCAACCACATGGCGGCTGACGACGCCAACCGCTTCTGGGCCGATCCGGCGCTGCGCAAGCAGTTCTTCGACGTGGATCCGGAGACCGGCCTGCACCGCCGCTTCTTCGACATCGACGAACTGGCCGGCGTCCGCCAGGAGGATCCGGAGGTGTTCGCCGCCACCCACGAGCTGGTGCTACGGCTGGTGCGTGACGGCCTGGTCGACGGCCTGCGGGTCGACCATCCCGACGGCCTGGCCGATCCGGCGGGCTATCTCCGGCGGCTGCGCGAGCGCGGAGCCGAGCAGGTCTGGGTGGAGAAAATCTTAAGTTCGGGCCACCCACCCGAGCATCTTCGGGACTGGCCGGTGTCGGGCACCGTCGGCTACGAGTTCCTCAACGACGTATGCGCGCTGTTCGTCGATCCGGCCGGCGAGGCGGCGCTGACCGCGCTGTGGGAACGGGTCTCGGGCGACGGGCGGCCGTTCGGCGAGGTCGCGCTGGAGGCCAAGCTCCAGCAGGCGGGCGGGACGTTCCGCCCCGAGCTCGAGCGGTTGGCGCGGGAGCTCGGCGGCGCTGAGCCCCCTGGCGGTCTTAAGGGACTCATGCATGCGGTGTCCTCGCTGCCGGTCTACCGAACCTACGTGGATCCGGTGGCCGGCGTCGTCGACGATGAGGACCGGCGCGCCCTGGCCGCCGCCTCGGTGCCCGAGGAGCTCGCGCAGATGCTGCTGCGCGAGCGCGAGGCCCCGGCCGCGTTCGTCACCCGCTTTCAGCAGACGACGCCGGCGATCATGGCCAAGGGGGTCGAGGACACGGCGTTCTACCGCTATGCGCGGTTGCTGGCGCTGAACGACGTCGGTGGCGATCCGAGCCGCTTCGGGATCACCGTGCAGCAATTCCACGAGGCCAACCTCGAGCGGGCCGCGCGCTTCCCGTTGAATCTTCTGACCACCCAGACGCACGACGCCAAGCGCTCGGCCGATGTCCGCGCCCGGATCGGGACGCTGTCATCGATGGCCGGCGAGTGGTCCGAGGCGGTGGAGCGCTGGCTCTCGCTCACCGAGGAGCTGCGCAGCGACGGCGCGCCCGACGACGTCGAGCGGCTGTTCATCTTCCAGACCCTCGTCGGGGCCTGGCCGATCGAGGTCGAGCGGGTCGAGGAGTACATCGAGAAGGCCCTGCGGGAGGCCAAGCGCAATACCAACTGGGTCGATCAGAACACCGAGTGGGAGGACGCGGTCAAGCGCTTCTGCCGGGAGCTGTACCGCCACGGCCCGTTCCGGTCGAACTTCGAGAAGTTCGCCGCCCGAGTGGCCACGGCGGG
>DATCPD010000017.1:0-12632 GCA_036564325.1 Solirubrobacteraceae bacterium | reverse complement strand
ATCACCACGTCGCCGAGCCGCTCGGTCTCGAGCCGGGCCAGCGCCTCCTGGACCTGATGGCGGAGCTTGCGCTCGGTGTCGCCGCGCTCGCGCTCCTCCTCGGTCTCCCCCACACACAGGATCGGAAGCAGACCCGCCTCGAGCGCCGCCGGGACCTTCAGCTGGAGCGCCCGGTCGGTCTCTCCGAACTGCTCGCGCCGCTCGGAGTGCCCGAGCACCACACCATGCACGCCGATCTCGACCAACATCGGTGGGGAGACCTCGCCGGTGAACGCGCCCTCGGGCGCCGAGTGCATGTTCTGCGCGTAGACCTGCACGCGGGAGCCGCGGGTCGAGTCCACCATCGCCTCCAGGGCCAGGAACGATGGGCAGATGGCCACGTCGATTCCGTCGGCGGTGGAAACGCGTGGCAGCAGGGCCCCGATGAACGCCTCGGCTTCCGCCACCGTCTTGTACATCTTCCAGTTGCCGGCGATCAGGGGGATGCGCTCGCTCACGCCAGCGCCTCCACGCCGGGCAGCGACTTGCCCTCGATCAACTCGAGCGCCGCGCCGCCGCCGGTCGACAGGTGCGTGACGCTGTCGGCAAGGCCGAACTGTGCCAGGGCGGCGGCGGAGTCGCCGCCGCCGACCACCGTGACCCCGGGCGCGGCGGCCACCGCCTCGGCGACCGCCCGCGTTCCTGCCGAAAACGGCTCAAGCTCGAATGCTCCCATCGGTCCGTTCCAGAAGACGGTGCCGGCGGCCTCGATCTTCTCCGCGTAGGCCTCGGCCGTCCGCGGGCCGATGTCCAATCCCATCCAGCCGTCGGGGACGTCGACGCCGTCCAATGGCTTGGCCGGCGCGTCGTCGGCGAAGCGCTCGGCGATGACCAGGTCCTGGGGCAGCTCGAGCTGCGCGCGAGTACCGGAATCCTCGGCCAGGGTCCGGCGCGCCAGCTCCACGTCCTCGTCGGCGCACAGCGAATTGCCGACCCGATGTCCCTGCGCGCCGAGGAACGGAAAGCACATCGCGCCGCCGATCAGGATCGTGTCCGCCACCTCTCTGAAACGGTCGATCACCGCGATCTTGTCGCTCACCTTGGCCCCTCCGAGGACTGCCACCAGCGGGCGCGCGGGCTGCTCGAGCAGTTGGGTCAGGGTTTCCACCTCGCGCTCCAGCAGCAGCCCGGCGGCTCGCTCGCCGACCAGGTGGGCGACGCCCTCGGTCGAGGCGTGAGCGCGATGAGCGGCACCAAAGGCATCGTTGACGTACACGTCGGCCAGCTCGGCCAGGGACGCGGCCAGCTCCGGATCGTTCGTGGTCTCGCCCGGCTCGTAGCGGACGTTCTCGAGCACCAGCACGTTGCCGGGCGTCAGGTTCTCGGCGAAGGCGCGAACGTCGTCTCCCACCACGGCGGGAGCGAGGGTCACGTCGGCGTCGATCAGCTCGGCCAGGCGGTCTGCGGCCGGGCGCAGCGAGAGCTCCAGCTCCCGGTCCTTGGGCCGCCCGAGGTGGGAGACGAGGACGACGCTGGCGCCGCGGCCCAGCAGCTCCTCGATCGTCGGGACCGCCGCTCGGATCCGCGTGTCGTCGGCCACCGCGCCGTGGTCGAGCGGCACGTTGAAGTCGACCCTCGCCAGCACCCGCTTGCCACTCAGGTCCCCCAGGTCCCTGAGCGTCCTCACAGCAGCCGCTGGACTAGGTCTGCGACGCGGTTGGAATAGCCCCATTCGTTGTCGTACCAGGCGACGACCTTGACCATCGTCCCGTCCATCACGGCGGTCAGCTCCGAGTCGACGATCGACGACGCGGGGTTCCCGACGATGTCCGAGGAGACGATCGGGTCCTCGGTGTACTCGAGCAGCCCCTTCAGCGGGCCGTCGTCGGCCGCGGCCTTGAGCGCGCTGTTGACCTCCTCGATCGTCGTCTCCCGCTCGGCCTCGATCGTCAGGTCCACGACGCTGCCCGTGGGCAGCGGCGCCCGCACCGCAAAGCCGTGCAGTTTCCCGTTCAGCTCCGGAATCACCAGACCGATCGCCTTGGCCGCGCCGGTGGAGGCCGGAATCAGGTTGATCGCGGCGGCCCGCGCCCGGCGAAGGTCCTTGTGGGGCATGTCCTGGAGGCGCTGGTCGGCGGTGTAGGCATGGATCGTGGTCATCAGGCCGTGTTTGATGCCGACCGTCTCGCGCAGGACGTGGGCGACCGGGGCCAGGCAGTTCGTCGTGCATGAGGCGTTGGAGATGACCTGGTGCGTCTCACGGTCGTAGGCGCTGTCGAAGTTCACGCCCAGCACGACGGTCACGTCCGGGTTCGTGGCCGGGGCCGAGATCACGACCTTCTTGGCGCCGGCGTCCAGATGCTTGGCCGCGTTCTCGCGGTCGGTGAACAGACCGGTCGACTCGATCACCACGTCGGCGCCGAGCTCCTCCCACGGCAGCGCGGCGGGATCCCGCTCGCCGAGTACGCGGATCTCCTTGCCGTCGATCCGCAGACCGGTGTCGGTCGCCTCGACCTGGCCGGGAAAGCGGCCGTAGTTCGAGTCGTAGCGCAGCAGATGGGCGATCGTCTTGGGATCGACCAGGTCGTTGATCCCGACCCACTCGATCTCGGCTCCGCGCTCGTATGCGGCACGGAACACATTGCGGCCAATCCGTCCAAAGCCGTTGATTCCGACCCGTACCGACATGCGCGTGATCCTCCCGTGGTCCGTTGTGAGACAGAAGAACAAGGGTGCCACCACCGCAGCCGGCGGGGACCGCCGCCCGCGGAACTCCCGCCGGCGGCGCCTGACAATCTACCCGTTATTGGCGGGAAACGACCTCGACCCGCAGGCCGTCAGGATCCCGCAGGTATGCCGCGTAATAGCGGCGTCCGTACTGCGGTCGCGGCCCCGGCGGCCCGTCGTCGCGGCCGCCGTTGGCCAATCCGGCCCGGTGCGCCGCGTCCACTCCAACCTTGCCGTTGGCGTGCAGCGCAACGTGCCCGTAGCCCGGCCCGGGAGCCCGCCCGCGCACGACGATCCACAGCTGCGGATCGTTGATGCCATATGCCACCGCATGCTCGGTGTCGATCATCCGGCGTCCGCCCAGGGCGAAGAACACCGCGTCGTAGAACCGCCCCGACGCTTCCAGGTCGGTGACCTCGAAGCCGACGTGGTCGATCATCGCCCGGGCACGCTACGCGGGACGGCCGACATCACGGTGGACCACCTCGACGAGATACTCGCCGGCCGGCTCGTAGCGCTCGGCCAGATGCTCGACGATCGCCACCGAGCGATGGCGCCCGCCGGTGCAGCCGATCGCCAGCACCAGGTGCGCCTTTCCCTCGCCGAGGTACTGGGGCAGCAGATAGTCGAGCAGCGAATGCAGATGGTCGTAGAAGGCGTCGAGCTCCCCATCGCGGTTGATGAACTCGACCACGCTCGGATCTCGTCCGGTCAGCGGCCTCAGCGCCGGCTCGTAATGCGGGTTGGGCAGAAAGCGGACGTCGAGCATCAGGTCGGGGTCGCGAATCGGCCCGTACTTGAACCCGAAGCTCTCGAACGTGATGGCCAGCCGTCCCGGGGTGCGAGTCGGAAGCAGCTCGTCGGCCAGCTTTCGGCGGAGCATGGCGGTCGTCAGACCGGTGGTGTCGATCACCACGTCGGCGCGCTCGCGCAGCGGAGCCAGCTGCTTGCGCTCGCGGGCGATCCCGTCGGCGACGCTGCCCGTCGGGGCGAGCGGGTGCCGGCGCCGGGTCTCCTTGTACCGGGTCTGCAACGTCTCCTCCTGGGCCTCGAGGAACAGCACGCGATGCCGCACGCCGATCGCCCGCAGATCGTCGAGCATCGCGGCCAGGCCTTCGAAGTAGCTGCCGCCGCGGACATCGGAGACGACGGCCGCGCGCGCGACCTTGGAGCCGCTGTGCATGAACAACTCGACCAGCGTGCGGATCATCTCCGACGGCAGGTTGTCCACGCAGAAGTAGCCCTCGTCCTCGAACGCCGCCATCGCGGTCGACTTCCCGGCCCCCGAGAAGCCGGTGATGATGACCAGATCCATCAGCGCCGATTCGCTCTGCTCCGGCACCTCGACACCCTCCACGGGCACGGGTCCCGCGCTCTCGGACGAGGTCGTCGACGAGGCTTCCACACGTTGAAGCTTGACGACTCGCGCGGACGGGCGGGACAACGCCGTTGGGGCTATGCCACCATGCGCCTCGTGCACCGCCGCCGAGGCCGCATCAGAGACCCGGCCGCGGCGACGGTCGTGCTCGGAGCGATCCTCGTCGCGCTGGCCGGCATCGCGACGTTCGCCCCCGCCCGCGCTCGCGCCGATGTGCCGACGATCTCGGCTCGCGTCGACAGCTCGCCCACGGGCCAGGCGATGCCGCCGGGGTTCATCGGCATCTCATTCGAGTACCGGGCGATGCACGTCTACACCGGCCGGGATCCGGGGGCCGTCAACCCCGCGCTGATCGGGCTGTTGCGGGGACTTGCGCCCAACCAGGCGCCGGTGCTGCGGATCGGCGGCGACAGCACCGATGTCACCTGGTGGCCGATGCGAGGCGTGATCGCGCCGGGGGGCATCAGCTACGACCTGACCAAGGGCTGGCTGCGTACCACCCGCGCGCTCGCCCAGACGCTCGGCGCCAAGCTGATCATGGGGATCAACCTGGCCGCCAACCGTCCGGCGCTCGCCGCGGCCGAGGCGCGCGCGCTGCTGCAGGGCATCGGGCGGCAATACATCCAGGCGTTCGAGATCGGCAACGAGCCGGATCTATACAAGGTGTTCGCGTGGTTCCGTGACCGCCGCGGGCACGTCGTTTTCACCCGTCCGCCGAGCTACAGCCTGAACGCCTTGAGCAGGGAATTCAGCCGCTGGCGCGCCGCGATGCCGCCGGTGCCGCTGGCCGGACCGACGCTGTCGAGCCTCAGCTGGATGGGCGGGCTGGGCCGGTTCATCTCCGCCCAGCGCCGGCTCGCGGTGGTCACGTTCCATCGCTATCCGCTGCGCGGCTGCATCAGCGACCCGGCCAACCCCTCGTTCGCCTCGATCCCGAACCTGCTCGCCGATTCGTCCTCGGCCGGGTTGGCCCAGGGGGTCGCGCCCTACGTCGCGGTCGCCCACGCCCACGGCCTGCCGTTCCGGCTCGACGAGCTGAACTCCGCCTCCTGCACCGGACGCCGGGGGACCAGCGACACGTTCTCCTCCGCCCTGTGGCTGCTCGACACGCTGTTCAACATGGCCGCCGTGGGGGTCGACGGCGTCAACCTCCACACCCTTCCCGGTGCCGCGTACGAGCCGTTCACGTTCACCCACGACGCGGCCGGCTGGCATGCGTTCGTGCACCCGTCCTACTACGGGGCGCTGCTGTTCGAGCAGGCCTTCCCTCCCGGCGCTCAGCTGCTGCCGGTTTCGGCTCCCGCCGGCCAGCTGAAGGTCTGGGCGACGCGGGGCGCCGACGGCCACACTCGCGTGGTCCTGATCAACAAGCAATCCGATACCCCGGTGCAGGTTCAGCTCCAGATGCCCGGCCTCGCCGCCACGGCGTTCGCCGAGACGCTGAGCGCGCCCAGCCTGGCCGCCACCGACGGGGTCACGCTGGCCGGGCAGACGTTCGGCCAGCGCACCGACACCGGCGTTCTCCCCGGGCAGCCGAGCGGCGCGGCGATCGGTCCGTCGTTCGGGACCTACTCCGTGACGGTTGGACCCGGCAGCGCGGTGCTGCTGACGTTCTAGCCCGCCCGGCGACGAACATAACGCTCCAAACGTCGCGGATCACGCGGACCGATGGAGCGCTTTGGTCGTCCTACGACCACGACGCGCACCGCGCCGAAGCGAGCGGCTGTCGATGTCGCACTTCGGTCGTTCCGGCCACGCCGGAGACATGAACAACGCGACAACCGCGCCCCCGCGCGACCCGGTCCGTCGGGCTATTCATCCATGTCATGAACAACGCATCAAACCGCGGGAACTCTGCAGCGATTGTCGCGCTCTTCAGGTCAATCGTCGACCACGTGGCGGCGGCTACACCCCGGTCCGGTGCAGCTCCCGATGCAGCTCGCGAGCCAACCTTCCGGAGATCCCCGGCACCGCCTCGAGCTCTTCGCTGCTCGCCGCGACGATCGCGTCCGGCGAGCCGAAGTGCTGCAACAGCGCGCGCTTGCGCGCCGGCCCGACGCCCGGGAGCTCGTCCAGGATCGAGGCCGTCATCGCGCGGTCGCGCCGGATCCGGTGATGGGTGATGGCGAACCGGTGGGCCTCGTCTCGCACACGTTGCAGCAGCTGCAGCTCGGGGGTGTCGTGGGCGAGGCGCAGCGGCGCGGCCCGGCCGGGGATGAACACTTCCTCGATCCGCTTGGCCAGCGAGATCACGAGCACTCCGTGGTCCCGGAAGCTCCTCAGTGCGCGCAGGCCGGCGGCGAGCTGACCCTTGCCGCCGTCGATCACGACCAGGTTCGGGAGCGCGGCGAAGCTCGCGTCGTACTCCTTGTCGTGGGGCGAGACCTCGCGCTGCTGCTCCCAGCGTCTCATCCGGCGCCCCAGGACCTCCTCCATCGAGGCAAAGTCGTCAGGACCGCCGTTGCCGGCAGCGGCGGCGCGCTCGCCGTCGCCGGTGGTGAACACCCGGAAGCGCCGGTAGTCGGACTTCTTCGGCGCTCCGCCCTCGAACACGACCATTGAGGCGACAGTGTTGGTGCCCATCAGGGTGGAGATGTCGAAGCACTCGATCCGCAGCGGGATCGTGTCCAGACCGAGCGCCTGCTGCAGCCCGTCGAGCGCCTCGACCCGTTGCTGGCGGCGGCGCTCGGAGCGAAGCTTCTCCTGATCGAGCGCCAGCCGGGCGTTGCGCACGGCGAGTTCGAGGATCCGCCGCTTGTCGCCACGCTCGGGCGCGCGGATCTCGACCGGCCCGCCGCGCCGCTCACTGAGCGCCTGCGCCAGCGCCGGGGCGGAGCCGAGCTCGCTCTGGACGACGAGCAACGGCGGAATCATCATCGCGCTGCCGTAGTACTGCAGGATGAAGGCCTCCGCAACCTCGCCGATGTCACCCTCGGGGGCGTTGTCGAGATAGAAGCTCTGCCGGTCCGAGAGCACGCCGTCGCGGACCTGGAAGACCTGGGCGTTGGCCTCGCCCTCGGCCACCGCGATGGCGATCGCGTCGAGCGTGCCGACGGCCTCGTTGGCCACCCGCTGGCGCTCGAGCAGCGAGCGCACCGCGCGCAGCCGGTTGCGCTCCCGGGCCGCGTCCTCGAAGCGCTGCTCGGCCGACGCCTCACGCATCGAGCGCTCGAGCGACCGCTCGATCTCCCGGTAGCGCCCGGACAGAAACGCGATCACGCCGTCGATCCCGGCCCGGTAGTCCTCGCGGCTGACGTAACCGACGCACGGCGCCTCGCAGCGCTTGATGTAGTAGTCCAGGCACGGCGAGCCGCTGTGACGGCCGGGCTCGGCCCCTTCGCACGAGCGGAACATGAACACCTTGCCCAGCACGTCAAGCGTGGAGCGCACCCGCTTGGCGTTGCTGAACGGGCCGAAGTAGGCCCGGTCCCGGCGGTGGCGCTCCCGGGTGAAGTACACCCGGGGGAAATCCTCATCCAGCGAGATCGCGATATAGGGGTAGGACTTGTCGTCCCGCAGGCGGATGTTGAAGCGCGGCTTGTACTGCTTGATGAAGTTCTGCTCGGCCAGGAGCGCCTCGGCCTCGGTGTGGACGACTAGCGCCTCGATCTGGTCGATCATCGGCACCAGATCACGCCCGGCCCGCGTGCTCGGATTGGAGAAGTGGGACGCCACCCGCTTGCGGATCGAGTTCGCCTTGCCGACGTAGATCACCTTGCCCCGCTCGTTGCGGAACAGGTAGACGCCCGGCTCGTCCGGGAGGGCACGGCGCCTGTCGGCTGAGATCACTGACATCCCCAAGCCAGGATAGGGCGGGGATTGCGTCAGTCAGCGGTGAACGACAGCACGAGGCCGATCAGCGACACGACGATCGCGATCACCGCCAGCGTCTCGCCGATTCCGGCCGTCGGAGTGTTCGGGAAGTAGTTGGGGACGCTGAGCGATGGGTCGAAGATGTTGGCCCCGTTGGTCGGCGGCGTCGAGAGCGCACGGAGCGTGAAGGCCAGCCCGACCGCTGCCGCCGCCGCCGCGCCGGCACGCACGCGGCGGCTGCCCTTCAGCGCGACCACGACCAGCGCGATGGCGAGCAGGGCCAGCAGCACATCGGTGCTGGAGTACACCTGCCAGGCCGTCGGGTCGTGCGGGACCCCCCGCAGCAGGTCCGAGGCTCCCCACTCGGCCAGAAACGCCGCCGAGAACTGATGGCTCCAGGGCAGGAACAGCGATATGAACAGCCCGATCGCCCCGACGATGACGAGCCAGTCGGCGACCAGCTCCCGGCGATCGTTGCTCATTGGTCAGGAACAGTAACCTCCCACCAGCGTCATGTCCGTCAGCGCCAATGGCCACCGCAGCGCGCTTCGCACCTGTCCGTTGTGCGAGGCCACCTGCGGGCTGGAGCTGACGCTCGACGGCGACGAGGTCGTCTCGATCCGCGGCGACCGCGACGACATCTTCAGCAGGGGGTTCATCTGCCCCAAGGGCTTTGCCCTGAAGGAGCTCCACGCCGACCCCGATCGTGTGCGCACGCCGCTGATCCGGCAACCCGACGGCAGCTTTGCCGCCGCGAGCTGGGACGAGGCCTTCGCCCTGATCGCGGAGCGCCTGCCGCCGCTCCTGGCCGCCGATCGGAACGCGGTCGCCGTCTACCTCGGGAACCCGACCGCCCACCTGCTGGACAACCTCCTCTACAGCAAGGTGCTGCTCAGAGCGCTGGGGACGCGGAACGTGTTCTCCGCCAGCACCGTCGACCAGTTCCCCAAGCAGCTGGCCAGCGGCCTGATGTTCGGGACCGCGACCAGCGTGCCCGTGCCCGACGTCGATCGCACCGATCACCTGATGATCCTGGGCGCCAACCCGCTGGCCTCGAACGGCAGCCTGATGACCGCGCCGGACATGCGCGGCCGGCTCCGCGCGCTGCGGTCCCGTGGCGGCAAGCTCGTCGTGCTCGACCCCCGGCGCAGCCGGACCGCCGAGGAGGCCGACGAGCACCACTTCATCCGCCCGGGCACCGACGCTCAGCTGATGTTCGCGATGGTGCACGTGCTGTTCGAGGAGGAGCTGGTGTCGCCCAGTCCCGAGCTCGCGGCGATCACCGCGGGGATCGACGACGTTCGCCTGCTGGCGCAGCCGTTCACCCCGGAGGCGGTCGCGCCGATCTGCGGGATCGACGCCGCCACGATCCGGCGCCTCGCCCGCGAGCTGGCGGCCGCGCCGCGTGCCGCGGTCTACGGGCGCATCGGCACCTGCACGCAGGAATTCGGCACGCTCGCCAGCTGGCTCGTCGACGTGCTGAACCTGCTCAGTGGCAATCTCGATCGTCCGGGCGGTGCGATGTTCCCCAAGGGAGCGGCCGGCCACGGGAACACCGCCGGCACCCCGGGACGCGGGCGAGGCGTGAAGTTCGGCCGCTGGCACACGCGCGTGCGCGGGCTGGCCGAGGTTTTCGGCGAGCTGCCGGCCGCCTGCCTCGCCGAGGAGATCGACACCCCCGGCGAGGGTCGGGTGCGGGGCCTGATCACGCTCAGCGGCAATCCGGTCGTCTCGACGCCCAACAGCGGCCGGCTCGACCAAGCGCTCGAGGACCTCGACTTCATGGTCAGCGTCGACGTCTACGTGAACGAGACCACCCGTCACGCCGACGTGATCCTCCCCGGACCCTCCCCCCTACGCCGCTCGCATTACGACCTCGCCCTGTACCTGTTTGCGGTGCGCAACGTCGCCCACTACTCCCCGGCCGTCCTCGGACCCGATCCGGAAGTGCGCGATGAGTGGGTGACGCTGCTCAGGCTGGCCGGTGTCGCGGCGGGCCTCGGTGCCGATGCCGACGTGGCGATGATGGACGACCAGGTCGCGCGAGCGTTGCTGCAGCGTGACGTGAGCACCCCCGAGTCACCGGTGGCCGGGCGGGACGTGGATCAGCTGCTGGCGGAACTCGAGCCGCGCGTCGGCCCGGAGCGGCTGCTTGACGCGATGCTCCGCACCGGTCCCTATGGCGACGGGTTCGGCGCACGGGACGGCGGCCACGGGCTGTCCCTGGCCGCCCTGGAAGCCGCGCCGCACGGCATCGATCTGGGAGCGCTCGAGCCGCGGCTGCCCGAGGTCCTGCGCACGCCGAGCGGGAAGATCGAGCTGGCCCCCGACCCGATCGTCGCCGATGTCGACCGCCTGCTGGCTTCGCTCCGGACGCTCGCCACCGATGGCGAGCTGGTGCTGATCGGCCGCCGCCAGCTGCGCTCCAACAACTCGTGGATGCACAACCTCCCGGTACTCGTGAAGGGCAAGCCTCGCTGCACGCTCCAGGTCCACCCCGACGACGCCGAAAGCCGCGACCTGGTCGACGGGGACGAGGCCGAGCTCTCCTCTCGGACCGGCTGCGTCGTCGTGCCCGTCGAGGTGACCGACGCCGTGATGCCCGGCGTCGTCAGCCTGCCGCACGGTTGGGGCCACGACGTCGCCGGCACGGCCCAGGGGGTGGCCAGCGCCCACGCGGGGACGAACAGCAACCTGCTCGCCGATGAGCGCCTGGTCGACGCCGTGTCCGGCAACGCGGTGCTGAACGGGATCCCGGTCGAGCTCGCTGCGGTGCGGGCCAGCGTCGGGGTTTAAGCGACGGGCGCGCGCACGCTGCGCACCTCAGTACTTACGCGCCGACCACACCACCGTGCCGCCGGCGTAGGCCGCGGCAACGAGCAGCAGGATCCAGGCCAGCGCTCCACCCGCCGTCGCCAACAGCCGGGAGGTGGCGGTCAGGGTCAGCGCGGCCACACCGACCGCGCCGTAGAGGATCGCGCGGCGGCCGTCGCCCAGCGAGTAGAGGGCCACCCGGTGCTCGCGGTACTGGAGCATCGCGATCCAGCCGAACGTGGCGAGGAACACGACCGAGATCACCTGGATCGCGACGTTGGCCCCTGTACCCCCTCCGGGGACCAGGACGAGCAGCGCGGCGAGCGCGAGCACGATCACGACGTTGCGAGCGGTCTTGGTCATCACTAGAACGAAAGAGTACGCCGCTCGACGCCCCGGTACGCGCGGACGGTGACGACCGCCCGGCCGTGGGTGTAGGGAAGGCGGATCTTCAGCAGCTGGCACGCCGACACGGTCTGCGCTCGGCCGACCGCCCGCAGCGGCGCCGGCCGCGCCCGGCCGCGCTTGCCGCCCCGCGCCCGGCCACGCGCCGCCGTCCGCGCCGCCTGCACCGACACCCGCCCCCCGTGCCAGAGCTTCAGCTCGACCATCGGCCGCGGGGCCGTGCCCTGGCCGATCACCGCGAATTTGATCTCGCTTCCGTTGGGAAGGCGTCCGCGCGAGGCCCGCGGCGCCGGCGCGTAACAGGTGAAGGCATCGGCGCCGAGGCTGTTCAGCCCGGCCATCGCGGCGTAACCGAGGTGCCCTAGCCCGAACAGGTCCTCGACGCTGCGCAGCATCGCGAAGTGGTTGTACGGCCGATGGTCGATCGTGCCCGGATCGATGTAGGGCGAGAGCAGGACCGCGCCGGTGCGCCCTCCGCCGCGGCCGAGGTTGGCGCCGCCGTTGTTGAGCGTGTTCGGAAACGGCGGCTCACCGCAGCACGCGCTGGCGTCGGTGCCGTCGGCCTCGTCGAACAGGACCGCCAGCAGGCCCCCATTCCGGTAGGCCGCCGAGGCGAGGATGCGCGGAACCCAGGTCGAGAGAAAGGCGTTGGCCCCGACGAGACCGCCGGGATGCCCGTCGACGCACGGGGCATCATGGCCGTCGTTGCACAGATTCGGCGTGATCAGTGAGAACGTCGGCGTCGTGCCGGCCGAGGCGAGATCGCCGGGCAGGCGGGTCAGGGGGACGTCGTTGCGAGCGCACGCCCCGGAATCGAGCAGCGAGTGGAAGTACACGAACGGGTTGTGGCGCGTGGTGTACTGATCGCCCCGCCTGGCCGTCTGCGTGCCGTCCACGGAGCCGAGGGCGGGATGGCGGCAGGCGACGCCCATGTCCTCCATGTAGCCCTTCCAGCTCAGGCCGGCGCCGGTGAGCTGATCGGCCACCGTCTTCGCCGCCGCCGGGTACACGCACCCGACCCCGGTGGCCTGGCCATCGGCGCCGATCGTCCCCGGGAACACGTCCAGGAACACCGGGCAGTCGGTCTGGGTCAACGGATTGGACCCCTGGCCGCTGACCAGGGCGATGTAGTTGCCCAGGCTGACATGGGTGACGCCGTAGTAGTTGGGCAGCAGCGCCCCCATCGCGGGCAGGGTCTGCGACAGATACGGGGCGGGACTCAGGTGGCCGAACGTCTCGTCGAAGCCCTTGTTCTCCAGCATGACGATGAACACGTGCTTGATCGGAGGCTGCCCAGCGGACGCGCGGGCCGGCGAAGCGAGCGGCCCGCCGGCCAGCAGCAGCGCGACCGAGGCGATCAGCGCGACCGGGGCGAGCATCGCGGCCCCGCGCGTGGACCGCACCCCCCTCATTGACCGCGGACCGCGTTCGGTCCCGCCGGCGGCGGCGCAGTGCGCGAGCCGTGAACCGATCGCCACAGGATTCGGTCGAACACGTCCTGCGGGACCGTGTCGCG
>DATCPD010000272.1:0-1563 GCA_036564325.1 Solirubrobacteraceae bacterium | reverse complement strand
GCCCCCAGTCCGTTCGCGCCCGCAGCGCCGCAGCCCGACCATGGCCCCGACGATGACCCCGGCCGGGCGCCGCCGGACGAACCGACGCCGGATCCCTACCTCCGCCCCGTCCAGGGGCAGGTCCTGCCGGAGAGCACGTGGCAGAGCACGAGCGGGCTCGACGTGCTGCTCGAGCAACTCGCCGGCCGGCTCCCGCAGCCACCGATCCAAGGCTTGACCGGCCTGCGGCCGACTGACGTCGCCGACGGCGAAGTGAGATTCGTGATGCCGGCCAGCGAATGGCTGTGCGCGCCGGCCCGTGGCCGCGTGCAGGGCGGCGCGGTCGCCCTCCTGGCCGAGACCGCCCTGAGCGCCGCGATTCAGACGCGCATGCCGGCCGGGACCGCGATCGCCCCGGTCGACCTGAAGGTCAACTATCTCCGGCCGCTCGCCGCCGACGGTCGGCTCGCGCACGCCCGCGGACGCGTCGTGCACTCGGGGCGGCGGATCGCGGTCGCCGGCGCTGAGGTGTTCGACGCCGACGGCAAGGCGATCGCGGTGGCCACGGGGTCGGCGATGGTCCTCCCGGGCCGGGCCGCATCGTTGCGCGTGGCCGGGGATTGACCGCCTCGATGACCCCGCGCGTCAGAACCAGGTGGATGCTGATCCTGCTGTGCCTGGGGCTCGGAGCCTGCGGGAGCAGCGTCCGCCTGGCTCCCCAGACCAAGCCATCGCCACCGGCACGTCTCGCCGGCGGCCCTCCGGCTCACATCGCGGTGGTGGTGATGGAGAACGAGGAGTACGGCGACATCGTCGGCTCCCACAGCACGCCGTACATCAACAGCCTGGCCCGCCGGTACGCGCTCGCCACCCAGATGTACGCGATCAGGCATCCGTCGCTGCCCAACTACCTCGCCCTGACCGGCGGCTCAACCCACGGGATCGACAGCGACTGCACCGACTGCACCGTTCCGGGAACCGGGCTGGCCGGGCAACTCCAGGGGAAGGGCGTGAGCTGGAGCGCATACATGGAGGACATGCCGTCCTCGTGCTTCAACGGCGCGGGCGCCGGGGGCTACGCCAAGAAGCACGATCCGTTCATGTACTACACCGGGATCAGCGGCAACCCGGTGCTGTGCTCAAAGGTCGTGCCGTTCCCGAGGCTCGCGCGCGACGAGGCGTCGAACTCGCTGCCCGGGTTCGCGTGGATCACGCCCAACCTCTGTCACGACATGCACGACTGCGGCCCGGCCGTCGGCGACCGCTTCCTGGCCCAGACGATTCCGCCGCTGCTCCGCGCGCTCGGCCCTCGGGGCCTGCTGTTGCTCACCTGGGACGAGGGGTCGAGTGACAACGGCTGCTGCCGGCTCGCCGGCGGTGGTCACATCGCGACGATCGTCGCTGGCCCGGTGGCGCGAGCCGGGGGCGGCCTGCGAACCCCGACCGACCACTATTCCGTGCTGCAGACAATCGAGGATCTGTTCGGCCTGACGCGGATCGGCGGGGCCGGCTGCACGTGCACCCCCTCGCTGGCGCCGCTGCTGCGGTCTAGCTCGCGCTGACGGGCTCTGGAGTCTCCGAGTC
>DATCPD010000233.1:0-2202 GCA_036564325.1 Solirubrobacteraceae bacterium | reverse complement strand
GAGATATCCCCTACACCACACCTCCTTCAGCGTTCGTGACACACAGCCTGTCAAGTCGGATGAGACACTTGGTCGTGGTTTTTAGTGAGCAGCCTCGTGTGTGGTCGGCTTGTTGATCCAGACCGCGGTCGGTAGCTCGGGCGGGGTTGGCGGCCGGCGGACGAACCGCTCCGGTGTGGCCGCGTAGGCGGCGGTGAGGACGCGCTGGCGCTCGGCGTGGAGTGATTGCGCTTGGCCGTGATGGACGGCGGCCGGGGTCATCAGACCGATCCCGGAGTGCCGAAGCTCGTGGTTGTACCAATCGAAGAACGTCCGGCAGAACGCCCGGGCGTGGTCGATCGAGTCGAACCGGTCGGGGAACTCGGGCCGGTATTTCATGGTCTTGAACTGGGCTTCGCTGTAGGGGTTGTCCGTCGAGGTGTAGGGCCGGCTGTGGGTGCGGAGGACGCCGAGGTCGGCGAGCAGGAACGCGACCGGCTTGCTTCTCATCGCGTTCCCGCGGTCGGCGTGCACGGTCAGCTGGCCAGGCTCGATCTGCTCTTGGGCGGCGGCCTGGGCGATCAGCGCCTTGGCGATCTGCGCCGACTCGCGCAGCTGGACGGTCCAGCCGACGCAGTAGCGGCTGAACACGTCGAGGATCACGTAGAGGTGGAAGCACGACCACGTGACCGGCCCCTTGAGCTTGCTGATGTCCCACGACCAGAGCTCGTTGGGCTGCTCGGCGAGCAGCTCCGGCTGCTCGTAGGCGGGATGGGTGAGCTGGTCGCGTCGTTCGCGTACCTCCCCGTTTGCGGCGAGCAGCCGGTACATCGTCCGTTCCGAGGCCAGGTAGCGGCCCTCGTCGAGCAGCGTCGCCCAGACCTGCGCCGGGCTGCTGTCGACGAACCGTTCCGAGTGCAGCAGCCCCAGCACGGTCTGCCGCTCGAGCTCGGACAATGCCCGAGCCGGAGCCGGCCGCGGCCGCTTGGGCCGCGGTTCTGGCGGGCGTCGACGGCGGTAGATCGTCGCCGGCGACGCGGCCAGCGCCCGGCACGCCGGTCTTGTCCCCACGATCGGGGCCAGTTCCTCAACGGTCTGCTCGATCATCGCTTGGTGCTCTCTTCCGCGTCCCTGGGCTCGAGCAGCTCGCCCAACAACGCATAGACGTTTCCCTGAACTTCGATCACTTTGCGCGCCTTCGCGAGGTCGGCCTCGGCGCGCTCCGCACGCCGACGCAGCACCCCGTTCTCGGCCTCCAACGGATGCGCCGCCCTCCGCCCCCGCGGCCGCCCGAACACCTCGAGCGCACCGGCGTCGCGCTGTTTGCGCCACTCGCTCAGGATCGAGGAGTACAGCCCCTCCCGGCGCAACAGCGCCCCGATCTCGCCCGGCCGCGAACACGCGTCAGCCTCACGCAGCACCCTCAGCTTGTACTCGGCCGTGAACCGACGTCGCTTCGCGCTCTCAACGAGCTCTGGGCCAGGCACTCCCGCCGGCACGCCGCCAGCCGCTCCATTCAGCTCGCCTACGGCTCGCTTCACTCCACGGCCGGCGGCGGCTCCATTCAGCTTCAAGTCCAACATCCCAACAAGACTCCAATCTCGCCCTCAGGCTCAGTAATAAAGAGGAAACGAACGTCTCAAAGGATCTTGGCAGAGAGGGGGCGTGAGCGCGAGCCTTGATACACCGCTTCTCTACGTCTTGCACAACGAGTTGCATCTGCATGGCCCGCGCTTTGGTTGCGGGTTGGCGCAGTGTGGTGCCTGCTCGGTGTTGCTGGACGGGAAAGAGATCCGGTCGTGTGTGACTCCGGTTGCCGCTGTGTCGGGCAAGGAGATCACGACGCTCGAGGGCCTGCCGGCTCTGTGGGCGAAGGAGCGTGGCACGACGGCCGCTGCTCCGGCGTTGCATCCGCTGCAGCAGGCGTGGATCGATGTTCAGGTGCCCCATTGCGGGTATTGCCAGAACGGGATGATGATCCAGGCTGCTGACCTGCTTGCGACGACGAAGAACCCGAGTGAGGACCAGATTCGCACGGCGATGAACGGGCATCTCTGCCGCTGCGGCACCTATCCGCGGATCCTGACTGCGATCCAGAAGGCCGCCGCCGTGATGGCGAAGGGTGGTGCATAGCAATGACAGGTTTGCTGCATGAGAAGGAGTTCTCGCGCAAGAGCTTTGTCAAGGGTGGCGGCGCGCTAATCGCCGGCTTCAGCGTCCTTG
>DATCPD010000159.1:0-26359 GCA_036564325.1 Solirubrobacteraceae bacterium | reverse complement strand
GGCCAGCAGCAGCGCGACCGAGGCGAGCAGCGCGAGCGGGGCGAGCATCGGCATCCGGGCGAGCAGCGCAGCCCCGCGCGTGGACCGCACCGGCCTCATTGACCGCGGACCGCGTTCGGTCCCGCTGGCGGCGGCGCAGCGCGCGAGCCGCGGACCGATCGCCACAGGATCCGGTCGAACACGTCCTGCGGGACCGTGTCACGCGTGTGGAAGTTGTAACCCCGCGTCAGCGCGCGGTTTGCGGGGGTGTTCGGGTTTCGCTCCAGCAGCGGGTAGCTCGGCGGGATCTGCGAGTAGGGCGCGGCGTTGGCGGGCGTCGGCTGGAATGCGTCGTACATCGGCACGGCGGCGGCATCGCCGAGCCCCAGCGGGCGCATGCCGAGGATCAGTTCCATCGAGTGGATCATTGACAGCATGTCGTAGCGGGTGTGGATCACCGCGCCGGCTCGCGCGTACGGGCTGATCACCGCGGCCGGCATGCGGTGGGCGTCCACGTGGTCGGCGCCGTCCTGGGAGTCGTCCTCGATCACGAAGATCGCCGAGGAGCGCCAGATGTTCGAGTGCGAGATCTCGTCCACCACCTGACCGAGGCCGAGGTCGTTCTCGGCCACCATCGCCTGGGGGGAGCGGTCGCCAGGCGTGAGGCCGTCGGTGTGATCGCTGGGAAGCACCATGTAGTTGAAGGCGGGCACGGAGTTGGTCAGCAGCCACTGCCGAAAGCGGGCCTGGAAGCAGGAGAACCGCGATTCCGACCCCAGCGGCGCGCCGGCCGGCAGCGAGGAGTCGTAGGTCTCCCGCCGCACCCCCAGGGCCCCGCTGATCGCATCCGTGCCGATCGATGCATCGTTCGGATAGCACTGGGCGAGGTAGCCGAGCGGCGCGGCGCCGATGTCGGAGTTGAGGAACTTCTGGGTCACCAGCGCGGTCTGGGCCGGGGTGTTGTCCTTGTCCAGCGCGGTCAGCGGCACCGTGCCCGCTACCGCCTCGCCGAAGTTGAAGTAGGAGATTCCCTGCTGCTGGGCGCGGTCGAACAGGAACCCGGTTCCGGGCCAGGTGATCGAGAACACGCCGAAGTCGTACGGCCGGCCACGGCCGGCGTAGTTCTGCTCCCAGTTCTTCTGGACGTAGTCCGAGACCGCGGCGGCGCTGGTCCAGAAGTGGCCGTCGATCGACGCCTCGGAGTTCGCGTACACGTGGTCCAGCAGCGGGTAGCGCTGCACGAGCGCGTGGAAGTTCGGGGTGATCCGCTTGCCGAACAGGGTCAGCTCCGGATCGCCGTCGCCACGAGGATCGTCTCCCAGCACCTGGTCATACGTCCGGTTCTCGCGCACGATGAAGAACACGTGCTTGATCGGGCCGCCCGGCCGCAGCGGCGTGTGCGGCGGTGCGGGGACCAGGTTGATCGGCAACACCTGGCGGTTCGCATCCACGGTCAGCGACAGGATCTTCCGGTCGGAGGGGAACGGCATGATTCCGGCTCGCCCGGAGCTCAGCACCGCGGTCCCCGGATGCTGGAGCAGGTTGTTGTCGCTGGTGCTGATCGGGTTCGGACCGTTGGGGTTGGCGCCTGACCCGAACCCCTTGGCCGCGATCCACAGCAGCCGCCGCCCAGCGACCTGGACATCGGCCGGATATGCGGCGGTCGGAATCCGCCCGATCAGGACACCCGACGGCAGCGCGAACACCGCCAACTCGTCCGCGGCGGCCTCCGCGACGAGCAGCCGCCGGCCGTCCGGAGTCACCGTCAGAGCCACCGGGGACTCGCCGCCACCCTGCGGGCGCTGGACCGACAGCACCCGCTCGAGGCTCATCGTCGCGGTGTTGATCACCGCGACCTGATCCTCGTTGGCGATCGCCACATAGGCGCGGGGCGCGCGCGGGTTGAGCGCGATCGCCTCCGGATGCGACAGGTTCGCCGCGACCTGGATGTCCTTGGTCTTGGTCGCAGCGGCGAGCGAGATCACCGACACCGTCCCCGGCCCCTCGTTGGATACGAGGCCGGTCTGATTGTCGGCGAGGATCGCCGCTCCGTATGGGTATTGCCCGGTGTTGACATAGCGAACCACGTGCGTGCGCGTGTCGATGACCGCCGCGGCGTCAGCCAGGTTCAGCGGCACGAGCAGCGTCCGGCCGTTGGGCGAAATGGCCAGCCGATCGGGCCACGCCAGCTGCCCGGTCGTCTTCGGCGGGAAGTTCTGAGGCACCGGCGCGGAGGCCGGCGGCGGCACTCCGATCGTGCCGATCTCCACCGCCCGGCCGGTGCGGGCGTTGTAGCGGAACGCGTGGATCACGTCGCCGGAGCGGCCCGGGAGACCGGGCCGGCGCTGATCGGTGTTGGACGAGTCGGCGACGCCGGAGACGTAGACCAGCGGCTGCGTGCGGTCGATCGCGATCCCGCCGGAGGCGCCGGGGAGCGGGAGAATCTGGATCACGCGGGGATGCTTCGCCGAGGCGGAAACGATCCGGATGTCGTTCAGCGCGCGTCCCGTGGAAACGGTCCACAGGAACCGCCCGTCCGGCGTGACCGCGCCGCCGGTGGGGAAGTGCCCGAGGGTCACGAGCTGGCCCGGCGGCCGCAGCATCCGACCGTTGCCGGTGATCCGCAGGCTCGGACCGATCCGTCCGCTGCTCCCGCCACCGGCCGCGGCCAGCGCCACCCCGGCCACGATCAGCACCAGCAGCAGGGCCAGAAACAGCGGGAGGCGCCGGCGCGGGCGCTTCAAGGGCCCGGGAAGATGACGTTCTCCTAACAGGATCGTGTTATCGAAGCGTGACGAGGTGGCGCTCGGAATCGGGCGCCTGAGGCAGGCCGTCGTCGGCGGGGGCGCCGTCCGCGCGTTCGGCGGCGAACCGGTAGCCCACCCCGAAGTGGGTGTGCACATATCGCCACTGCGGAGAGGCCCGCTCGAGCTTCTGACGGAGCTTGCGTACGAACACGTCGACGGAGCGGTCGCCGCGGGCCATCGTGTAGCCCCAGACGCGCTGGTAGATGTCCTCGCGCTCGAGCACGCGGCCCTCGGCCGCGGCGAGCTGATGCAGCAGCTCGTATTCCTTGCGTGAGAGCCCGGCGGGCTCGTCGCCGGGGCCGTAGGCATCGAACCGGTCCGGGCGGATCGCCAGTTCGCCGGCCGCGATGATCGTGTCCTCTGCCGGCAGCTCGCCGGCGCGGCGGCGGCGCATCACGGCCTGGATCCGCGCGAGCAGCTCCTCGGGATGGCACGGTTTGGTGATCCAGTCGTCGGCCCCGGCGCGGAGACCGCGGACCCGGTCGGCCACCGGAGCGGGCGCGCTGTGGACGAGCAGCGAGAGCCCCGGCAACGCACTGGCGATCTGCTCGATGTAGTCCAGCCCGGTCAGCGCCGGGTTGACGATCAGCGCGTGGATCCGCATCGCGGCGAGCTGCTCGGGCCCGGCCGCGTACTGGAGAACCTCGCGCTCCCACCGCAGACCCGCAAAGCGGCGATCGAGCACGGTGATCAGACCACTGTCGTCATCGATGAGTGCAACCCTGATCCGGGTCGCTTCACTCGGCGCCATCTCTTACTGAGTCTAGGCCCTGGCCAGGACAAGGCCCGGCGGCTCAGCTCGCGACCTGCTCCCAGCGCCGGTACAGCTCCTCGACGGCTCGTCTCGCCTCCTCGTGGCGCGCGGTCGACGAAGCGCTCTTTTCTGGGTCAGACCACGCGGCTGGTTCGGAGAGTTCGTCCTCGAGCGCACGGACCGCGGCTTCTGCGGCCTCGATCTGCTGCTCGAGCTGGCGCTGAGCGTGCTTCTGGCCGTCGGCAGGCTTCCGCCCCGCCCTGGGCTTGCCGCCTCCGCCCTTGGCAGCCTTGGCGCCCCTGGCCGCCTTCGCGACCCTGGCGTCGGCCGCGGGACGCGCGGCCCGCTCCTCACGTTCGCGCACGTACTCGGGCCATCCCCCCACGTAGCTGCGGAGCGTCCCGTCCTCGAAGGCGACCGTGCGGCTGCCGACGGCGTCGAGCAGCGCACGATCGTGGGAGACGAGCAGCAGCGAGCCCTCGAACGCCGCCAGCGCCTGCTCGAGCGCCTCCCGGCTCTCCAGATCCAGATGGTTAGTCGGCTCGTCGAGGATCAGCACGTTGGCCCCTGAGTGGACCAGGATGGCCAGCGACAGCCGCCGGCGCTCGCCGCCCGAGAGTCCGTCGAGCGGCTTCTCGGCCTCCTCGCCGGAGAACAGGAAGCGGCCGAGCAGCGCCCGGGCCTTGTTGGGCGGCAGTCCGGTCAGATGTCCGGCGGCCTCGACGACGGTGCGCGCGGTCCCAACAGCCAGCTCCTCGGCGTGCTGGGAGAGAAACCCGAGCTTGACGTTGTGCCCGGTGCGGAGCTTGCCCTCCACCACCGGCCCCCCGCCGGGCTCGGGCTCGCCGAGCTCCCGCCGCCCCGCCAGGGCTTCGATCAAGGTCGTCTTGCCGGCGCCGTTGGGGCCCACGAGCGATACGTGCTCTCCCCGCTCGAGCCACAGCTCAGCCTCGTCGAGCAGCAGACGGTCGCTCACCGACACACGCCCGTCGAGCAGCTCGAACACGACCCGGCCGCTTCGCTCCGGCGGCTTGAACGCGAAGGCCAGACCGGCGCCATCGGCGGGGCCGCGGGCGATGCGGTCGATCTTCTCGAGCTTCTTGGCTCGTGACTGCGCCTGGCGTGCCCGGGTCCCGGCCCGGAATCTGGTCACGAACCGCTCGAGCCGCTCGATCTCCGCCTGCTGGCGTTCGATCGCCCGTCCCAGCGCCAGTTCCCGGGCCGCCTTCTCCCGCCGCCAGGCGTGCCAGGTGCCGGGGAAGAACCTGCCGCGGCCGGCTTCGAGCTCCAGTACCGAGGTGCCCACCGCCTCGAGGAACCAGCGGTCGTGGGCGACCAGCACGATCGCGGTGTCGAGCCCGACCAGGTGCTGCTCCAGCCACTCGAGCGAGGCGATGTCCAGGTGGTTGGTCGGCTCGTCGAGCAGCAGCAGATCCGGATCCCCGGCCAGGGCACGTCCGAGCGAGGCGCGAGTCAGTTCGCCGCCGGAGAACGTCTCCAGCGAGCGATCGAGCTGGGCGTCGTCCCGGAAGCCGAGGCCGTGCAGCGTCGACAGGGCGCGTTCGCGCCAGTTGTAGCCGCCGGCGTGCTCGAGGCGCGCCTGCGCCTTGGCGTAGCGGTTCAGCGTTGCCTCATCGTGCGCTCCGCCGGCCATGGCCTGCTCGAGATTGCTCAGCTCGACCTCGATTCCCACCAGCTCAGGCGCCCCGGAGAGCACGTAGTCGCGCAGGGAAAGACCCCGTTCCCGTGGCGGGCGCTGGTCGTGGAGCGCCACCTTGGCGCCCTTGGCCAGGACCAGCTCGCCCTGGTCGATCGAGGCCTGGCGCGCGAGCATCCGCAGCAGCGTCGTCTTGCCGGCGCCGTTGCGACCGGACAGGGTCATCCGGTCGCGTCGCTCGAGCTTGAACGAGATCCCGCGCAGCAGCGGCTCGCCGGCCACGTCCTTGCCGAGATCCGATGCGATTACGACGGCCATGAGCCCATGGTAGGAACACGGCCCGCCATGGGTAGGATCCGCGGGGTGACCGATCCTTCGCTGCCGCCGGTCCCACCCGTCGAGATGCCACCTGCGCGAACCGTTCGCGTGGCCGACCGGGGGGAGTTCTTCCTCCGGGACACGGGCGGCGAGGGACCGGCGGTGATGCTCCTGCACGGTTGGATGGCGACCGCGGATCTGAACTGGGTGGGGGCCTACGCAGCGCTCGCCGGGGCCGGTTACCGCGTCCTGGCCATCGACCATCGCGGCCACGGGCGCGGGCTGCGGCCGATCGTCAAGTTCCGGCTCGCGGATTGCGCCGCCGACGCCGCCGCCGTGCTGCGGGAGCTCGACGCCGCCCCGGCGACGATCGTCGGCTACTCGATGGGAGGTGCGATCGCTCAGCTCGTCGCCCGCGAGCACCCCGACGTCGTCAGTGGGGTCGTGCTGAGCGGAACGGCCCAGCACTGGAAGGACAAGCGGACGCAACGATCCTTCAAGGCGATGGGCGCGCTCGGCCTGGCGCTGTCAGTGGCCCCCGGGAGGTTCTGGCGCGCGGGTTTCCGCCGCGTCGGAATCACCGACGCGCGCACGTCGATCTGGCTCCAGTCGGAGCTGCTGCGCCACTCGGCGCGTGACGTCGCCGAAGCCGGGCGGGAGCTCGGGCGCTTTGACTCACGCCCGTGGCTCGGTCAGATCTCCGCTCCGATCGCCACCGTGATCACGACCGAAGACGACGTCGTTCCGACGTTCAAGCAGCGCCAGCTGGCCCAGGCCGCGGGCGGCCCGGTGTTCGAGGCGCCGCTGAACCACATGGAGGTCGTCTCGCGGGCCAAGCTCTACAACGCATCGCTGCTCCAGGGGATCGCTGCGGTCGCGGCCGGCGCGCAGGTGAAGGCCGCGTAGTCATTCGATACGCTTGCCACTGGATGCGTCGCACGAAGCTCATGACCGCGCTGCTGGTGTTCACGGTGACGCTGTTCAGCGTCGCCCCGGTGGCGCTGGCGACCGGCGGCGGACAGGGGTGGTATGGCGAGACCAACGACAAGGTCATCACCAACGCGATGTTCATCGTGATCGGCTTCTTCCCCGCCGTGATCCTCACCTTCTCGCTGATCCAGTGGCGGCTGGACAAGCGCAAGCACGCGAAGATGGACGCCGCCAAGCGCCGGGCGGCCAACACCGACTGGCGCGGCGGCTGGTAGCTCCGGCCGGACGATGAGCTACTTCCTCACCGGGGCGACCGGGTTCATCGGACGACACCTCGTGCAGTGCCTGCTGGCCAAGCAGCTGGATGACTCGCGCGCCGCCCAGTCAGGCGAGGCTGGACGCCGAGCGGGCGGCAAGCGCGAGGGCGACATCTACGTGCTCGTCCGCGAGGGCTCGCAGGACAAGCTCGCCGCGCTGATCGAGGAGAAGTGGGGTCCCGACGCGCAGGCGCGGATCAAGCCGGTGCTCGGCGACCTGTCCGAGCCGCGGCTCGGCCTCTCCGCCGAGCCGGTCGAGCAGCTGACCGGCAAGATCGACCACTTCTTCCACCTCGCGGCGGTCTACGACATGACCGCCGACGATGAGAGCAACCGCATCGCCAACGTCGAGGGCACGCGCCACGCCGTCGAGCTCGCCAACGCGCTGAAGGTTGGCTGCTTTCACCACACCTCCTCGATCGCCGCCGCCGGGAAGTTCAAGGGCCTGTTCCGCGAGGACATGTTCGACGAGGGCCAGAAGCTCGACCATCCCTACCACCGCACGAAGTTCGAGGCCGAGAAGCTCGCCCGGACCCAGACCACGGTCCCGTGGCGCATCTATCGCCCCGCGATCGTCGTCGGCAACTCGCACACCGGAGAGATGGACAAGATCGATGGTCCGTACTACTTCTTCACCGCGATCAAGATGGCCCGGCACTACCTGCCGGGCTGGTTCCCGCTCGTCGGCCCGGAGCTTGGCTACACCAACATCGTCCCGGTCGACTTCGTCGCCGCCGCGATGGACCACATCGCCCACCTCCCGGATCTCGACGGGCAGGCCTTCCATCTGACCAACCCGAAGTCACAGCGCTCGGGAGAGGTCATGAACACGATCGCCGCTGCCGCGCATGCCCCGCAGATGTCGATGCGGATCGACACCAAGATCCTCAAGGCGCTGCCGAAGGGCACGTTCTCGATGCTGATGGCGCTGCCCGCCGCCAAGGGCGTCCGCCGCGCGCTGCTGGCCGACTTCGGCATCCCCGAGGAGGTGCTCGGCTACATCGGGCTGACGGCCCAGTTCGACACCCGGGACACGGAGCGCGCGCTCGAGGGGAGCGGCATCGCGATCCCGCCGCTCGAGAGCTACGCCGACAAGCTGTGGGATTACTGGGAGCGCAACCTCGATCCCGACCTGTTCAAGGACCGCAGCTTCGAGGGTGCGGTGAACGGCAAGACCGTGCTGATCACCGGCGCCTCGAGCGGGATCGGCCGGGCCGCGGCGTTCAAGATCGCGCGCGCCGGCGGCATCCCGCTGCTCGTGGCCCGCGGCGCGGAGAAGCTCGAGGAGACCCGGCAGCAGATCGAGGATATCGGCGCCACCGCCTATGCCTACGCGGCCGACCTGTCCGATCCGCAGTCGGTGGAGCAGCTGTGCGAGCACGTGCTGGCCGACCATCCCGCGGTCGACATCCTCGTCAACAACGCCGGCCGCTCGATCCGCCGCTCGATCGCGCTGTCCTACGACCGCTTCCACGACTTCGAGCGCACGATCCAGCTCAACTACCTCGGCACGATCAAGCTGATCATGGGCATGCTTCCGCACATGCGCGAGCGCCGCTCCGGCCTGATCGTCAACGTCTCCTCGATCGGCGTCCAGACCAACCCACCCCGGTTCTCCGCCTACGTCGCCTCCAAGGCGGCGCTCGACGCCTGGACCCGCGTGGTGGGCTCGGAGACGGTCGGCGACAACGTCCACTTCACCACCATCCACATGCCGCTGGTGCGCACGCCGATGATCGCGCCCACGAAGATCTACGACTCCTTTCCCACGATCTCCCCCGAGGAGGCGGCCGACCTGGTCTGCGAGGCGATCCGCGCCAAGCCCAAGCAGATCAACACCCGCCTGGGGACGTTCGGCGAGGTCGCCTACACGCTGTTCCCCAAGGCGGTCGATCAGATCCTCTCGACGGCCTACAAGGTGTTCCCCGATTCAGCCGCTTCCAAGGGTCAGAAGGACCCCGAGGAGCACGCGTCGACCGAGCAGGTCGCGCTCGCGCACCTGATGCGCGGCGTGCACTGGTAGCGCCACGGGCCGGCTCGGATGAGCTCCCCTGACCTTCCGCTGCCACCCCGTGAGGCGCTCGCCGACGTCCGCGTCCGCGCTCCCACCCGGGGCAACCGCCGCCTCGAGGCGCTGCTCGAGGCGGTCAACGCCGACGCGCAGGTCAAGGCGTGGTGGCACGTCTCCTCCGTCAACGCCACCCGCCGCCTGGGAATGTCCGACCACTCGTGGGTGCACATTCAGATCGTGCTCAACATCGGGCTCCGCCTCGCGCGGCTGCTGTTCCGCCGCGGGGTCACCCCGAGCGTGACCGCCGACTACGGCATGTCCGAACGCGACGCCGAGGTGGTGATCGCCGCCGGTTGCCTGCTGCACTGCGTCGGCATGTCGATTCACCGTGAGGACCACGAACGCTTCAGCCTGTTCCTCACCGCGGACAAGCTCGGGTCGCTGCTGGCCGACGCCTACGAGGAGCCCGAGCGCACGATCATTGTCGCCGAGGCCCTGCACGCGATCATCGGCCACCGGCGCAACGGCGCCCCGTTCACGATCGAGGCCGGGATCGTCCGCGTCGCCGATGCGCTTGACATGGCCAGAGGGCGCTCCCGCGTGCCGTTCGAGGCCGGGCATCAGAACATCCACTCGCTCTCGGCCTACGCGATCGAGGAGGTGAAGATCTCCCCCGGGCGAGATCGCGCCGTGCGGGTGGAGATCGCGATGTCCAACAGCGCCGGCATCTATCAGGTCGACGAGCTGCTCGCGACCAAGCTCCGGGGCTCGGGGCTGGAGGAGCACATCGAGGTCATCGCGCGGATCGAGGCCGAGCACGAGCAGCGGCTGCTCCCCGTGTTCCGCATCTGACGTTCAGGCGATTCCCTCGAGCAGCACGCCCTCACGCACGCCGCCGCGGCCGATCTGGAGCGCGGTGCCGAACAGCTCCGACGCCGCCTGAAGGATCAGCAGCCCGGCGGGAAGCAGTCGCACGCGCTCGAGGTCGAGGGCGAATCGCCGCGCCACCTCGGTGGCCCGCTCGGTGGCCAGCAGGCGCAGGGACCGCGTGAACGCATCCGCATCGAGCAGCGGGCCCGCCAGCCGGCGCAGCGAGGAAGCGCTCCCCCCCACCGCGACGGCCTCGGCCGGCTCGGGCACGTCCAGCCCGCTCAGCACCTGCGCGATCTCTGACCGAGCCTGCGCCAGTTCATCCTGCGAGGGAGGATCCGAGCGCAGACACCGATCCGCCAGGTCTCCTGACCCCAGCCCGAACGAGGTCGACCATGTGACCTGGTCCGGCGCCTGGCCGACCACCAGCTCCGATGACCCGCCGCCCACGTCGACCACGCCGAGGGGGCTGAGCGGAACATGCTCGAGGGTCTGCGCCGCCCCGACGAACGCGAGCCGGGCCTCCTCCTGGCCGGAGAGGATCTGCACCTTAAGCCCGCACTCCTGATGCACGGCCGCCGTCAGCTCGGCGCCGTTGGCGGCGCGCCGGATCGCCGCCGTGGCCACGCCGCGGACCTGCACCGACCCCAGGTCGCGCGCCGCTTGCAGCTGCGCGCCGACCACCCGGGCGACCTCGGCGATCTTGGCCTGCGGGATCGCGCCCGCCGTCCCGAGGTTCCGCCCGATGCGGGTGAAGGAGCGCTCCTGATGGACCTCCAGCAGCTGACCGGCTTCACACTCGGCGACCAGCAGGCGCGTCGTGTTCGAGCCGATGTCGATGCAGGCGCGGCGCACAGGTGTTCTACGCTACCGGCTGCACGGCCTGGCGGGGGGTGAGCACGGCCCAGGCCAGGGCAGTGATCAGCAGCGCACCCGATCCGGCGACGGCGAGCGCCACGCGCGGGCTGGTGATGGCGGTGATCGCCCCGCCCACCACGATCCCTGCGCCGGGGACGGCCTGCAGGATCGATTCGTTGAGGCTCATCATCATCGCCATCCAGGCCTCCTCGACCTGCTCCTGAAGGGCCGTGCGCGCGGACACCGCCTCGATCCCGTTCCCGAGCCCGGCCACCAGCGCGCCGATCAACGCCACCTGCAGGCCCGGCGCGGCGGCCATGACGACAAACCCGGCCGCCAACGCCCCCGCGCCGACGGAGATCAGGACCCGCGGCGGCACGGCTCGGAAGCGGGCGTAGAACACGCTGCCCGCGACCGCGCCGGTGCCCCACACCGCCGTCAGCGCACCCAGGCCGCCCGCGCCCGCGTGCAGGGTGCGGGTCGCGAACACCACCTCGACCGGGATCGAGATGGCGAAGAACATCACCGCCGCCGCCTGCAGTCCGAGCAGAGCGCGGATCGGCGGAACGCTGATCGCGTAGGACAGCGAGGCGCGCAGGCGACCGGCGGTCGGATCGCGGGTCGGAGCGGCGGCCGGAAGCGAGCCGGCTCCGGCCAGCGTCAGGGACATCGCGGCGAACAGCGCCGCATCGGTGAGCAGCGCCGTTCCGGCTCCACTGAGCGCGACGATCGCGCCGCCGATCGCCGGTCCCGCCATGAAGCACACCGAGAACGCGCCGTTGGCGATGGCGTTCCCTTCCCGCAGCAGGCCGTGCGGCGAGGTGACGGTCACCGTCGCGGCCCGGGCCAGCGCGCGGGCAGCCAGGGCCAGCACGCCGTCGACCAGCGCCACGACCAGCACCGCCCCGAGGGCAAACCGCGAGGCGAGCCACGCCAGCACGACGAAGGCCACGGCTTCGGCCGCGTACAGCACCGGCAGCACGATCCGTGAGGAGCGCTGGTCGAGCCGCGCGACGAGCGCGGGTGAGATCAGCGCCGGCAGGAACTGCGAGCCGAGGAAGTAGCCCGCCGCCGCGATCGCGCTCCCGGTCTTGCGATAGACGAGGACCGACAGGGCCAGCGAGCCGATCGAGAACGCGAGCTCATTGAGCGCATAGGCAGCCAAGAGGCGGCGATAGGCAGGAAGTCTCAAGACCTGACGCACGTGAGGGCAAGTATCGCCGCAGGAGCCACACGCGTGCACGCACCGGCGCTGGCATCATGCCTCGGGTGTCGGAACCAGCGATCTCGGTCCACGGCCTGCGCAAGACCTACGCGGGCTTCGAGGCTGTTCGGGGAATCGACTTCGAGGTCCGCCGGGGTGAGGTGTTCGGACTTCTCGGGCCCAACGGGGCGGGCAAGACCACGACCGTGGAGATCCTCGAGGGCTACCGCGAGCGCACCGATGGCGAGGTCAGCGTGCTCGGCTTCGACCCGGGAAACCGCCCGCGGGCCCTCCGCGCGCGGGTGGGCATCGTGCTGCAGAGCACGGGCCTCTACCGCCACATCAGGGTGCGCGAGGCGCTCGTGCACTTCGCCTCGATGTATCCGCATCCGCGCAGCGTCGACGAGGTGATCTCGCTGACCGGGCTGGAGGGGAAGGAGGACGCGATGTCCCGGACGCTCTCCGGCGGCCAGCTGCGCCGCCTGGATCTCGCGCTCGCGCTCGTCGGCGATCCGGAGCTGATCTTCCTCGACGAGCCGACGACCGGCTTCGACCCCGCTGCCCGCCGCAACGCGTGGGAGACGATCCGCTCGCTCAAGGCCCTCGGCAAGACCGTGCTGCTGACCACCCACTATCTCGACGAGGCGCAGGAACTCGCCGACCGGGTGGCGATCATCAAGGACGGCCGGATCCTGGTCGAGGGCGCGCCGCGCGAGCTGGGAGCCGGATCGGGGGACGCGCCCTACCGCGTGGCGTATCGCGATGGCCACGGTGCCCTGGTCCAGCAGGAGACGCATGACCCGACCGTGCTGCTGCACGAGCTGACGGGGGCGGCGCTGGCTCGCGAGGAGCGGCTCGAGGGTCTGACGGTGACCCGTCCGACGCTCGAGGACGTGTACCTCGAGCTGACCGCAGACGGGAGTGACGGTGTCTGACGTCCTCACGCTGGCCTGGCGGCAATACCGGCTCGAGCGCCGGCTGTTCTGGCGAAATCCCAGTGCCGCCTTCTTCAACTTCCTGCTCCCGCTGCTGTTCCTGGCCTTCTTCGGCGCGATCCTGCACGGCAACCAGCACGACCTGAACGTGATCGTGCCGGGGATTGCCGGGATGAGCGTGATGTCGACCACGTTCACCGCGCTCGCCTTCAACATGACCTTCCTACGCGAGCAGGGAGTGCTCAAGCGAATCCGCGGCACGCCGATGCCGGAGATCTCCTATCTGTTCGGGATCGCCGGCAACGCGGTCACCAATACCGCCCTGCAGATCGCGATCATCACCGTCGCCGGACGGATCTTCTTCGGCACCGGCTGGCCGCGGGACTGGGGCGAGCTGATCGTGTTCGTCGCCGCCGGCGTGATCTGTTTCGCCTCGCTCGGCGTTGCGTTCTCCCACGCGATCCCCAACTTCGACTCCGCGCCCGCCTACGTCAATGCCGTGTTCCTGCCCGTGATCTTCGTCTCCGGCGTGTTCTATGACGCCGCCAAGGCCCCGGGGTTCATCAAGGGCATCGCCCAGGCCCTGCCGCTCAAGCATCTGATCGACGGCCTCTCGGGCGCGATGGTCAAGGGGACTTCGCTCGCCACCAACATCAGCGCGCTCGGGGTGATCGCCGCCTGGGCGGTGCTCGGGGTGGCGCTCGCGGTGCGCGGCTTCAGCTGGGAGCAGCGGCGCAGCTGAGAGCCCGTTTTAGCCGACCCGGAACGCCTCGGGCGCCACGCCCCGGATCTCCACCGGTTCCCGGGACAGCGGTGAGCGCTCCCACTCCTCCTTCAGCCACGAGTGGAGGACCACATCGTGGACGCCGTCGCCGTGGCGATGCCACCGGCGGAGGATGCCCTCGCGGACGAAGCCAAGCTTGAGCAGAGCCGCCTGCGAGCGTGGGTTGTCGACGTCGGCGTAGGCGCCGAGACGTTCGAGCCCCAGCCGCTCGAAGGCCAGCCAGGCGATCAGGGCCTTGGAGGCCCCGTTGGCTCCGCTGCCCCAGTGAGCACGGCCCAGCCACGTCCCGACGACGGCGCGGCGGTCACGGCGGCTGAACTCCGACAGGCCGGTCACCCCGATCGGGCCCGACTCGCCGACGATCAAGAACTCGAGTCGCTCGCCGCGCTTGCGCTCTCCCGCCAGTCGCGCCACATAGGCCGCCGGCTCCTCGAGCGAGCGGTAGGGGCCCCAGGAGAAGAAGCGGGTCACCTCCGGATCTGAGCCCAGCTCGAGCAGCGCCGGGGCGTCGTCCCCGGTGGCGTAGCGCAGTTTCAGCCTGGGAGTGCTCAGTTCCACCGCGGCGATGCTATCCACGGGCGACCGGTAGGCTGGCCGCCGATGAAGCAGCTCGCCGAGGACGTCTACCTCCTCGACGGGTTCCCGCCTTACGCGATCAACGTCTACGTGATCGGCGACGTGGTGGTCGACGCGGCCACCCGCCACGCGAGCGGTCGGATCCTGCGCGAGCTGCGAGGGCGGGACATCAGGACGCATGTCGTGACCCACGCGCACCCGGACCATCAGGGCGCCAGCCACCAGGTCTGCGAGGCGCTGGGAATTCCACTGTGGTGCGGTGAGCGGGATGCCGCGGCGATCGAGGACGGGAAGATCATGGAGCGCCAACCGCGACATCCGATCAACGTGCTGATCGGTCGCGCCTTCCCCGGGCCCGCCCACCCCGTCGCCCGGCGCCTGAACGAGGGCGACGAGGTCGCCGGCTTCGAGGTTCTCGACACCCCAGGTCACTCCGCCGGCCACATCGCCCTGTGGCGCGCCGGCGACCGGACACTGATCTGCGGCGACGTGTTCACCAACATGGACACGATCACCGGGATTCCGGGCCTGCACGAGCCGAAGCCCTTTTTCACGCCGGATCCGCGGACGAACCGTGACTCGATGCGGCGCCTGGCCGCGCTCGAGCCGGAGCTCGTCCTGTTCGGCCACGGGCGGCCGCTGCGGGACCCGGCGAAGCTCCGCGCCTTCGCCGCGAAGCTCCCCCACAGCTGACGGCCCGGCGCCTGGCATCCTGTGCCTATGTCGATCCGCGCCCGCTCGTGGCACGCGAGCCATTCGTTCTCCCACGCCCAGTTCCCGCTGGAACGGCTGGCCGCCCAGCCGGCCACCACGGTCTCGGTCTGCCTTCCCGCGCGCAACGAAGCCGCCACCATCGGCCCGATCCTGGAGCAGCTGGCGCCGCTCGTCGAGCTCGGCGTGATCGATCAGATCGTTGTGGTCAACCACTCGACCGACCGGACCGGCGAGATCGCGCGAGGGCTGGGCGCCGAGGTGTACGACCATGAGGTGCTGCTGCCGGAGTTCGGGCCCGTGCTCGGCAAGGGGGACGCGATGTGGCGATCCCTGCAGATGCTGCGAGGCGAGATCGTGTGCTTTCTCGACGCCGACTCGGAGCGATTCGGGGCCCACTTCGTCTGCGGTCTGCTCGGGCCGTTGCTGTGCGAGCCGGAGATCTCGTTCGTCAAGGGCTTCTACCGCCGGCCGTTCCGGATCGGCGAGCTCACCCTGCCCGAGGGTGGCGGCCGCGTCACCGAGCTGACCGCTCGGCCGCTGCTGAACATGTTCTATCCGGACCTGGCCGCGGTGGCGCAGCCCCTGGCCGGCGAGATCGCCGCCCGGCGCGACCTGCTGGCCCGCCTGCCGTTCGTGACCGGGTACGGCGTGGACATCGCGCTGCTGCTCGACACCTACTCAGTGATCGGCCTCGACGGGATCGCCCAGGTCGATCTCGACGTTCGTCAGAACGCGCACCAGCGTCTGCAGGACCTGGGCCCGATGGCGTTTGCCGTCCTCCAGGCCGTGAGCGCCCGCCTGCAGCGCGAAGGTCGCCTGTCCGGCCCGCTGCCCTCGACCCTGCTGGCCGCAGGTCCGGATGGCCTGAGCGCGATCGAGAGCGAGCAGGTCGAACGACCATCGCTCGCAGACCTGCGTGCGGCAGCCTGAAAGCTGCTGAACTGCCCCCATGCGATCTCTGCGTCCTGGCTGGCCGGCGCTGATCGTCGCGCTGATGCTGGGAATCTGCGGCTGCGGTGCTGCGTCGGCAACCCGGACGAGGTCCACCCCGAGCACCCGGAGCTCGGTCAACTCGTTGGGACTCCAGGCTCATCCTCAGGCGGTGGAGCCGACGGTCGGCCAGGCCCCCACCGCCGGGGGAACCGATCCGATCGGCGATCCCAACGCGCATGCCGTCTCGCTGGCGGAGGTCAAGCGGGAGCTCAAGATCGTTCAGGAGCTGAATTCGCTGGGAGCCGGCCAGGGCTTCGTGTTCCCGGTCCTACCGCAGTCGATCGTCTCGCCTCCCGCCACCTGGTCGCCTGATCAGGGCGTTGACATCTCGACCAACGGCGCCGCGTGTGGCGCAGCGGCCGTGTTGGTGGCGGTCACCGACGGAGTGATAGTGCAGGAGGGGATCTCGGGCTTCGGCCCGTACGCCCCGGTGCTCAAGGTCTCCGGCGGGCCGCTGAACGGGCGCTTCATCTACTACGGCCACGCCGCTCCGGCCCTGGTTCCGATCGGCACGGTCGTCCGGGCGGGAGAGCCGATCGCCGAGGTGGGCTGCGGGATCGTCGGGATGTCGACCGGGCCACATCTGGAGATCGGCATCAGCGCGGTCAACGGCCCCACGTGTTGTCCCGGCAACGGGCAAACCGCGCCGGCCATGCTGAACCTGCTGCGACGGCTGTATACGGGCTGAGGGCGCGGCCCGGCGCGGTCGGGCGCAGCCACCGGCGGGGCGCTGCGCACGGCGAGGACGTTCACGGGGCGGTCGACTGAGCGCACCACCGCGCGATCGGCCTGCGCGGTCACCGCTCGGGCAGGTGCGCGAGGACCTGGTAGATCGAACTCCACCCGGTCTGGAAGCCCATCCGTGCCGCGCGCAGGTACAGCCGCCAGATCCGTCCGCGCTCGATTCCGGCCAGCTCGACGGCGCGTTCGTAGTTCCCGTCGAAGCGCTCAATCCAGTGCCGCAGCGTCTCCGCGTAATCCTCCGGGAGGCCCTCCACGTGGCGGGTGACGAAGCCGGCCCGCTCGAGCGCGAGCTCGATCCTCGACAGCGGCAGCGGCACGCCGTCGGGGAATACGAACCGCTCGGAGAACGGCCCCTCATCGGGGGTGTCGAAGTCCTTGAGCTTGGCAATCCCGTGGTTGAGCAGCCGGCCCCCGGGGACCAGCAGGCTGGCGAGCCGGGCGGCGTACAGATCGATCCGCTCCTCGCCGACGTGCTCGACCATCCCGATGCTGACGATCGCGTCGAACGGATCCTCCATCACCTCCCGATAGTCGGCGATCCGGATCTCGACGCGATCGGCGACGCCGGCCTCCCGCACGCGCTCGCGGGCCAGCTCGGCCTGCCGCTCGGCGAGCGTCACTCCGAGCACGCGGGCTCCGTGATGCTGAGCGGCATGGATGGCAAAGCTGCCCCAGCCACAGCCCACGTCGAGCACACGCTCCCCTGGCTTGAGGCCGAGCTTCGTGCAGACCAGCTCGAGCTTGGCCTCCTGGGCCTCCTCGAGCGTGGTTGCCCCCCGCGAGAACAACGCGCAGCTGTACGTCATCGAGCGATCGAGGAACAGCGAGAAGAATTCGTTGCCGACGTCGTAGTGGTGCCTGACCGCCGCGCGGTCGCGGGCGATCGTGTGCCGCTCACCGCGCAGGCGAAGCTCGGCCGCCGGCGGGCGTGGCGGCAGCGTCAGGCCGCAGGCTCGCAGCACCGCCAGCCCCAGCCGCACCTGCTGGCGCAGCGACAGCGGCGGCGGCTCGAACGTGTCGACGATGTCCAGCGCGGCCTCCATGTCGTCGACCTCGATCAGCCCCGCCACGTAGGCCCGGCCGATCCCCAGCTCGCCGGGGGCGCGCAGGGCGTGCGCGAGCGCACGGGGGGACCGGATGATGAACGTCGGCGCATTCGCCTCGGTCGCCTCGATGGTGCTGCCGTCCCAGAAGCGCACGGCGAACGGCCGCGTCGCCAGCGCCGAGCGCAGCTCAGCTTGGAGTGGCCCGGTGCGCGCCAGGAACGCCTGGCTCACGCCACCGAGGCCGCAGCCCGTCGCTTCATCCGCCCCTCGTCAACGCGGACGACATCCCAGGCCAGGCCCAGAAGCTCGAGCGTCCGGATGATCGCGGCCGAGGGATCCAGCTGCCAGCGCCGCAGCCCATGCCGATACGAGGTTGGGAATGCGTGGTGGTTGTTGTGCCACGCCTCGCCCCAGGTGGGGATGGCCAACCAGGCCAGATTCCGGGATTCGTCACCGGTGTCCCAGTCCTTGCGGCCGAAGAAGTGGCACAGCGAGTTGATGCTGAACGTGGCGTGATGCATGAGGAAGATCCGCGCAGCGCCGCCCCACAGGAGTGCCGTGAGGCCGCCGGCGACGGTCCCCGTCAGCGCGACGCCGAGGCCGAACGCGGCGCCCAGGCCCGCCGCCACCCACAGGACAAAGGTGCGGTCGACCAAGCGGATCAGCGGATCGGCCAGAAGGTCCTTGGCGTAACGGCTCTCGTCGGCCACCTCCATGTCACTGAACACCCACCCCACGTGAGCGTGCGCCAGACCTCGCAGCGCGCCCATCCACCCGGTGCCGTGACCGTGGGGACTGTGCGGATCGCCGTCGGCATCGGAGAACTGATGATGCTTGCGATGGGTGGCCACCCAGTCGATCACCGGTCCCTCTGCCGCCGCCGAGCCGAGCGCGGCAAATCCGGCGCGCAGCAGCCGGTGGCACTTGAAGCTCCGGTGCGTCAGCAGGCGGTGAAAACCGACCGTGATGCCGGTGCCGATCACCGCGTAGCTGATGGCCAGCACGAGGATGTCCTGCCAGACCAGGAGACCGCTGCTCCAGCCGAGCCACATCCCGATCGCGAGGATGATCGGCGGAACTGCAGTCACCACGCCGCTGGCGATGCGATCGACGAGCGGCATTGAGACTGGTCGTACATCTGAGACGGCTTGCGTAGCAGGCACTGGTCCCACGGTGTTCTCCTGTCTTGCGGACGACCGTGACCCCCGGTAAGCCGTCCAACTTAGAGTGCGAGCCTTTGACTCTACCGATCTACCCGGCAACCGGGTGGGACCAAAACCGCGCGCTCGTCGAGGCGCGCCGGCGCGTACCCCAGTTCCCGCCGTTTGACCTGATTTCCCGTGGGTAAGCCAAGCCTATGCGCGAGATCATTCCCGGCGTCTGGCACTGGAGCACGCACCATGAGCCCATCAACGCGCCTGTCAGCTCGTACTACGTGCAGGAGGCCGGCATCGTCATCGATCCGAAGGTTCCCGACGGCGGGCTCGAGGCGCTGCCGGGGCGCCCGCAGCAGGTCGTGCTGACCAGCGGCCACCACAACCGTGACGCCCAGAAGTTCGCCGACGCCTACGAGATCCCGATCCGCGCCTCCCGCGAGGCTGACGCCTATCTCGAGGGTCGCCTCGCGATCGAGCCGTTCGGCCACGGGGACGAGGTGGCGCCGGGAGTGACGGCCATCCACATCGGCAAGCTGGCCGAGGATGAGGGGGCGCTGCACCTGACCGCTGTCCCCGGCGGGGCGATCGCGTTCGCCGACGCGCTCAATCGTTATGGCGGAGCGCTTGGCTTCTTCGCCGATCGGCTGCTCGGACCGCATCCTGACCAGGTCAAGGCGGGCCTGATGGATTCCTTCCGCGGACTGTTGACAAGGGACTTCGAGCACCTGCTCTTCGCCCACGGCGAACCGCTCATAGGTGGGGGCAAGACGGCGCTGCGCAAGTTCGTCGAAAGCCCCGTCGGACATCAGGAATTCGGTCAGGCGCGGTAGGGCTCGCGTGCTTTGCGCGCGCATCGGGTAACCCAGAGGTTCATCATGAACAAGGAGAAACAGGTTGCCTGAACAGAACTCCGAGAGGACCGCCGGCGGTGTCGTCGGCAAGGTGCTCGGCAAAGTGAAGGAGGCGGTCGGCTCAGCTACCGGCCGCGACGATCTGGTCCGCGAGGGCCGGCTGCAGGAGGCACAGGCCGACACGGAGCTGCAGGCCCGCAAGGACGCCGCCCAGGCGCGCACGCAGGAGGAGCAGGCCGAGCTCCAGCAGGAGCGCACCGAGACTGAGATCGAGCGGCAGCGGCTGGAGAACGAGGTCGCCACGCAGCAGCGTGAGCAGCAGGCCGAGCTGGACCGCAAGGAGGCCGAGCGTCAGGCGGCGGCCGAAGCCCGAGAGCGCGATGCCGAGGCCGAGCGCCAGCGTGAGGCCGAGCACGACTCAGCCGAGCGCGCCGAGCGCGCGGCCGAGCAGGCCCGGCTGTCGGCCACCGAAGACGCGATCAAGCTGGATCGCGCGGCCCGCGAGGCCGACGAGCGAGCAGACCGCGTCGACCCAGAGGAGGCAAAGTGAGCGTCCGCAGAGCAGCCGTAGATCGCTACCTGAGGGTCGTTCGCGTGCCCCTCGACGCCGCCACACGGCTGTTGCCGGGCGGCCGCACCGGAGCCAGTTCGGCCGCGAAGCTCGCGGTTGACCGGGTTGACGCCACCGCCCGCGCGGTGGCCGGGACGGTGTTGCGCGATCCCGCATTGCGCGAGGACGCTCGCCGCCGTCGCGCGGCGTCGAGCGAGCGCGAGCGCGCCGTCAAGCTGCGCACCCAGGCCGACCAGACGGCCGACGTGGCCGAAGCCCGTGTCGAGGAGCGCCAGGACGAGGGGCAGCGACGTCGCCAGCAGGCCGACACCAAGGCCAAGGCCCGGCGCCAGCGGGCTTCCGAGGAGCATCGGCAGAAGACCCAGCGAGCCACCGCAGCCGAGAAGCGTCGCCGCGAGGCCGCCCGCGAGGCCAAGGCGCGTGAGGACGCGCAGGTCGATGAGGTCGCTCCGCAGGCCCGGCTCGAGGCGCTGGACGCCAAGGCGCAGGCAGAGCGCGAGCGGGAGCAGGCGCTCGTCGAGAGCGATGAGGCGGCTCGCCTCGGCGACGCTGCCGCCAGGGTGAAGGCCGCGCGCAAGACGGACTGAGCGCGCGAGACGCGCTCAGCGCGCGAGACGCGCTCAGCGCCGCGCCGGCTCAGGCCGGCGCGGCGCCGGACGCCTCACCACCACTTCTGTTCGCGTGCCTCGGAGGTGCCGCCGGTGTGGTCGAGACCGTCGAGCGCGGACAGGTCCGCATCGGAGAGCTCGAAGTCGAAGAGCTGAGCGTTCTCCTCGATTCGTTCGCGATGCGTCGACTTCGGGATCACGATCGCGTCCCGCTGGATGCACCAGCGCAACAGCACCTGAGCCGGCGTGTGCCCGACCCGCTCCGAGATCTCCACCACCGCCCGGTCGCCCAGGTGCCTGCCGGTACCCAGGGGGCTGTAGGCCTCGAGCGCAACGTTGTGCTCTGAACAGGCCTGAAGCAGGCCACCGCGGTACTCGAACGGGCTGAACTGCACCTGGTTGACCACCGGTGGCGAGGAGGCGATGCCGATGACCTCAGCCAGCTCCGTGGCGCTGAAGTTGGAGACGCCGATCGAGCGCGCGTAGCCGAGCTCGCGCGCCCGCTCCATTCCCGGCCAGGCCCACGTTGGACCCCCCTGAGGCCAGTGGATGATGTACAGGTCGAGGTAGTCGACACCCAGGCGGCGCAGGCTCTGCTCGGCCTCGGCCTCCGGGTCATCGTGGGCGGGATAGAACTTCGTCGTGAGAAAGATCTCCTCCCGCGGGACCCCGCTGTCACGGAGCGCCCGGCCCACGCTCTCCTCGTTGCCGTACGCCTGAGCTGTGTCGATGTGCCGGTACCCGAGCTCCAGCGCCCAGCGAACGGAGTTCTCGGTTTCGTCTCCATGCGCCACCTGCCAGACACCCAGGCCCAGCCACGGCATCTCCGCGCCGTCGGCCAGGGTGCGCGAGCTGTTCAACGGTGCGGCGGCTCCTGCTGGCATCTCTGCCTCCTGTGGTCGAAGTCGTCTCTCAGCCTAGAGTTACCCCGACAGGAGCAGCTGGCTCACGCTGAACGTGGCACCTTCCGGATCCGCCAGCACCACGCGCCGGAACGGCGGGACCTCGTGCGGCGGAACCACGACGCGGCCACCGAGGCCTGGAACCTGCTCGGCAGCTTGCTCGGCGTCGGCGATCCAGAAGTCGGGACTCCAGTGCGGGCTGGGGCCCGCGGCAGCATCCACCGGGGTGAGCACGGCCATCGCCGCGACAACCTCCCGTGAGACCGGTTGTTGAGGCTCGCCGCCGACGTAGCCCGGGACCCGCCACAGGGTCACGCGGGCGTCCCCCATGCCGAACTCCTCGGTCTCCCATCCGAAGACGGAGCCATAGAAGCGCTTGGCCGCATCGATGTCATCGGTGATCAGCTGGCTCATCGCCCAGGCGCTCGGCTCGTTCACTACCTGGGCCCCCCTGCGCTCCCGGGGCTCCCAGGCGCAGAACACGGCGCCAGCCGGGTCGGCCAGGACCGCGACCACACCCCCGCCCGGCGACTCGAAGGGCTCGCCGACGACGGTTCCGCCCTCCCGTTGCACCGCGTGGGCCGTTCCCTTCGCGTCCTCCACCCACACGTGGGTCGCCCAGACCGACGAGGGCGGCGGCGGTGCTCCGTCGACTGAGACGATCGCGGCGACGTCCAAGCCTCGGTGCCGGCAGACGAAGTAGTCGCCCTGTTCACCTTCGGGCATCAGGTTCTCTGCGTCCCAGCCGAACAGCTCGGAATAGAAAGCGACGGCGTCCGCGGGGTTCCGCTGCACCGCGGCCATCCAGCAGGGGACGCCGTGGGCGTATCCGTCTCTCTGGCTCATCTGCGCTCCTTTCGTCGATTGCCTGCACCGTATCACTTAGTTGGAAAAACCGATTACTTCGTCCGAAAACAAAACCATCACTAGACTTCAGGCCCATGCCGGTGAAACGGAGCTACGGAGATCCGTGTGGGATCGCGCGGGCCCTGGACCAGATCGGCGACCGCTGGGCGCTGCTGGTGGTGCGCGAGCTGCTGCTCGGCCCGAAGCGATTTACCGACCTGCGGGCCGGCCTACCGAGCCTCACCCCAGACGTGCTCTCGCAGCGCCTTCGCGACCTCGAGGCGGCCGGGATCCTGACCCACGCGCGACTGGCCCCGCCCGCCGCAACACGCGTGTACGCCTTGACCGAGCGCGGCCGGCAGCTGGAGCCGGTGCTGCTCGCCCTTGGACAATGGGGCAGCCGCTCCCCGTTCCCGCCCACTGACCGTGACCTCGGACCTGATGCGTTCATCGTCGCGCTGAAGACCCTGTTCAGCGCCCGCGCGGACGTCGCGGAGACGATCCGCTACGAGCTCCGCGTGGATGGCCAGCCGTTCATAGCTCGCGTCGAAGGCGGCCGTTTCGACGTGCGCCGCGGGAGCGCCGAGCTACCGGATGGCGTGATCGATAGCGACGCGGCGACGTTGACCAAGGTCCTGTGGCACGGGCAGGCGCTCGAGGCCGCGGTGCGCGCGGGAACTGTCGCCGTCGTCGGGGGCGTCCCCGCCGCCCGTCGCTTCCTCTCACTGTTCCCGGCTCCGCGAGCGGCGCCCGCCTGAGCCGGAGGCACCGGTCACCCGGTGCTCGGGGCGTCCTCGACGAATTGGGTCGACAGCCGTTCCACGAGCCCCGACAGGTCACCGTCGGCGCCGATCGCCGCACGCTGGCGGTGGGCCCCCGTATCCCTGCCCCGCTCCGCGAGCTCGTCGAGCGCAGCCTCACATCCGAGGTCCTGGCCGTGACTGCGCGCCGCCCGGATCAGCTGCTCGAGCAGCTCCACAGCCGGCACCCGCCGATCCGCGGTCGGGTCGATCAACGCAGCCTCCATCCCGTCTCGCGCGGCCAGGAAGCGGTTCTCGTCCAGGACCTCGACGGCATCGATCAGGGTCCTCGAGTTGAATCCCTCCTCCAGCTCGAGCCGCGCGACCGCTTGCACAAGCGCAGCGAGCAACCCGGTCTCCCGGGGCGTCGTCTGCGCGTCCATGATCCGAATCTCGACGGTGCCGAACCTCGGCTGCGGGCGCACGTCCCACCACAGGAACGTCGGCTCGGGAAACGCACCGGAGCGCAGCAGCACATCGACGGCCTGCACCCAATGCGCATACGACGGGAAGACCCGGGGGATCCCTACGCGCGGGAACGCCATGAACACCGGGATCCGGGCCGAGGCCAGTCCCGAGTCCCGGCCCTGCCAGAAGGGCGAATTGGCCGAGGCGGCGAGCATCAGCGGGAGGTGCGAGCGCAGCGCGTTCTGAAGGGCGATCGCGCGTTCCGGGTCGGCCACGCCGACGTGAACGTGCAGGGCGAACGTCGGCTCGCGACGTGCCAGCTCCCGCATCGAGTCGTGGACGATCCGCTGACGGGTGCCGCTCGCCACCTCCGTCTCGGTCCAAACCGCGAACGGATGGGTCCCCGCGCTCGCGGCGCGTCGTCCGAAGGCCTCGAGCTCCCGTGCGAGGGCCGCTCGCAGCTCTGCGACCTCCTGCGCGGCCCCGGCCGCATCAGCGTGCGGGGCGCTCGCGAGCTCGAGCGCGGCCTGGTGGGTCTCGCTGGTCGCCCGGGCCTGCAGGCCCGGTGACAACGCCGGCAGGATCTCGCCGACGGACTGGGCCAGCGAGAAGTCCGCCGGATCGAGCAGCATTACTTCCTCCTCGATCCCAATGCTGTAGGGCTCGGAGGGCTTCCATTCCGCCCACAGGGGAACACCGGTGTCCGGCGCGGCAGAACGCGCTCCCTGGATCTGCACATGCATCCGACTGGGTTCTAGCGGGGATCGATCAGGACTACTTTGTCCGGAAGGACAAGATTCAACCGGGTCGTTCGGCCCCCTGTCCGTGAGGTCCCGCGCTAACTGATCGCGTTGATCGTGAGCTGCCGCACGCCGGCGGGGGTCTGAACATCGACGGCGTCGCCCACGCGACGGCCGATCAGGGCCTTGGCGATCGGCGAGGCAACCGACAGCGACCCCTGGGAGGGCTTGGCCTCATGCGGGGACACGATCTGGAAGGTCCGCTGCTTGCCCGAGGATCCGTCGGTGTAGGCCACCGTCGAGCCATGCTCGACGATCTCGGTCGAGCCCGTGGTCTCGACCACGGTCGCGCCGCGGACCGATGCACGCAGCTTGAGGATCCTCGTCTCGAGGTGCGCCTGGTCCTCCTTGGCCGCGTGGTACTCCGAGTTCTCCTTGAGGTCGCCCCACTCGCGCGCCGTCTTGATCCGGGCGGCGATCTCGGTCCGACCAGTGCTCTCAAGCTCGCGTAGCTCTCGCTGTACCGTCGCGAGTTCGCCGGCCGTCATCGTGGTGCCCTCGTCCATGACCTCTAAAACTAGCGCAGGCGAGACCTACTTCGGTGTATCCCGCGGATCGACGCACGGCTCCTCCTCGGCCGGGTGCCTGCCGATGATCTGCCGTTCGCGCTCCAACTCGGCGTTCAGCTCGGCCCCGAGCAGGATCGCGACGTTCGAAACCCACAGCCAGACGAGGAAGACGATCACACTCGCCATCGCGCCGTAGGTCTTGTTGTAGGAGGAGAAGCTGGCCACATAGACCGCGAACAGCCCCCAGGCGATCAGCCACAGGACGACGGCGAATACCCCGCCGGGGCTGAGCCAGCGGAAGCCGGGGTGCCTCACGTTGGGGGCCGCCCAGTAGAGAATCGAGAACATCCCTGGTTCTCCCTCGTGGGTTGCCCGTTGGACTTCCCGACCGCCGGAGTGACGAAACCGGCGAACCGCCGTCTTCGTCGGGCGGGACGACCCTCCGTCCAGCCCTGCTTGACACCCCCGCGCGCCGCGTTAAGCTCGAACTCTGCCCGGGCGGCGTTGTGGGTGTCCCGAAGCCTGAACGAGGGCGAGGAGCAGCGAATTGCAACTGAGAGGGGATCAGCTGGATCGCGGCTCGATCGTGGGCGGATACCGGATCGACGGCCAGATCAGCCGCGGCGGGATGGGGATCGTCTACCGGGCCACGAATGTCGCCCTGAACCGGATCTACGCCCTGAAGGTGCTGACTCCCGAGCTCGCCGAGGACGACCGCTTCCGCGAGCGCTTCAAACGCGAGATGCGGATCGCCGCCTCGCTTCACCATCCCAATGTCGTCGCGATCCACTACGCGGGGGAACACGAGGGACTGCTGTTCTTCGTGATGGACTTCGTCTCCGGCAGCGACCTCCGTGACCTGCTCAAGGACAGCGGCGCGATCGAGCCCCACCGGGCCGTCGACCTGCTGGCCCAGTTTGCCTCCGCGTTGGACGCGGCGCACGAGCGCGGACTCGTCCACCGAGACGTGAAGCCGGCCAACATCCTGATCACCGTTGCCAACGGCGAGGAGCACTCCTACCTGACCGACTTCGGGATCGCGAAGCGCTTCGACACGGTTTCCGGGCTGACGGCGCAGGGCGCGGTGGTCGGCACCGTCGACTACATGGCACCAGAGCAGATCAGCGGCGGGCGCACCGACGCCCGAACCGACATCTATGCCCTCGGCTGCGTGTTCTTCCAGATGCTGACCGGCCGGGTACCGTATGAGCGCGAGAACTCGGTGGCCAAGCTGTTCGCTCACGTGCATGAGCCGCCGCCGCCGCTGGAGGGGCAACTGGCCGAGCTGTACCCGACGTTTGGGCCGGTCCTGAAGAAGGCCATGGCCAAGGAGCCCGCCGACCGGTATCTGTCGGCGGGGGACTTCGCCCGTGACGCCGCTGCCGCGCTGGCCGGCACGCGCTACACCGG
>DATCPD010000148.1:0-4330 GCA_036564325.1 Solirubrobacteraceae bacterium | reverse complement strand
CAGCCGCACCGTCGCCACACGCCAGCAGGGCGGCTCGTATGTGCGCGACTGGCCGCGGGGGCGCGAAGCCCACGACATAGACGCCTCGATGCCGGCGCTGAAGCCAGCCCGCAGCGATCCGTGCATCAATCGCCCCGCGGCCAAGACCTGCCTCTGTCAGCTGCGCTCGTGTGACGACGTCGTCCTGACGCGCGGCGATCTGCCCAAGACGCGCCTCAAACCGCTGCATGACGCGTCAATGTTGGCGTCGTCCGGTCCGGCCCGTCGTGCTGTTCATCCATGCGATGAAGGACACGACAGACCAGGACGAATCCGGAGCGATTGTCGCGCTGTTCAGGTCGTAGCCGGATCCGCACGCGCCCCAGCATCCCGCACCCGCCCGCGCCCCGCCCCGAATGTCACAGACTTGGCACAAACCCTCCTTCGTTGCGGGGTTTTCGCCGGCACGCGACCCCACGCACACCGACACACACCCCCGACCGGCCGGCCCCCCTGCCACGCCTATACGACCGCGTGCGCCCCCAGCCCCGCGTACAGCGGGTACTTGTCCGCCAGCGCCCCCGCGCGGTCAGCCAATTCGGACCGCCGCGCATCGAACGCCCCGGGCTGGAGTGCCGCGGCGATGATCTGGCCGATCTCGACGAAGTCGTCGACGTCGAGGCCGCGCGTCGCGAGCGCGGGCGTACCGATCCGCAGCCCGGAGGAGACCGCCGGCGGCCGCGGATCGAACGGCACCGCGTTGCGGTTGACGGTGATCCCGATCGAGTGCAGGCGATCCTCGGCCTGCTGGCCGTCGAGCTCTGACTCGCGCAGGTCGCAGAGCACCAGGTGGACGTCGGTTCCGCCGGTCAGGACGTTGACGCCGCCGCCGGCGCCGAGCAGCTCGGCCGCCACGGCACGGGCCCCGGACAGCGTTCGCTCCTGCCGCTCGCGGAAGGCTTCGGACTGCGCGATCCGCAGGGCCACGGCCTTGCCGGCGATGATGTGCTCGAGCGGTCCACCCTGCTGACCGGGGAAGACCGCAGAGTTGATCTTCTTGGCGTACTCCTCCTTGCAGAGGATCAGGCCGCCCCGGCCGCCCCCGATCGTCTTGTGGATCGTGGTCGTGACCACATCCGCATCGGGCACCGGGCTGGGGTGCAGCCCGGCGGCGACCAGTCCGGCGAAGTGCGCCATGTCGACCATCAGCAGCGCGCCGACGGCATCGGCGATCTCCCGGAACCGCGGGAAGTCCAGCTGGCGCGGATACGCCGACCAGCCCGCGAGGATCATCTTCGGCTTGCGTTCGTGGGCGATCCGCTCGACCTCGTCCATGTCGATCAGGCTGGTCTCACGGTTCACCTGGTAGGGCGCGATGTCATAGAGCCGCCCCGAGACGTTGAGCTTCATCCCGTGCGTGAGGTGGCCGCCGTGGGCCAGCTCGAGGCCCATCAGTGTGTCGCCGGGCTGGAGCAGCGCGTGGTAGACGGCGGCGTTGGCCTGAGCGCCGGAGTGGGGCTGCACGTTGGCGTGCTCGGCCCCGAACAGCTCCTTCGCCCGGTCGATGGCCAGCTGCTCGGCCACGTCCACGTGCTCGCAGCCGCCGTAGTAGCGCTTGCCGGGATAGCCCTCGGCGTACTTGTTGGTCAGCACCGAACCCTGGCACTCGAGTACGGACACCGGCACGAAGTTCTCGGAGGCGATCATCTCCAGCGTGCGCTGCTGGCGCTCGAGCTCCAGCGCGAGCACCTGGGCGATCTCCGGATCGACCTCGGCGAGGGGACGGTTGAAGAAGTCAGGCGGGAGGTCGGAGGTCATGATGGCGACGATACCAGCGCCGCCAGCGGTCAACCCAGCAGCTCCGCCCGGATCACGGCCAGGTCCCCGCGTGCCCAGGTGACGCTCACGGCAAACCCGGCATCTTCCAGCCATTGGAGCTGATCGGCCACCGGGCTCGGCTTGTCCCACTCCGGCGTGAGCGAGGTCCGCGCGTCCGCCGGATCGGACGGGACGACCACGTCCGCGAGCACGAACCGGCCCCCTGGCGCCAGCACCCGCGCCACCCGCGTGAACAGATCGGCCTTCTGCGGCCCGTCGAGGTGGTGAACGCAGAGCGCGCTGGCGACCAGGTCGAACGGGCCGTCGGGCAGCGCCCCCTGGATCTCGCCCGCCCGCAGCTCCACGCGCCCGGGGGGCAATCGCTCCCGCGCGGCGGCCAGCATCGGCTCGCTCACGTCGAGACCGACAAGCAACGCATCGGGGTGGCTCGCCAGCAGCCGTACTGCCGTCTCCCCCGTCCCGGTTCCCAACTCCAGAATCCGCCGTGCCCCGGTCCCCGTGGCCAGCGTCAGCTCCTCCTGAAAGCGGTCATACGCGGGGATGTCCGCGTGGATCATCGCGTCGTAGGTGGCAGGGTCGAAGTGAAACTGCCACTCGAGCGTGCTCGCCACCTCAGCCTCGCTCACCGCGCCCTCCCTGATCACCGACCACTCCCCCGCAGCCTCGAAGCGGCGCAGATCGATCACCGTCGACGACACACCCGGCAGCTCGCCGCCATCCACAGCCAGATCCACGCCACGACGGATCTCCGCCGGCACGTCATCCAGGCGACGCGGATCCGGCCCGCCGGCAAGGTTTGCGCTCGACTGGAGCACCGGCCAGCGCACGCTGGCCAAACCCTCCACGCACGGGACTCTGAGACCCAACGTCTGCAGGTCCTCGCCGCAGGCCAGCGGAAACCGCTCCGCCGGATTCGGCAGCAGCAGCGTCACCGGGCCCGGGAGCAGGCGGCTCATCGCCTGGCGGGTGCGTTCGCCGAGCTCGGGCAGAGCCGCCAGTGCCAGCGAGAGATCGAAGAACATGACCGCCGAGGGCTTGCTCAGCGGCCGGCGCTTGAGCCGGTACAGCCGCTCCACGGGGAGCCGCTCACCGGCATCGCAGGCCAGCCCGTAAACGGTGTCGGCGGGGAACAGCGCGACGCCGCCGACCGCCAGGCAGCGCTCGAAGGCTGCCGAGTCCGCGCCGTCAGCCACCGGCGAGTCCGCGCCGTCGTCCACCGGCGAGTCCGCACCGTCGCTCACCGGCGAGTCCGCACCGTCGCTCACCGCCGCGCGAGCACCACTCGTTCGTGGCCCGCCAGGTCCCGCAGTCGCTCCACGGACGTGTACCCGGCGCCCGATAAGAGCGAGGCCACGCGGTCCGCCTGGTCAAAGCCAACCTCCAGCGCCACCAACCCGGCGCCGTCCAGCATCGCGACGAGTCGGCGGACGAGGTCAAGGCCGTCCTCGCCGGCGAACAGGGCGAGCGGGGGCTCAAACGACGTGATCTCAGGAGGAAGGGAGCCGGTGTCCTTCACCGACACGTAGGGCAGGTTGGCCAGCACGGCATCGGCGCGAAGCCCCGCCAGCAGATCGCCGCAACGGAATTCCACGTCCAGGCCGAGCCGGGCAGCGTTCGCGCGGGCTACCGCGACCGCGTCCTCGCTCACGTCGACCCCGACCACGCACAAGTCGGGCCGCTCCTGCGCCAGCGCCAGCGCCACGGCCCCGCTGCCGGTCCCCACGTCTATCACTCGGGCTCCGGGGTCGAGCGTCAGTCCGACCTCCACGAGCAGCTCGGTCTCCGGCCGCGGGATCAGCACCCGCGGGTCGACCGCCAGGTCGAGGTAGCGAAACGCCTGGCGGCCGAGGATGTAGGCCACCGGCTCCCGCGCCGCTCGCCGCGCCACGAGATCACCGAAACGCGCCGCAGCGTCCGAGGCGAGCGGCGAACCAGAGTCCATCACCAGCCGCGCCCGATCGACCCCCAACACTGAGCCCAGCAGCAGCTCCGCGTCCAGTCGGGGCGTGTCGCACCCCGCGCGAGCGAGCCGCTCGACGGCCGCGGCGAGCGCCATGCGCACCGAGGACGGCGCGGCCAGCGCAGACTCAGGCAACCGCATGCTCCTCGAGGCGCCGGCGCTTCTCGTCGTCCTGCAGGGCTGCGGTGAGCTCGTCGAGCTCGCCGATCAGGATCGCATCGAGGTTGTGCACGAGCAGGTTGATCCGGTGATCCTTGACCCGCTTCTCGCCGTAGTTGTAGGTCCGGATCTTCTCGGCGCGCTCGCCGGTTCCGACCTGCGCCTGCCGAGACGCCGCCTGCTCCGCCTGCTGCTCGGCGAACGCCCGCTCGTACAGGCGCGCCCGCAGCACCCGCATCGCGCGCTCACGGTTCTGGAGCTGAGACTTCTCGTCCTGCATCGAGACCACGATCCCCGTCGGCTTGTGCGTGATCCGGACGGCGGAATCGGTCGTATTAACCGATTGCCCACCCGGACCGGAGCTGCGGTAGACGTCGATCTGGAGGTCGCCAG
>DATCPD010000134.1:0-11428 GCA_036564325.1 Solirubrobacteraceae bacterium | reverse complement strand
CACGTCCGACACGTCGATCTCGTCCGTGGTCACGAGCTCTGGGCCGATGGGCATGGTTCCGTCGAAGTTCTTTCCGGGCGTCCACTGCGTCGCAGCCCGCTGCCACTCCCGCGCCGTGCCGTCCATCACGATCACGTAGCCGGCGATCGCCGACAATGCCTCGTCGGCAGAGATGTAGCGCCCGCCGCGGCCGATCACCAACCCGAGCTCGCCTTCGTAGTCGAAGCGAGAGCTGAGGCTCGGCTTGACAAGTGCCCCGTATGGAGCGGCGACCGAGTCAGCGCCGCGGACAAAGACCTCGGGCCACTTTGTCGGCGGCCTCCCGCCCTCGAGGGCGTGCTCGACGTAATTGACACCGAGACAGAGGATCCGCGGCGGCGAGGGAACAGCCGGCGCGATTTCGCCCTCCTCGAGAACGCGACCCGCACCTTCGGACGCCTTCCGGATCGCATCGAAGGCTCCTGCTCCACGGACGAGCACCGTGCTGAGCGAGGCCAGCTCCTGGTCGCCGGTGGCCTGCGCGACGTCGATGTAGCCGTCTGAGCCGCGTACGTGGAGGCGAAGGCCTTCCGGAGTGATCACGGTGGCGAGTCTCACGAACAGCGTCCTCCCTGGTGGATCTTTGGTCCAATTTGTTGGATTGGTTGAACCTACACCCTCAGACGATTGGGGTCAACCGTGAACTGATTTGTGACTTGATCGCAAAATCGGTAGGATTGGTTGGTGGGGTCCCGGCGGCAGCAGGTTCAGGATCCACACGACCCCGCCCACCCCTACTGCCATGGCGATCCCGTCTTCCTCAACCCCACCGCCGGCGTACAGCTACCAACTGGCGGAGCTGATCCTCGCGCGGGGCGAGCAGGCTGCCAGTGGTCCTGGAGGCCGGCTGCCGACCGAGCGCCGGCTCGCCGAAGATCTCGGCGTCACCCGAACGATGGTGCGCAATGCCCTCGCGGTGCTCGAGGCCGAAGGCCGAATCTCACGTGAGGTGGGGCGAGGGACATTTCTACGTGCCGCCGATCCGCGCCGGCCGTCCTCCCGCGCCGACCGAGAGGCCGCTGGCTCCCACCAGGTCGGACCTGCGGACGTGATGGCCGCGCGCCGCCTGATCGAGCCGCAGGTGCTGCCCCTTGTCGTCGCCTGGGCGACACAGCGTGACTTCGACGAGATGCGCCGCTGTGTCGAGGGCGGCGCGGCAGCGGAGAACTACGGCGAGTTCGAGGTCTGGGACTTCGCCCTTCACCACGCGGTCGTCGCAGCCAGCCGGAACCCGCTGCTGCTTGGGATGTATGCCGTCGTCGAAGCGGCCCGCCAGGGCGAGATCTGGGGGAACCTGAAGCGACGCAACGACTCGCTCGAGAGACGGGCCGCCTATCAGGCGGACCACGTCGAGCTCGTCGACGCGCTGTGTGCCCGTGAGCTCACACGGGCCATCGGGGTGATGCACGCGCACCTGACGCGAGTCGAGGTCAACCTCCTCGGCACCGGAGACAATCAGCCAGGTGACTGATTCCCGCCTACCCAGTGAGCTCGCCCAGCTTGGGGCCGCCACCGTGCACGAGGCCTACGGCAGGCGTGGTGCTCTGCCATCGGCGATCAAGCCGATCGACCGCTCGTTTCGCGTTTGCGGTCCGGCATTCACGGTCCACTGCCCGCCGGCCGACAACCTCTGGATCCACCGCGCGGTGTATGCAGCCCACCCGGGTGACGTGCTGATCGTCGGCGTTCGCGGTGGTTTCACGGAGGCGGGGTATTGGGGAGAGATCCTCAGCCAGGCGGCGCTGGCGCGCCGGCTCGGCGGCCTGGTGCTGGAGGGCGGCGTGCGCGACGTTGATCAGATCGCCGGTCTCGGGTTTCCCGTGTTCGCGGCCAACGTTTGCCTGCGCGGGACGAGCAAGGAGCCAACCGGGGACGGCCGCCTCGGCGAACCGATCCGCATCGGGGATGTGACCGTCCACCCCGGCGACGCGGTGGTCGGAGACGGAGACGGTGTTGTCGTCGTCGAGGCGGCGCAGATCACCGCGGTGGCAGCCGCATCACGGGCCCGGCTCGAGCAGGAGCGGACGATCCTTGGCGACCTGCGCCGCGGAGCCACGACACTCGAGCTCCTGGGACTGGCGGCAGACCCATCTTGAGCGGCCGATGAGCGCGCTCCAGGCGCTCGCGATCTTCGCCGCCGGGATCGTGGCCGGGACGATCAACACGGTCGTGGGCAGCGGGACGCTGTTCACGTTCCCGGTGCTGCTCGGCTTCGGCTACGCCCCGGTTGTCGCCAACGTCTCGAACACGATCGGCCTTGTCCCGGGCTCCGCGGCGGGGGCCGTCGGCTATCGCCGCGAGCTGGCCGGTCAACGGCGGCGCACGATTCCGCTCGCCGTGGCGTCGATGCTCGGGGCAGTCGCCGGCGCCGTGCTGCTGCTAAGCCTGCCCGCATCGGCGTTCAAGGCGATCGTCCCCGCGTTCATCGTGATCGCGCTCGTGCTGATCATCGCGCAGCCACGACTCTCCGTCGTGCTCGCCGCGCGCCACCACGGCGCTCGGGACCGGGTCGGTCCGCTCGGGGTGCTTGGCGTGTTTGCCAGCGGCGTGTACGGGGGCTACTTCGGCGCCGCGCAGGGAATCCTGCTGCTCGCCATCCTCGGCCTCGCGGTCGACGAGGACCTCCAGCGAATCAATGCGCTGAAGGTCGTCCTCGCCGGTCTCGTCAATCTCGTGGCCGGCATCGTGTTCGTGTTCGCGGCGCACGTGGCGTGGCTGCCGGCGCTGCTGATCGCGGTCGGATCGGTGATCGGGGGGATCCTCGGGGCCAGCCAGGGCCGCCGTCTGCCCCCCCCCGCGCTGCGGGCGTTGATCGTGGTCGTCGGAGTCGGCGCGATCGTGCGGCTGGTCGGGTGATCGCCGAGCGACCGGGACACTGGCGATACCGCGCCGCTCTCCTTGCCCGCATGCATTCCGCGACAACCGCTGCGCCTTCGCAGGACGGCTGGCGCGTTATGCACGCACAGCGTGCTCAACGCGACAACGTTCCTTCAGCGAGGGCACGTTTGTCCGCAAAATGCACCCTCTGGAGGGGATGGGGCGGCGAACTGGTGACAGTGCGGCGGGGCCCGGCGAGCCGCGCCTGGGCGCCGCGGCCGCAGGTCAGCGGGTCGGGTGGACCAGCTGGCCGGCGCGGACCGCCGTGGTCCGCGCGGCGAATGACTGGGTCGCCTGCACCGGGGCCGGCGAGTAGGCGACCGTGAACGCGGTGCCACGCGGGTTCAGCGCGGAGGGCGTCGCAGTTCCGACGGTCGGACCGGAGCCGTTCAGCACGACGAAGCGCCGGCCGCTCGGTCGCAGCTGGATCTTGGTCGCGCCCCACGCGCGGTCGGAGATCGACCCGACGTGGCCGCTCACGGATTGCGCGCGCGCTTGCGCGAAGTTGGCGGAGACGAAGTCGGCCAGCGGCAGCGTCTGACAGCTGTTGGCGCTGACGCAATCTGACGGGGCCTCGATGATCCATTCCGCCGAGGAGACATCCACCACGGAGGCCTGCAGCACCTTGCTGAACGTCCGGTGGCGAGTGCTGTCAACCAGGGAGAGCACGACACGCCGGCCGTTGACGCTGACGCTTGCGGACATGGCGTCACCGGGTTTCACCGTCATGCGGATCGTGCGCGAGGCCGCCGGAACCAACTCGTACCAGGCGCTCGAGGACACCCTCCCCGCCGCGGTGCAGTCCACCTCGCTGCCGATCTGCTCGAGCGCGTTCGAGCTCTGGGCATACCCCCCGAGGCCGAGCCAGATGGCCGAGTACGCCTGTTGGCCGGCGACACACGTGGCGTTCGGCTGCGTCCAGGCGCCTACAACCTTGGTGAAGCGCACGCCCGCACGGTGCACGGCGTAGCCGGCCCAGTTCGAGCTGGACGCCGTGTCCGCGGCCATCGCGCTCGGTGCCGCGCCCACCGCCAACAGGGCAGCGGCGATCAGCGCTTTGGGCAGCGAGAATCCCACACCAGGGGGTTTCGGTATCCGGCCGGCAAACTTGAGCATCACGCTTTATCCCGCTCCCTGTGTCGAGGCGCGCAGAAGCGAGCCGGCGCTGGCGAGGCAGTCGTAGATCGTGGTCGACGTTCCGCTGCCGGCCGGGATCTTCACCGCCCGGCACGTCGACTGGACCGCGTTGATCGCCGTCTGGCTGCCGGTGCGGGTGTCGCCGGGGAGGGTGCGTCCGCCGCTGGAGTCAACGAGAACCCAGCGGAGCCGGCCGGCCCGCACCTCGGCGGCGAGCCAGGACGTCGTGACCGAGCTCTCGCGTCCGGAGAAGCCGCCGATGCCGGCGACGTTGGCGCCGCTCGAGACGATCGCCGACGCGGCCGAGCTCTGACTGGACACGGCGATCGTGCCACCGCCGTGCGAGGCCACGTAGCGGACGGCCGCGGTGAGGCTCGTGCTTGCGCCTCCGAACCGACCGCCGCCAGCAGCTTGGCCGCCCGCTGCGCCGGGAGGCGGAACGAACGTGCCGCGAGCGGCGGGGGGTCCACCGTGCGGGAATCCGCCCGGGGGCCCGAATCCACCGCGTGCTCCGAACCGGGCACCGGGGCCGCCCGGACCGGGGCCGCCCGGACCGCCGGGACCGCCGGCAAGGGCGGTGCTGGCCGGGCCGCCCGCGGGAAACGTCCCGTTGGTCGCGTGACCGAGCGTCTGGGCGGCCCAGCTCACCGGCGCGGCGAACAGCCCGGCCAGCGCGATCGCCAGCACCACTGCCCGCAGCCGGGGCGCGAGCTTGAGCGACAGCGCGATCGACGATCCCACGGCCAGCACCAGCACCAGTGGCGTGGCCCACGAGAGCCGGCCGCCCAGGCCGCCCAGCACGATCAGCTCGGTGGCGGCTCCCGCGGCCACGGCCAGGGGAGCCAGCAGCCGCACCACCCGTGCGGAGCCGGCGCGTCCGAGCGGTGCCGGCAGGATCTCGCCGACGCCCGCGCCGATCAGCGCGGCGGCGAACGGGGCGAGCAGCGAGACGTAGTACGGATGAAAGATCCCGCTCGCGAAGCTGAACACGACGGCGGTGCAGAGGAAGGAGCCACCGACCGCCAGCAGCCAGGCGGTACGCGGGTCGCGCCGGCGCAGACGCGTCAGCGCGAGCAACCCCACGCCTGAGACGAGCGCGAATCCGAGCCACCAGCCCGCCTGATCACCGAGCCCGGACTGAAGCAGCCGGAACGGGCCGGTGGAGCCGCCGAACAACGTCCCGCCCCCACCGCCTGGGCCGCCCCCGCCGGCGGGGCCCCCGGTCTGTCCGGCGACTCGTCCAAGACCGTTGTAACCGAAGATCAACGACCAGATGCTGTTGTCGGACGTCCCGGAGATCCATGGGCGGTCACTGGCCGGTGTCAACGTGACCAGCAGCGGCCATGCGCCGCCGACCAGCAGCATCGCCGCGCCACCGCTCAGCAGCTGGCCGAAAGCCGCCAGCTTCTCCCGGGTGCCCGGCCGCGTCAGCACGCGGGTCCAGATCCAGGCGAGGACGATTCCCGGCACGACCATCAACGCCACGCCCATCTTGGTCTCGAACCCGAGTCCGACGGCGATGCCACTGAGCACCAGCCAGCGGGTCCGGCCAGTCTCGAGTGCCCGCAGCGCGAGCCACAGCGCCGCCACGCAGCACAGCAGCAGCAGCTCGTCCGGATTGTTGTGACGTGACACCGCGACCACCACCGGAGTGGTGGCCAGGGCCAAGCCGGCCACGAAGCCCGCGGCGCGACCGAATCGCCGGCGCGTCAGGTCGTAGAGCAGCGCGACGGCGATCACGCCCATCAGCGCCTGCGGCACGAGCAGGCTGAGCGGGTGCAGGCCGAACACGCGCGCCGAGAGCGCCTGGACCCAGAGGCTCAGCGGGGGTTTGTCGACCGTCATCAGCCCGCTCTTGTCGAGCGACACGAACAGGAAATCGTGCCAGCTGGTGCTCATCGAGCGCACCGCGGCGCTGTAGTAGGCGTTGGCCCAGCCGTTGATGCTGAGGCTCCATAGGTTCAGGACCGCGGCGACGCCGACCAGCCCCAGCAGCTCCGGCCGGGCGAGCAGCCGCCGGAAGTGGACTCGGGGACGCGAGCGGGCCCGCAGCCGTGCTGGCCACGGCGCGTCGTAGGAGAGCGAGTCCGTGCTCATGGCGCCAGCATCGGGCGAGGACGTGAGAGCGAGGTAAGAGGAGGCGAAGAGCGGCGTGTCGGCAGGCCCATCGCGGTCAGTGTCAGCTCGCTGGCCATGGTCTACGGCTGGTCGGGCGCGCGGTGGGACTCGGAATACAGGGCGGCGGCAAACAGCACGCCCGCCGCCCCGAGGGCGAGGCCTGCAGTGGTGCGGATCATCGTCGTCATGGTCGGGCTCCTTGAGGGTGGATCGCTTCGGGCGAGGAAGCTTCAACGCCCGCCCGAAGGCGGTGCGAAGAGGTGGCTTAGAGCCGCGTAGGAGACGGCGCCGCGAGGCCCGCCTAGAGTTAGGGCTAATCTCGGATCAGGAGAACGAATTGACAGCGAACAGCTTCGACGCCAAGGCCAGTCTCAACGTCGGTGGGCGATCCCTCGAGATCTTCCGCCTCGACGCACTCCAAGCCGAGTACGACGTCGCGCGGCTGCCGTTCTCGCTGAAGATCCTGCTCGAGAACCTGCTCCGCAACGAGGACGGAGAGTCGATCCGGGCCCAGGACATCGAGGCGCTGGCCAGCTGGAACGCCAACGACGAGCCGAACCAGGAGATCGCGTTCACGCCCGCGCGCGTGGTGATGCAGGACTTCACCGGCGTTCCGGCGATCGTCGATCTCGCCGCGATGCGCGATGCGATCGCCGAGATGGGCGGTGACGCCGGGAAGATCAACCCGCTGGTGCCCGCCGAGCTCGTGATCGACCACTCCGTCCAGGTCGATGAGTACGGCACGCGCCGCGCCTTCCAGCACAACGCCGAGCGGGAGTTCGAGCGCAACGAGGAGCGCTATGCGTTCCTGCGCTGGGGCCAGGGGGCGTTTCACAACTTCAAGGTGGTCCCGCCGGATACCGGCATCGTTCACCAGGTCAACCTCGAGTACCTCGCGCGCGTGGTGTTCGTCGACGACGAGCGCGGCCTCGCCTACCCCGACACGCTCGTGGGCACCGACTCGCACACGACGATGATCAACGGTCTCGGAGTGCTCGGATGGGGCGTCGGCGGGATCGAGGCCGAGGCGGCGATGCTGGGCCAGCCGATGTCGATGCTGATTCCGCAGGTGCTCGGCTTCGAGCTGACCGGCGAGCTGCCCGAGGGCGCAACCGCCACCGACCTCGTGCTGACGGTGACCGAGATGCTGCGGGGCCACGGCGTGGTCGGCAAGTTCGTCGAGTTCCACGGCCACGGCCTGGCCAACCTCCCGTTGGCCGACCGCGCGACGATCGGCAACATGTCGCCCGAGTTCGGCTCCACCTGCGCGATCTTCCCGATCGATCAGGAGACGCTGAACTACCTCGAGTTCTCAGGCCGGCCGCCGGAGCTGATCGAGCTGGTCGAGGCGTATGCCAAGGAGCAGGGGCTGTGGCATGACGAGACGTCCCAGGAGCCGACGTTCAGCGACAAGCTTCAGCTCGATCTCGGGGAAGTCGTGCCGAGCATCGCCGGGCCCAAGCGCCCGCAGGACCGGGTCTCGCTGACCGAGTCCAAGGCCGCGTTCCGGATGTCGCTCGAGGGCTTCCTGCCCGACGCAAGCGACGAAGACGAAGCCGTCGAGGAGAGCTTCCCGGCCAGCGACCCCGTCTCCACCCATCACGCCAACGGCGTGGGCCACGAACCCGGGGGCGGCACCGGAGAGGCCCAGGTGGCCGACCGGGTCCAGACCAAGGCGCCGGTGACGCTGGCCGACGGCACCGAGACCGAGCTCGACCATGGTCATGTCGTGATCGCCGCGATCACCTCGTGCACGAACACCTCCAACCCCTCGGTCATGCTCGGGGCGGGCATCCTGGCTCGCAACGCGGTGGAGAAGGGCCTCAAGGTCAAGCCGTGGGTCAAGACCTCGCTCGCGCCCGGTTCAAAGGTCGTCACCGAGTACCTCGATCGCGCCGGCCTCACGGAACCCCTAGAGGCGCTCGGCTATCACCTCGTGGGCTACGGATGCACCACCTGCATCGGCAACAGCGGACCGCTGCCCGAAGAGATCTCCGACGTCGTCGGGGCGGAGGATCTGGCGGTCGTCTCGGTGCTGTCGGGCAACCGCAACTTCGAAGGCCGCATCAACCCCGACGTGAAGATGAACTACCTCGCGTCGCCTCCGCTGTGCGTGGCCTACGCGCTGGCCGGGACGATGGACATCGACCTCTACGAGGAGCCGCTGGGCGAGGACACCGAGGGGCAGCCCGTGTATCTGAAGGACATCTGGCCGACGGCCGCCGAAGTCGCCGAGACCGTGCAGAGCGCCGTCCAGTCCGACATGTTCCGCAAGAGCTACGGCGCGGTGTTCGACGGCGACGAGCGCTGGAACTCCCTTGAGGTGCCGACCGGAGACAGCTTCGCCTGGGACACCGAGTCGACATATGTACGCCGGCCGCCGTTCTTCGAGGACCTGCCCGCCGAGCCGGAACCGATCACCGATATCGAGGGTGCCCGGGTGCTGGCCGTCCTGGGAGACAGCGTCACGACCGATCACATCTCGCCCGCGGGTTCGATCAAGCGGGGCAGCCCGGCCGGCACGTATCTGGTCGACCACGGAGTCGAGCCCAAGGAGTTCAACTCCTATGGCTCGCGGCGGGGCAATCACGAGGTGATGATGCGCGGCACGTTCGCCAACATCCGGCTGCGCAACCAGCTGGCGGGTGGGCGGGGACCGCTTCCGGAGGGCGGCGTCACCCTGCATCTTCCCGACGAGGAGGAGATGCCGATCTACGACGCGGCGATGCGCTACCAGGAGGAGGGCACGCCACTGGTCGTGCTCGCCGGCAAGGAGTACGGATCCGGTTCCTCCCGCGACTGGGCGGCCAAGGGCACCCGGCTGCTGGGAGTGCGAGCGGTGATCGCCGAGAGCTTCGAGCGAATCCACCGCTCGAACCTGGTCGGGATGGGCGTGCTGCCGCTCCAGTTCAAGGACGGCGACTCCGTCGAGTCGCTCGGGCTGAACGGCCACGAGACGTTTGCGATCGGCGGCCTGGCGGACGGCGAGGAGATCCCGCGGGAGGTCACCGTCCACGCCGATGACCAGGAGTTCACGGTCACCGTCCGGATCGACACACCGAAGGAACAGCGCTACTTCCAGCACGGTGGCATCCTGCAGTTCGTGCTCAGAGAACTGCTGGCGGCCTAGGTTCCAACGTGTTTGTTCCTGCTCACGCGGGTAGAGCGCACCCGTGGCGACGCTCAGAAACCTCGCGAGATGGCTTGCCTGGCAGCTGCGGGAGGCCAACCCCCCAGGAACGCAGCCGGTCGCACGGATCACCGTGTTCTCCAGCCCGGATCACCGCCGACGCGATCGTTCGGTGAGCCGTGGCGCCTCCTGAGTTTCTCACCCGTCTCCTGACCGCCGCCGGTCCCTCCGGCCACGAGAACGAGGCCGCCCGCGCCTGGCGTGAAGGTTGCAGCGCGTTCACCGAGCAGGTCGGAAGCGACCATCTCGGGTCCTCTTACGCGCGCGTTGCCGGCACCGCCGGCGGACCGTCGCTGGCCGTCGTCGGTCACATCGACGAGATCGGGCTGCACATCTCGCATATCGACGACGACGGCTTTCTGCGCTTCGGCGAGGTCGGCGGCTGGGACCCGCTGGTGCTGGTCGGGCAACGTGTGGCGATCAGCACGCGGGGCGGGGCGGTGACCGGCGTGATCGGCCGCAAGCCGATCCATCTGCTCAAAGACGAGGACCGCAAGCAGGTGCCTCAGGTCAAGGACCTCCACATCGACATCGGGGCCGGTGACGGCGACGAAGCTTGCGGCCTGGTGAGGATCGGAGATGTCGCGGTCATCGACGTGGCGCCGGCGGAGCTGCGTAACGGCCGCGTCATCTCCCGCGCGCTCGATAACCGGGTCGGCTGTTACGTCGCCGCGGAGGCGGCGCGACTCGTTGCCGCCGACGGCGGCGCTGCCGGGGACGTGGTGGCCCTCGCGGTCGTGCAGGAGGAGACCACCTTCGCCGGCTCACGAACGAGCGCGTTCGCCCAGGAGCCAGATGTGGCGATCGTCGTCGACGTCACGTTCGAGACCGATCAGCCGGGGGTTGAGCTCGGAGAGATGACCAAGCACACGTTCGGCTCGGGACCGGTGATCGCACGCGGCACGACGCTCCACCCGATGGTCTTCGAACTCCTGCACGACACAGCGGTGCAGGAGGAGATCCCGTTCACGGTCGAGTCGCTCGGCCGCGGCACGGGCACCGACGCCGACGCGATCCATCTCAGCCGCGCAGGCGTCCCCACGGGTCTCGTCTCGGTGCCGAGCCGGTACATGCATTCGCCGGTGGAGATGGTCTCGCTGCAGGACATCGATGCCGCGGCCCGGCTGATTGCGGCGTTCGCCGCTCGCCTGACGCAGGCCACGTCGTTTCAGCGCTGAGCGGTTCGGCAGTGCTGCTGTTGCTCTTCGATATCGACGGCACGCTCGTGGCCGGGGCCACCGAGGCGCACCGCCAGGCGTTGCATGCCGCGCTGCTCTCCGTCCACAGGATCGACGCTCAGGCGGCGCACGCGCCGGTTTCCCCGGCCGGCCGTACCGATGGCGAGATCGCCCGGGTGCTCCTGCTGGACGCCGGCGTCCCGGCCGAGCGGATCGAGGACCGCGCCGCGGACGTCCAAGCTGAATGCTGCCGGATCTACGCGCGCCAGGCCACCGAAGACCTCTCCCACACCGTCCTTCCCGGCATCCGCGAAACCTTGGACTGGCTCGGCGGCCGCGACGACGTGCTGCTCGGGCTGCTCACCGGCAACTACGAACCCGTGGCCCGCATGAAGCTGACCCGAGCGGGGATCAGACATCACTTCCGTGAGGGGCTCGGCGCGTTCGGCTCAGACTCCGAGGATCGTGCGGCGCTCCCGGCGATCGCGCGGCGCCGCGCCGGGACCCCTGCCCGGCCACACCCCCGCGAGCACACGATCGTGATCGGCGACACTCCGCGTGACATCGCCTGCGCCAGGGCGGACTCGGTGCGCTGCGTCGCCGTGGCCACCGGGCCTTACCCGGTGGAGGAGCTGACGGGCGCCGACGCGGTCGCTCGTGACGCGCACGAGGTCCGCGTGATTCTCGGTGACGTGTTGGCGCGGGGCAGCTGAGGGCGAAGCCGGACCGGCGATCGCAGATCCCTCGTTGTGGGATCTCGCGCCCGGTTTTCAGGGATCCTGAGTCGGCCGGGGATCGGGAAGCCGCGCGACGTGGTGGCTCTCGCTCCCGCATACGAGGCACCAGAGCCACCACGTCTATACAAAGGTGCGAGGAGGCCGCATCTCCC
>DATCPD010000117.1:0-25914 GCA_036564325.1 Solirubrobacteraceae bacterium | reverse complement strand
CGGGCTTGAGCATGTCGGCGATCTGACGACCCTCGCGGGCTCCGCCGCGTCCGCGCCGGGGCGCCTCGACGCCCGGAAGCACGATCTCGTCGACGTGGAGGAAGCCGTTCTTCTCCAGGCCGATGTCGACGAAGGCCGCCTCCAGGCCGGCGAGGACATTGTCGACGCGGCCCTTGTAGATGTTGCCGACGATCGAGCGAGCGCCGCGACGCTCGAGATAGAGCTCAGCGACCTGATAGCCGGCGGCGGGGTTGGCGGTCTTGCGCCGTCGGCGCGAGCCTCCCGATCCGGGCTTGCGTTCTGCGACCGTTCCGGTCGCTTCGAGTAGCGCCACGCGTGTCTCTCCACGGTCGACGCTGACCAGCACTTGCTTCTTCAATTTGGTTTCAGTCCTTTACGAATTGGCGCCCGGCCGGAGGTCGGCAGCGGAGGCGAGAGTGCTTGCCCCCGCGGCGCGCACCACGCGACGCGGACGAAATGAGATGCGGGCGGCGGTGCGGACTGCACCGGGCGGACCGTCAAACGTGCCCGCGCGCATTGCGGCGCGGGGGAAATGGAAATGCGTATGGCGGGGCTCTCCGAACGCGGGCATCATGAGAGCAACGCGCGGCCTTTTCCCGCTGAAGTCATCCGGGCCTGGATGTAGATCGACTGCAGCAGGCCGAGGGCGATGAAGGTCACGAGCACCGATGAGCCGCCGTAGCTCATGAGCGGCAAGGGCACTCCGGTGATCGGCATGATGCCGATCGTCATCCCGACGTTGACGAACACCTGGAACATCAGCATGGCAAGGATGCCGGCGGCAATCAGCGTGCCGTAGAGATTCTTGGCCATGGTGAGGATTCGTAAGGTTCGCCATATCAACAATGCATATAGCGATAGCACGAGCGCGGCGCCGGCGAAGCCATAGGTCTCGCCGACCACCGCGAAGATGAAGTCGGTCTGGTTCTCCGGCAGGAAATTCAGGCTCGTCTGGGTGGCGTGTGCCACCCCGCGTCCGGTCTTGCCGCCCGAGCCGATGGCGATCTGCGACTGGGTGATGTTGTAGGTCTGGTTTGCCGGGTCGCGCGAGGGGTTCAGGAACCCGGTCAGGCGCTGCACCTGGTAGGGCTTGAGCACGTGGACCCCGACGGCCGGGGCGCCGGCGAGGACGATCACCACGGCGGTCACGAACATCGCCACCAGCGCCGTCAGCCGCTTCCAGGAGGTCCCGGCGAAGAACAGGACGGCAAAGGCCACGGCCACGTAGACCAGGCCGGTCCCGAGGTCCGGCTGCGGGATCACGATCATCGCCGGGAGCAGCGCCAGCAGCATGATCTTGGCGGTGGTCCGCCGCTCGTGCAATCTCCGGGATCGGTCCACCGCGAAGGCCGCCAGCGCGGCGATCAGCAGCATCTTGCCGAACTCAGAAGTCTGGACCTGGAAGAACGGCAGCGGAATCCAGCGATGCGCGCCGCGGACCGCGGGCATGCCGAAGACCACGATGTTGAGCGCGACGATCAGCCCGTAGAGGCCGTATTTGTACTCGCGCAGCCGGGAGTAGTCGAGCCGCGCCAGCACCAGCGCGATCACCACCCCCATGCCGACGTAGATCGCCTGGCGCTGGACGTAGTAGAGCGGCTGGCCGCGCATCGCGTTGCTGGTCGCGCCGTGCAGCGTCACCAGCGAGCACGCGACGAGCCCGAACGCCGCGACCATCAGCAGCGGGTCGAACAGCAGCACGACCCGCCGGCGCGGCGCGGTCGCCTCCTCGGTGGCGATGATCGGACTGACGCTCATAGGGTCTTGGACTGGCCGGCGATGAACTGACCGCGCTTGCCGAAGAACCACTGCGACAGGATCTGGCGCGCCGCGGGGGCGGCCGCCGCGGCGCCGAAGCCGCCCTGCTCGACGGTCACGACAACGAGGATCGGCCGCTGCGGATCGGGGACGTAGCACACGTACCAGGACTGGTCGGCGAGAACTCCGCGCTGCGCCGTGCCGGTCTTGCCGTACACCGGGTACTGGGCCTGGGGCCAGCCGCGGAACACGTCGGCGGAGGTTCCTCCGGCCTGCGACGCGGCCGCGTGGAGCCCCGAGCGGATCGCGTCGAGATTCTGGGCCGCAATGTTGATGTGCCGGGACGGGGCCGGATCGATCCGCTGCGCCACGGTGCCGTCCGGCGCGTCGACCTCGAGCCCGACGTGGGGGCGCACGACGGTGCCGCCGTTGGCGATCGCCGAGTAGGCGACCCCCAGCTGCAGCGGTGTCGCCTCGAGGTCGCCCTGGCCGACGGCGAGGTTCTCGTTGTCGCCGACCGACCAGGGACGGCCGTCGGCGATCCCGCAGGTGGTGTGGCGGGGCTTGCCACGGAACGGCCCGGTGGCGTGCTCACACTGGATCTCGAGCTGGTCCCGCGACGTCCGCCAGGCGGGCGTGGGCAGGATCCCCGCGTTCTCCGCGCCGAGATCGACTCCCGTCTGGCGCCCGATGCCGAACGCGCGAGCCCAGTCCTGCAGCGCGCCGCCCTTGGGCTGGTTGTCGTTCATCAGCCGGCCGAGGTTGTAGAAGAAGTCGTCCGAGGAGACCTGGATGGCCTGGGTCAGATCGAGCGAGCCGTAGGAGGCGTGGCCGGCGTTGTGACGGATGTCCCCCGGGCCGTTCTGGTAGACGCCGGTGTCGTCATAGCTCTGACCGAGAGTCCAGGCGCCGCTCTGCAGCGCTGCGGTCGCCGTGATCCCCTTGAACGTCGACCCGGTCGGATACGAGCTCTGGATCGCTCGGTTGAACAGCGGAAACCCGCTCGAGGCGTTGTTGAGCTGCGTGTACTGAGACTGCGACAGGGGCTTGGTGAAGATATTGGGGTCGAACGTCGGAGCGGACCCCATCGCCAGCACCTCACCGTTGTTCGGGTTCAGCGCCACGAACGCTCCGGCCCCCGCGGGCGGGTTGTTGGCGATCGCCTGGGCGAGGGCCTGCTGGCCGGCCTTCTGGAGCCCCAGGTCGAGCGACAGCTTGAGCGTGTGACCGGCCTTCGGCTTCGTCTGCCTGAGATATCCGGTGAAGTGTCCGAGCGAATTCACCTGGACGCGCTCCGCTCCGTCTACTCCACGCAGGTAGCGGTCGTAGTACCACTCGAGGCCGGACTGACCGACGATCGAGTTCTGCGAGACGCCGCGGTAATGGGACTGGCTCAGCTCCGCCTTGGTGATCGGCCCGACCGTCCCGAACAGCTGCGCCGCGGTGTCGTGCAGCGGATAGGAGCGCAGCCAGACCTGCTGAACGGTGACCCCCGGGAACTCGTCCTGACGCTCGGCCAGATAGTAGTGGACGTTGGCCGGGACATCGGTCTTGATCGTCACATTGGCGTACGGAAGCAGCGCCTGCTGCTGGGCCACGTCACACGAGATCTTCGACAGGCGCAATGCACGGGGAAGGCCGACGACGACGCAGCGGGCCGGCTTGGTCGGGATGCCGAGGACGGCCGCCAGACGGCCGAACAACCGCCGGCGCGCGGGGGCGGCCTTGGGCAGATCCGGCGGCGAGAGCTGGACCGCGATCGTCGGCTTGGAGTCGACGAGGATGTTGCCCGTCCGATCGACGATCTGGCCGCGGGGGGCCGGAATCGCCAGCTTGCGGACCTGATTGACGCTGGCCTGCCTCACGTACTGATCGCCGGAGAGCACCTGGAGGTACCAGAGGCGAAAGAAGATGATCGCGAACATCGCCAGGGCGAGGCTGCCGATGACGGCCACGCGCAGCGCAAGCTGCGGCGTCAGCGGCGGCCGCCGATCCTCGGGTGGCTGAATCATTGCGAGGCTGACCGCGGGATCTGGCCGAGCCGGTCGGACGGACGCTGCAACGGGCTGAGGCCGCCCGTCGTATACGCGCGGCGCCGGCGCCGGCGCGGATCGTCGGGAATCGCCGGGCGAATGATCCTCTGCACCAGCGCATAGACCGGCAGGGAGATGAGCGTGTTGACCAGCACGGTGATGAACAGCTGCTGCACGAGCAGCAGGCTCACCGGTGCATCGACCCCGAGCAGGAACTGGATGATCGCCATCCCGACCCCGGCGAAGGCGGTGGCTGCCGCGCCCATGGCCAGCGGCACGAGGCCGTGCGATGGATCACGGAGCTCACGCAGGCGGCCGGACCAGTAGCCGATGGCGATATAGAGCAGAGCGGTCACGCCCAGGGTCTGGACCAGCACCATGTCGACGAACAGGCCGATGCAAAAGCCGGTGATCGCGCCGAGCAGCGATCCGGTCAGCAGCCCGACCGACATCACGACGAGCGGTGTCAGGTCCGCGCTCACCCCGAAGATCGAGATCTGGGAAACGCCTGCCTGCTGAATCACGACGGTGGCGAAGGCGAGCAGAACCAGCCGGAGCGGGAGGCGAAGGTGTTCAATCACGGCAGCTGCGCCCGCTGCGTGCCGGCGTGGGGATGGGTCAGGATCTGGACCAGATCCAGATGGCGCAGATCGGCGCCGACGCTGACCGTGACCTGCCCGTTGTTGAGCAGGTCGCTCTGGCTCGCGCTGGAGACCTGCCCGATCGGGATGCCGGGCGGGAACAGCGAATCGAGGCTGCCTGACCTGAAGCCGGCGGTCACGACCTGCATCCCGGTCTGGATCGGCGCCCGGCGCGGCAGGTACTGAAGCAGCAGCTGGTTCGGACTGCCCACGGCCGGCACGAGGACACCGGTGTCCCCGTACTGGTCCTGGACCTGCGCGGTGACCGCGGAGGAGTGGTCGGTGATCAGCGCGACGAACGAGACGTTCGACGCGACGTCGGAGACCTTGCCCACCAACCCGCGGTCGCCGATCACGGGATCATCCACACGGACGCCGTCGGCCGAGCCCTTGTCCACCTCGATGGTGGCGTACCAGAGCGTCGGATCACGGGAGATCACGTGCGCTGCAACCTGCTGATAGTGGCTGACCCCGATGCTGTTGTCGAGCCCGACCAGGTGCGAGAGCTGCGTGTTCTGGATCACGGCGCCCTGGGCCTGCGCGAGTTCCGCGGTCAGCTTCTGCACCTGTTTCTTGTACTGATCCCGCTGCGACTTGGCCCGGAAGGTGTCCGAGAACCAGCCGGCGATGTCCCGCACCGGCTTGAGCGCGGTGCTGGCACCCTCCTGGATGGGTGAGAGGACCTGCACTATCCCCCGCTGGACGCTGTGCAGCGGGCTGCTCGGCGACTCGCCGAAGTAGGCCGTCAGCAGGATCAGGGAAACGGCGACGAGCAGCGCGAGCACTGCGCGTCGTCGCCGAACTTGCTTGTCATGCACGTTGTGCTTGTCTCCAAGGTGGTTCTGCTCCGCACCACGTAGCTACCAGGCATGAACCTAGTAGCGGCGGCGGCGGTTGCGTGAATTCTTGCTCGAACGGTGGATCGCCTCGAATTCCTCCAAAGACCTTCCGGACCCCACCGCGACGCATGTGAGTGGCGACTCGGCGAGGTGCGCGGGCATCTGCGTCTCGTGACGCAAACGCTCTTCGATCCCCTGTAGCAGCGACCCGCCTCCCGCCAGCATGATGCCACGATCCATGATGTCGGAGGCAAGTTCCGGTGGCGTGCGGTCGAGCGTCTCCTTGACGGCGTCGATGATCTGCGACACCGGCTCCTCCAGCGCCCCCCGGATCTCCTCGCTCGTCAGCACTACCGTCTTGGGCAGCCCCGAGACCATGTCCCGGCCCCGGATCTCCGCCTGGACCTCTTCTGGCATCGGGAACGCGGACCCGATCTCAAGCTTGACCTCTTCGGCCGTCTGCTGCCCGATCAGCAGCTTGTACTCGCGTTTGACGTAGTTGATGATCGCCTCGTCGAGTTCGTCGCCGCCGACCCGGATCGACTGGGAGACGACGATGCCTCCGAGGGAGATGACGGCGACCTCGCTGGTGCCACCGCCGATGTCGACCACCATCGAGCCGGTGGGCTCGCCGACCGGCAGGCCGGCCCCGATCGCCGCCGCCATCGGCTCTTCGATCAGGTATGCCTGCCGGGCTCCAGCGGACAGGCAGGCCTCCTCGACGGCTCGCTTCTCGACTCCGGTCACCCCGCTCGGCACGCATACGACCACGCGCGGATGGGCCCACCGGTTCTGGTGGACCTTCTGGATGAAGTGGCGGAGCATCTCCTCGGTCACCTCGAAGTCGGCGATCACCCCGTCCTTCAGGGGCCGGATGGCCGAAATCGTGCCGGGCGTCCGGCCGAGCATGCGCTTGGCCTCGATCCCCACGGCGTGGACCTCGCCGGTCCGCGAGTCGACCGCGACCACGCTCGGCTCAGACAGCACGATCCCGCGCCCACGCACATAGACGAGCGTGTTCGCGGTCCCGAGGTCGACCGCCATGTCGCGGCCACCGAAGCCGGTTAGGTACGTAAAGAAGCCCATGGATTGAGGTAGGACGAAGCGACGGATGGAGCGGCGAAGAAACGGGAGCCGCGCCATGCTGCCACGTCCGTCCCGCGGCGGAGTGTACCGAACATACGTCCGCCGACGGTCCTGGCAGAACGACCGGTGGCTCGAAAAAATCCTGGAAAACCGCTAAATGGCAGCTAAAGACCTCGGGGGTCCCCTCGGCGCCTACGCAACAGCGCTTGCAAGCAGCCCCGGTTCGAGCTCGAGCAGCGTCGCGACCGGCAGCCCGACCACGTTGAGATAGTCCCCCTCGATCGCCGCCACGAGGGCGGCGCCGCACCCCTGGATAGCGTAGCCGCCGGCGCGCTCACGCCATTCTCCGCTGTCCAGATACCAGCTGATCAGCTCCGGATCAAGCTCCCGGAACTCGACCACGGTCCGGGCCGCCGCGGTGCGCGAGCGCCCGTCCGCGATCAGGCAGATCCCGCTGAGGACGACATGTCGGGTGCCCGACAGCGCCTGGAGGGTTTTTCTGGCCTCATCGACACCAGACGGCTTGCCATAGATCCGGCCGGCGGCCCAAACCACCGTGTCGACCCCGAGGACGAGCGCTTCGGGCGCGCCGGCGGCCACGGCTGACGCCTTGCGGTACGCGTTCTCGAGCACGACCTCGTCCGGAGGGCCGCTGATCAGCTCGTCGATGTCCGGGGCGACGACCGAGAAGACGACGCCCAGCTGCTTAAGGATCGTCCGGCGCTGCGGCGAGCGCGAGGCCAGAATCAGCCGCGGCAACGGCGATGCGCCGGCGCCAGCCTCACCCAAGATCGGGGAAGAACAGCCCGACCTCGCGGGCGGCCGAGCCGGGCGAGTCCGAGCCGTGCACCATGTTCTGGCCGACCGCCACGGCAAAGTCGCCGCGAATCGAGCCGGTTGTGGCCTGCAACGGGTTCGTGGCCCCGATCACCTGGCGAGCCGCCTCGATCGCCGATTCGCCCTCGAGCACCAGCGCCACCAGCGGCCCGGAGGTGATGAAGCCGACGAGCTCCTCGAAGAACGGCTTGCCGTCGTGCTCGGCGTAGTGCTGCTGGGCCAGCTCGCGGGTCATCGTCATGTGCTTGATCGCCGCGAGCTTCATGCCCTTGCGCTCGAACCGGGCGATGATCTCACCGGTCAGGTTGCGGGCGAAAGCGTCAGGCTTGACGAGGATGAGCGTTCGCTCCATGTGAAGCAGGTCTCCTTGAGGTCCGGTTTGTCGTGCCGGCTAGGTATGCGGGGGGCCGCCGGCCTCACCGGCTGTGCCCGCCACCGGCTGCTCTGAGGTGCCCTCGCGACGCCGTCGGGCCCGCCGCGGGGCGACCGGCATCGCGCCGATCTCCGCTTCGCAGTACGGGCAGACCTTCCAGCTCGGGTCGAGTGGACGTCCGCAGGTCTTGCATGGATCCTTGAGCTTGCGCATGCAGCTCGGACAGCGCAGGAAGTCCTTCTCCACCTCGTAATCGCAGTGAGGACAGAGGTGGTAACCCACCTCGGCCAACCGGGCCTCGGCGGCCTGCATCTCGAGCTCGCGCTCGCGCACGTCGTCGAGGAACTCCGGCGGGCGGACGATCATGTAGACGATCGTGCCCACGAACGGAAACAGCGACGCGGCCGTCGCGCAGCCGATCAGCATCGGGTCGGCGATCCGCCGCCGCGCGTCCGCGTACGTCCAGTAGACGAGCGCCAGCCACATCACGACGAGGAACAGGACGACAAGCGACACCACGAGGTTGATCGTGCTGTTCTTGATCCCGAAAACGCCAAACAGGAAGAACATTAGGGTGGCGAGTGTAGTGGTCGGCGGGGTCGGGTTGCGTGGGCCGCTGAGCGAAACCGGACTAGAGGAACACGCGGCCGAACAGGTACCCGACGCCGAAGAATACGAGGATCACCACCGCCACGATCAGCGCGACGAGGCCGATCATGGTCAGGAAACTTGGATGGTCGTCTTGATCGTTCACAGCATCGAGGCCCGCCGCCGGCCCTCCGGTGCCAGCAGATCGGCTACAAGATAGATCGAACCGGTGGCCAGCACCATCCCTGTGCGCCCGGCCAGCTCGCGGGCTCGCTGCAGCGCCGCGTGGGGGCCCGGCACCACCTCCGAGGGTGGACCGTGGAGCTGGCGGGCCAGTGACTGCAGGGTCGGCGGTGGCAAGGCGCGTGGATTCTGACTGCTCGTGAACACGAGCGCGTCGCAGATCGGCATCAGTCTGGCCAGCATGCCGGCCGCATCCTTGTCGTCGAGGATCGAGACCACCGCCACCAACCGGTCGTGATCGCGCCTGAGTTCCGAGGCAGCCTCGGCCAGCGCCTCCATCCCGTCCGGATTGTGGGCTCCATCGAGGAGGGTGAGCGGATCGTGGCCGACGTCCTGCAGGCGTCCGGGAACCAGGACGGAGGCGGCCGCCCGTGCGACGGCGGCGCCATCCAGCTGGCCGAGGTACGCCTCCGCAGCCGTCCGTGCCAAGGCGAAGTTGCGCCGCTGGAACGCGCCCGCGGCTGCAACGGGAACGCCAGGGTCGGTTCCAGCGTGGACGATCCGCGCGCCGCGCGCGGCGGCCACCGCGGCCGCGCGGGCTTCGGCGTCGGGGTGGAGCCCGGCGCCCAGCACCAGCGTTGCCCCCTCCTGGACGACGTCCAGCTTCTCGGTCGCCACGTCTGTGATCGTGGGCCCGAGCCAGCGCGTGTGCTCGAGGCCGACGCTGGTCAGGACCTGAACCGAGGACGGAATCACGTTGGTGGCGTCATAGCGCCCGCCGAGCCCGGCCTCGATCACCGCGACCTCGACGCCGCGCTCGGCCAGCTCCGAATAGGCCGCAGCGGTCAGCGCCTCGAACTGGGTCACGCGGTCATCGGCCCCCAGGGACCGGTCGACCATCTCCGCCGCGCGGGCCGCCCGGGCCACCGCCGCGGCGAACTCGTTCGGTTGCAGATCGGCATCGTCGATCCTGATCCGCTCGGTGAACGAGATCAGATGCGGAGACAGGTACGAGCCCGTGCTGAGGCCATGGTGGGAGAGGATCGCCGCGATCATTCGCACCGTGGACGACTTGCCGTTCGTGCCCACGACATGGATCGACTTGAACTGTCGTTCGGGATGCCCGAGCGCCGTCATCAGCCTGCGCATCCGATCGAGACCGAAGCGCATCCCGAACAGCTCGAGCGACAGCAGGTAGCGCTCGGCCTCCTCAAACGTCACAGCGACTCGAGCTCCCGGCGCAGCCGCGCCACTTTGTCCCGCTCGGCCTGGACCACCTCCGGCGGCGCCTTGGCCACGAACCCGTCGTTGGCCAACTTCCGCTCGGAGCGCTCGATCTCGGCCCCGAGCTTCGCGCGCGCAGCCGCGCGCTTGCGCTCGGCGGCGTCGAGGTCGACGGCATCGCTCCGAAGAATCTCCACCGCGCCGCCCGGCACCGGGACTGAGGCGACCGGCTCTCCGCCGTTCTCCGAAAACGCCAGGCGGGCCAGCCGAGCGATCTGCTCTGCCGTCTCCTCATAGCCGTCGGCGGCCAGGCGCGCGGACACGGTCGCTCCGACCTTGACCTCCGCCGAGTCGCGCCAGGCGCGGAGACCTTGCACGGCCTCGATCGCGCGGCTCAGCGCACCCTCGGCCTCAGGGTCGATCTCGCCGACGCGTTCCGGGGCGGTGCGCGCCGCCAGCAGGCCCTCCGCTCCCGGCACATGCGAGTAGATCTCCTCGGTCACGAACGGGATCATCGGATGCGCGATCGTCAAGGTCTCGGTCAGCACGTGCAGGAGCGTCGCCGCGAGTTCTGGCTCGCCCGCGCGCAGGCGCGGCTTGACCAGTTCCAGGTACCAGTCGCAGAGCTCGCCGTAGACGAAGTCGTAGAGCCCGAGCGCCGCTCGCGAGAACTCGTAGCGATCGATCCGCTCCCCGATCTCTTCACGCGCGCGCTGCAGCCGCGTGAGGATCCACCGGTCCTCGACCGCCGCCGGACGCACCGCCGCCCTGGCACCGTCGTCGACGCCGAGCAGGATCAGCCGCGACGCGTTCCACAGCTTGTTGGTCAGCTGCTGGCCCTGGGCGACCTTGTCCTCGCTGAAGCGGACGTCCTGGCCGGAGGCCATGGCCAGCAGCCCCCAGCGCACCGCGTCCGCCCCGTAGGCGGGGAACTCCCCCGCGGACCCGCCCCCCTGCGCGAACACCGGCGGCCGAGGTCCTCCTTCGATCAGGGCCATCGGATCGATCCCGGTGCCGAGCGACTTTGACATCCGCCGGCCGTCTGGGGCCTGGATGATCGAGTGGACGTAGACGTCGGCGAACGGAACCGTCTCGGTGAACTCGAGACCCATCATCACCATCCGAGCCACCCACAGGAAGATGATGTCGCGCGCGGTGGAGAGCACGTCGGTCGGGTAGAAGGCCCGCATTTCAGGCGTCGCATTGGGCCAGCCGAGCGTGGCGAACGGCCAGAGCGCGCTCGAGAACCAGGTGTCGAGCACGTCCGGGTCGCGCTCCCACCCGTCTCCCTGCGGCGGTGCCGTCCCGACATACGTCTCCGAACCCCGGTACCAGACGGGGATCTGATGTCCCCACCAGAGTTGGCGCGAGATGCACCAGGGGCGGATGTTCTCGAGCCAGTCGAGGTAACGCCGGCGCTCGGAGTCCGGCCGGATCCGCAGGCGACCGTCCTTCACGACCTCGATCGCGGGCTGCGCCAGCTCGTGCATCCGCATGAACCACTGCAGCGAGACCAGCGGCTCGATCCGCTCGCCCGAGCGTTGCGAGAAGGGCACCGCGTGGACCACCTCCTGCGTCCGGGACACGAGACCCTGCTCTCGGAGCTCCTCGACCACCGCCTCCCGGGCCTCGATCACCGACATGCCGACAAACCGCTCCGGCGCGCTGTCGGTGATGCGGCCGTCTTCGCCGATCACGGTGATCTGGCCGAGCTTGTGCCGGTGTCCGATTTCGAAGTCGTTGGGGTCGTGTCCGGGGGTGATCTTCAGAGCCCCGGTCCCGAACTCCGGCTTCACGTAGTCGTCGGCGATGATCTTCAGCTTCCGCCCGACCAGTGGCAGGATTGCGGTCTCCCCGATCAGCCGCTGATAGCGCTCGTCGTCCGGATGGACCGCGATCGCGGTGTCGGCCAGCATCGTCTCCGGGCGCACGGTCGCCACCGTGATCGCGCCGGAGCCGGAGGCCAATGGGTAATCGATGTAGTAGAGAACATCGGTGACCTCGCGTTCCTCGACCTCGAGGTCGGAGATCGCCGAACGACTGCCGGGGTCCCAGTTGACCATGTACCGGTCGCGGTAGATCAGCTTCTTGTTGTAGAGCGCGACAAACACCTGTTGGACGGCCTCGGCGTAACGCTCGTCGAGCGTGAACCGCTCCTGCTCGTAGTCGCACGAGGCGCCGAGTCGCTTGAGCTGGTCGATGATCGTGCCGCCGTAGCGCTCGCGCCACTCCCAGACGCGCTGGACGAAAGCCTCACGGCCGAGATCCTCCCGATGCAGACCCTCCTGCTCCAGGGCCCGCTCGACCTGGGTCTGGGTGGCGATGCCCGCGTGATCGGTTCCGAGAATCCACTTGGCCCGGCGGCCACGCATCCGGGCCGAGCGGATCAGGCAGTCCTGGACGGAGCTGTTGAGCGCATGGCCGATGTGCAGCACGCCCGTGACGTTGGGCGGCGGGATCGCGATCGAGTAGTTCTCGCGCGGGTCACCGTCCGCCTCGGGGTGGAACAGGCCTGACTCCAGCCAGCGCTCCACGATGCGCGGTTCGACCGCCGCCGGTTCGTAGCGGCTGTTTGACTCCAGGTCAGCCATCGGGGCGTGGAGTGTAGGAGCCCGCGGCGGGGAGTCGAGGCCGGGCCCGGGCGCTGAAGAAGGGCCCCCGCTCGGCGGAGGCCCCGGCGCTCAGGCGGCCTCCTCCTCGGGCGCAGCCACGGTTACGAGCGTCGGCGGCGTGGCCTTGTCGATCGTGTCGCGAGTGACCACGCACTTCTGAACGTCACGGCGTGAGGGCAGCTCGAATTGGACCTCGAGCAGGACCTCTTCGATGATCGAACGCAGCCCGCGAGCACCGGTCTCACGCTCGAGGGCCTTGTCCGCGATCGAGATCAGGGCGTCGTCGGCGAACACGAGCTCGATCCCGTCGAACTGGAAGAAGCGCTGGAACTGCTTGACGAGCGCGTTGCGCGGCTCGGTGAGGATCTGCATCAGCTCGTCGCGCGAGAGCTGGTGGATCGCGGACATCACCGGCAGGCGGCCGATGAACTCCGGGATCAGCCCGTACTGGATCAGATCCTCAGGCAGGCAGCGCTCGAACATCTCGCCGAGGTCGCGCTGCTCCTTGGTCTGGATCGACGCCCCGAAGCCCACGCCCTGGTGGCCGACCCGGCGCTCGATCACCTTGTCGAGGTTGGCGAAGGCGCCACCGCAGATGAACAGCACGTTGGTGGTGTCGATCGAGAGGAATTCCTGATGGGGATGCTTGCGCCCGCCCTGCGGAGGGACGGAGGCCGTGGTGCCCTCGAGGATCTTCAACAGCGCCTGCTGCACGCCCTCGCCGGAGACGTCTCGGGTGATCGACGGGTTGTCGGCCTTGCGCGCGATCTTGTCGACCTCGTCGATGTAGATGATCCCGGTCTCCGCCTTCTTGACGTCGTAGTCCGCCGCCTGGATCAGCTTCAGGAGGATGTTCTCGACGTCCTCACCGACGTAGCCGGCTTCGGTCAGCGCGGTTGCGTCGGCGATCGCGAACGGGACGTTGAGGATCTTGGCCAGCGTCTGAGCCAGCAGCGTCTTCCCGCACCCGGTCGGGCCGAGCAGCAGGATGTTGGACTTCTGCAGCTCGATGTCGTTGTCATCGGACTGCATCATCTGCACGCGCTTGTAGTGGTTGTAGACGGCGACCGAGAGCGAGCGCTTGGCCTGTTCCTGTCCGACCACGTATTCGTTGAGGACGTCGTATATCTCGCGCGGCTTCGGGAGGTTCTCGATGTCGAAACTGGGAGGAGTGGTCAGCTCCTCGTCGATGATCTCGTTGCAGAGATCGATGCACTCGTCGCAGATGTAGACGCCCGGGCCCGCGATCAGCTTCTTGACCTGCCGCTGCGATTTGCCGCAGAAGCTGCAGAGAAGCTGTTCGTTGGAGTCCGTGGGACGTGCCATGCAGTTCCTCTCTCCCGGAGTACGGTCTTGCGCCCGACCTCGAAGCCTAAGGGTAGCCCCTCAGTGCTGCGAGATCACGCGGTCGATGATTCCGTACTCCTTCGCTTGCTCGGCGCTCATGAAGTAGTCACGCTCGGTGTCGTGCCTGACCTTCTCGAGATCCTGGCCCGTGTGATGGGCGATGATCTCGTCAAGACGTCGGCGCACGTCGATGATCTCGTTGGCGTGGATCTCAATATCTGTAGCTTGGCCCTGAAAGCTCGACGAAACCTGATGGATCAGGATCTTCGCGTTGGGGAGCGCCATGCGCTTGCCCTTCGCCCCACCTGAGAGCAGCAGGGCTCCCATCGACATCGCGATTCCCACGCAGATCGTCGAGACGTCGGGCTTGATGAACTGCATCGTGTCGTAGATCGCCAGGCCGGCGTACACGGAGCCGCCGGGGGTGTTGACGTAGATCGAGATGTCCTTGTCGGGGTCCTCGGACTCCAGATGCAGCAGCTGGGCCACGATCAGGTTCGCGATCTGGTCATCAACCGGAGTTCCCAGGAAGATGATCCGCTCGTTGAGCAGACGGCTGTAGATGTCGAAAGCGCGCTCCCCGCGGGAGGTCTGCTCCACCACCATAGGTACGAGTGGGCTCATGTTCCTCGCTTCTTTTGCTTGCACGCCCGGATTCCTGCCGAATGTAGCAATCGGCCCCGGGCGGCCAATCAGGTTCCGAGCGCGGAGCGCCGGGGGTGCTGGCTCAGGAGCCTGGCGTCCACAGACGCCCTGCCTCCTCGGACTGTTCGTCCTTGCCCGGAGTCCACAGCTTCTGTCGGGCCTTGGCCTGCTCGACGGTGATCGGCTTCGCCTCGCGCACGAGCAGGTCGACCGCCTGGCGATTGGCCACGTCCTCCCGCACCCCCTCGAGGCGACCACCTGAGCGCAGCTCGTCGAGCAGCTTGGCACTGGTCGTGCCGTTTCGCTCCGCGACGGGTTCAAGCGCCTCCAGAACCTCCTCGTCGCTCGGCTCGATCTGCTCGGCGTCGATGATCGCCGCCAGCACGGCCTCGCGGCGCAGCGCGCTGGCCGCGTCGGGCTCGGCCTCGTGCGCCATCGTTTCCTCGTCCTGGTCGGCGATCCGCAGGTACGCCTCCTTGGAGATCCCCTGGCGCGCCAGCGCGGACAGGGTCTGCTCCAGCAGCTCGTGAGCCCGCGCGTGGATCAGCTGGTCCGGAAGCTCGACCTCGGCCTCCGACACGGCAGCCTCCAGCACCGCCTCCTCGAACTCCCGCGCGATCGCTCGCTCATCGTTCTGACGCAGCCGGCCGAGGACATCCTCACGCAGCTCCTCGAGGCTGTCGAAGCCGGCGGATTCGCTCGCGAACTCATCGTCCAGTTCCGGTAGCCGCTTCTCCTTGACCTCGGTGAGACTGACGTCGAAGGTTGCAGCCTTGCCGCCGAGGCCGCCTGGGTATTCCTCGGGGAAGGTGACCTCGACCTTTCGCCCCTCGCCCGCCCGCGCGCCGACGAGCTGCTCCTCGAACCCCGGGATCAGACGTCCGGACCCCAGCTCCAGCAGTTGGTCGCGCCCCTCGCCGCCCTCGAACGGCTCGCCGTCGACCTTCCCGAGGTAGTCGATCACGACGTGGTCGCCGGTCGCCGCCGGACGATCCACGGTGTCCAGGGTGGCGAAGCGCTCGCGCAGGCTCTCGAGCTCCTGGTCGACAGCGCCGTCTTCGACCTGTGGCTCGCGGCGCCCAACCTCGAGTCCCTTGTGCTCGCCCAGCTTGGCCTGAGGGCGTACGCCGATCTCGATCGAGAACCCGAGCGGCTGCCCCTCGGCAGGCAGGTCGCCCACGTTGAGCTGCGGCTCGCCGATCGGGGCGATGCCGGCCTGACCGATCGCGTCCACGTACCAGCTCCCCAGCGCGCTGCGCAACGCTTCATCGAGCACGGCCTCGCGTCCGAGCCGGCGGATCACCACGGGAGGCGGAACCTTCCCCTTGCGAAAGCCGGGGATGCGCAGCTGGCGTCCGAGCTGCCGCGCGGCCTGTTGAACGCGCCGCTCGACCTCCTCGGCGGGCACCTCGGCCTCCACGCGCACGCGGGACTCTGGAAGCTCTGTAACGGTGGTCTTGACTGCTGCCGGCGTGGCCATCCTCCAGACGATAGCTTCCGAGCGTGCTCTGGAGGCTCGCCGGTCGACTGCTCACAGGGCCCGCCGCGTTCTTTCTCGCCGGCCTGGCCGACATCGGGACGTTCGCCTTCGTCGCCTTGCGCGAGACCATGCGCAAACGCTTAGGATCGCTGCTACGGAGAGACCTTTGAGAGAGGGAGTGAGTTGTGGCGCTAGCAACAGCGGTCCTGAGCGACGTCCAGCGCGAGACGCTCTCGGCGGTATGCGACACCTTTGTGCCGTCCGTCGACGATGCGTCGGCAGACCCGGTCATGAGGGCCTTCCTGGCCCGGTCGGCCGGCGAGCTCGCGGTGGCCGAGCAGATCGAGGGGCTGATGGCGCAGGCGATGCCCGAGGAGCAGATCCAGGGTTTCGCCGCCCTGCTTGACAGCCTCGCCGCGCAGAACTTCGCCGACCTTCCGCTCGACGTTCGGACCCAGGTCCTGCACGCCGTGGCGGCTGCCTCGCATGAGGCAAGGCTGGGCGTGATCGCGTTGCGCAACTCCACGTTCCTGTTCTTCTACGGATACGTCGACGAGCGCGGACAGAACCCGAACTGGGAGGCGCTCGGCTACCCGGGGCCGATCTCAGCCCCGCCCTCCGCCGAGGCGGCGCCGAAGACGATCACCGTCTCGGAAGTCGAGGGCGCGCGCGCGACATTGACCGCGGATGTCGTCGTCGTCGGATCAGGCGCAGGCGGGTCGGTGATCGCCGCCGAGCTGCAGCGCTCCGGGCGCTCGGTGATGGTGCTCGAGCTGGGCGGGTATCGCAATGAGGCGGACTTCAAGCAGCTCGAGGTGCCGGGCATGTTCGAGCTGTACCTGGGCGGCGGGATGCTGAGCTCAGAGGACGGCTCGATCGCGATCCTGGCCGGATCGACGCTGGGTGGCGGAACTGTCGTCAACTACATGAACTGTCTTCGCACCCCTGAGCCGGTCCGGCGGGAATGGCGCGAGCACGGGATCGAGGGAATCGACGAGCCGGCCTACGACGAGCACATCGATGCCGTGATGAAGCGGATCAACGCCACCGATGAGGCCACGACCCAGAATCGCCAGCACCGGAAGCTGATCCACGCTTTGGACGAGCTGGGGATGGACCACCGGCCGATCGTGCGCAACGTGGATCCGACCTGCGAGGACCCACACGTCTGCGGCTACTGCCTCGCCGGCTGCCAGCGCGGCTGCAAGCAGTCGACGATGAAGACCTATCTGCAGGACGCCTCGGACGCCGGCGCCAGGGTCGTGGTCAACTGTCACGCCGACCGGGTGCTGGTGCAGGAGGGGCGTGCCGCGGGCGTACAGGCGACCGTCACTCACCCCGACGGGGCGCTAACCGAATTGACGGTGCACGCGCCGACCGTGGTCGTGGCCTGCGGAGCCGTCGAATCTCCGGCCCTGCTGTTGCGATCGGGCATCGGGGGCCCGGCCGCCGGCAAACACCTGCGCCTGCACCCGGCGACGATCGTCAACGGGATCTACGACGAGCCGATCGACGCGTGGGATGGCCAGATCCAGTCGGAGGTCTCCGACCACTTTGCCGATTGCGAAGGACAGTGGGGCTTCCTGATCGAGTCCGTCGGCGCCACCCCGGTCCTCCATGCCGGCGCACTCCCGTGGACCGACGGGGAGCGCCACAAGCGAGAGTTCGCGCGGATGTTCCGCCACCACGCGCCGTTCCTGTCGGTGGCGCGCGACCGTGGCGAGGGCGAGGTCGTGCTCGACGATCACGGCCAGGCGGTCGTGCGCTGGTCGCTGAGCGACGAGGTCGACCGCCGTCTGATGATCAGGGCCCACGTGGAGTTGGCGCGGCTACACCACGCCGCCGGCGCGCCGGAGATCCGGACGCTGCATGCCGAGGAGCTTTCATGGCGGGCGGACTCGGGCGAGCCATTCGAGGACTTCGTCGGCCGGATCGAGCGAGCCCCCTACGGCCCGGCCGACCTGGCCGTCTTCACCGCCCATCAGATGGGCTCATGCCGCCTCGGCTCAGACGCCCAGACGTCCGTGGCGGATGGCCGGGGAGAGCTGCACGACGTCAGCGGCGTGTGGATCGGCGACGGCAGCGCGTTCCCGACCGCCCCCGGTGTGAATCCGATGGTCTCGATCATGTCGCTCGCCCACCGCACCGCGGCGGAGATTCTCAGCCGGCCATCGTGAACGACTCGGCGCCGGGCGCACCCTGGGAGTCGCTGCCCCCGCGAATCAGGTTGCGCATCTCCCTCAGCGCCACCGGGAGCGTGGTGGTGTCGTAGAGACCGGCGGACTTGATGTCGGAGAGCATCCGCAGGTAGCGCTCGAGCGCGGTGGCGTTGGCCTCCATCCAGGTCTCGATCGCCGTCTCGCTTTCGGTGGCCGAGCGGTTTGCGCTCAGCACCTCCTGGGTGAGCGCTCGATGCAGGCTGTACAGATCGTCGCGGAGCGCTGCCCGAGCCAGCGCCTCCCAGCGGTTCTTCCGCGGCAGCTCGACGATCCGATCGCGCAGACGATCGAGTTCGAGCCGGGAGGCGATCTGGAAATGGGTCCGCATCACCATCTCGGGGTCGGCATCGATCGCCCGGGACACCTCGACGATGTCGAACGCCGACAGCATCGCCCGCATCGCGGCGACGCGCCGGGCGAGCTTCCGGGGAACTCCGGCGGACTCGAGTTCGTCGGCCTGCTCATCGAAGCGCTCGCGCTCGTCCGCGCCGAGCACCTCGGGTAGAGCCCGCGCCAGCATTCGCGCACCGGCCTGGAAGTACCGGGTTGTGAGCATGATGTCGAGCGCGTGCGGGCTGGCCCGGACCAGCCGCCGCGTGGAGCGCTCCATCAACCGCCGGCCCTCGACCAGCATGTCGAGCTGAGTCGCCGCCGGGACTTGGTTGTCGAGGTCCTCCACCGAGGACCAGAACGAGCGCATGTCGAGGACTTCCCGGGCTACGGCAAAACCCCGGGCCAGGATCGACGCCGAGGCACCTGTCTCCTCGGCCAGCCGGAACGCGAATGTTGTTCCCGCCCGGTCGACCAGCTGATTCGCGACCACCGTGGCGATGATCTCGCGCCGCAGACGATGACCGCGCAGGTGCCGGCCGAATCGTTCGGGCAGCGGGGGCGGGAAATAGCGGATCAGGTCATGCGCCAGGTGGTTGTCATCGGGCAGATCGGAGTCGAGCAGCTGCGAGTACAGGTGAATCTTGCAATAGGCCATCACGACCGCCAGCTCAGGCGCGCTCAAGCCGGCTTGGCTGCTCCTGCGCTCCTCCAACGCCTCCTCGTCAGGTAGGAACTCGATCTCCCGGTGCAGCCCAGCCACCTGCTCGAGATGACGGATCAGACGTGCGTGCACTTCGATCATCCCCGCCGCCTGGCGCAGCGCCAGGCTCATGGCCTGGGTCTGGATGTAGCTCGCGTAGAGCACCCGCTCGGCGACGGAGTCGGTCATCTCCCTCAGCAGGTCGTTGCGCTGGGCGACCGTCAGCTCTCCCGCGGTGACGAGGGCGTCGAGCAGGATCTTGATGTTCACCTCGTGGTCAGAGCAATTGACGCCGGCGACATTGTCGATCGCGTCGGTGTTGATGCTTCCTCCCGCCAGCGCGTACTCGATGCGTCCACGCTGCGTGAACCCGAGGTTTCCGCCTTCGCCCACGACCCTGACCCGCAGCTGGCCTCCGTTGACCCTGACGGCATCGTTGGCCTTGTCCCCGGCCTCCGCATGGGTTTCATCCGCAGCCTTGACATAGGTGCCGATCCCACCGTTCCACAGCAGGTCGACCGGCGCGCGGAGCAGCTCGCGGATGAGCTCGTTGGGAAACAGCTCCTCGGCGTCGGTCGCCAGCGCTGAGCGGACCTGGGGGGAGAGCTTGATCGCCTTGGCGGTGCGCAGATACACGCCGCCCCCCTCCGAGATCCGCGCGGGATCGTAGTCGCCCCAGCCCGAGCGTCCGAGCTCGAACAATCGCTTGCGTTCCTCGAAGCTGACCCGCGGATCGGGATCCGGGTCCAGGAACACGTGCATGTGGTTGAACGCGCCGATCAGCCTGATGTGCCTGGACAGCAGCATCCCGTTGCCGAACACGTCCCCGGACATGTCGCCGATCCCGATCGTGGTGAAGTCGGTGCGCCCGATGTCCGTTCCGAGCTCACGGAAGTGCCGCTTGACGGATTCCCACGCGCCGCGCGCGGTGATTCCCATCGCCTTGTGGTCATAGCCGTGGGAGCCGCCGGACGCGAACGCGTCCCCCAGCCAGAACGAATAGCCGGCCGCGACCTCGTTGGCGATATCGGAGAAGCTGGCCGTCCCCTTGTCCGCAGCCACCACGAGGTACGGGTCGTCCTCGTCGTAGCGCACGGTCCGCTCGGGGCCGACGACCGCGCCGTCGACGATGTTGTCGGTCAGGTCCAGGAGCCCGGCCAGAAACGTCCGGTAGCACTCGATCCCCTGCTCCTGCAGTGCCTCCCGCCCGCCGCCTTGGCGCGGCTGCTTGACCACGAAGCCGCCCTTGGAGCCAACCGGCACGATCAGCGCGTTCTTAACCATCTGCGCCTTCATCAGGCCCAGGACCTCCGTGCGGAAGTCCTCGCGGCGATCCGACCAGCGCAGGCCGCCGCGCGCGACCTTTCCGCCGCGCAGGTGCACCCCTTCCACCTGGGGGGAGTAGACGAAGATCTCAAAGCGCGGTCGCGGCAGCGGCAGCGCGGCGACAAGCGCGGGATCGAGCTTGAAGGCCAGGCACGACCGCGGTGCCTCACCGTCCGTGACGCGGAAATAGTTCGTGCGCAGCATCGCCGTGATCACGTTCAGATAGCTGCGGAGAATCCGGTCCTCATCGAGACTCTCGACCTCGTCGATCGCCGCCTCAATCTCCTCCTGCAGCTGGTCGGCCGCGTCGGCGTCCCGCTCGTCCGGATCCAGTCGCAGCGCGAACAACTTCACCAGCAGGACGGTTATCCGCGGATGTCCGAGCAGCGTCCGCTCGACGTAGGCGTCAGAGAAGGCGAGTCCTCCCTGGCGCAGGTACCGGGCGATCGCCCGGATGATCGTCACCTCCTCTCCGCTCAGCTGGGCTCGGAGCACGAGCCCGTTCAAACCGTCGTCCTCCAGATCGCCGCGCCAGACGGCCAGGAACGCCTCCTGAAACAGATCTCGCACGCGCTCGAGGTCATCGGCGACGCAGCGCAGTCCGAAGTCATAGATCCACATCGGATCGCGCCCCGCCGGCGTGATCTCGTAGGGCCGCTCGTCCACGACCTTCGCGCCCATGTGCTCGAACCTCGGCAGCACGTCGGAGAGCGAGATTCCATCCCGGCTGAACAGCTTGCAGCGAAACACTCCCTTGGCTGCCGCGCGCGGGCGGTACAGGTTGATGATCGGTTCGGCCGCATCCACGAACTCCTCGAGCCTGGCGATGTCCGCCACAGCCGACCGCGCCGCCCGCTCGTCCCGGTACGCCGGGGGGAAGGCGCCCGCATAGCGCGCGAGGATCTTCCCCCCGCGATCCTCGCCGTGCTCTTCGACGAGGGCGTCTCGCAGGTCGTCGGTCCAGGCTCGCGTGGCCTGCACAAGCCGGGACTCGAGCTCGCTGACGTCGGAGACGGCCCGCACGCCGTCCGGGCAGTGCACGATGTACTGCACCCTCGCGAGCACCGACTCCGATAGCTGGAGCGCCCAGTCGACGTGGCTGCCACCGAATGCCTCGACGAGGATCTTGGCCACCCGCTCACGGTTCTCGGTGTTGAAGTGGTCGCGAGGGATGCAGACCAGGCAGTCCACGAAACGATCGAGCGAATCGGGGCGAACGAACAGGCGCACGCGCTGGCGCTCGCCAAGCGCGAGGATTCCCATCGCCATCGTGAACAGGTCGTCGATCTCGACCTGGAGCAGTGAGTCGCGTGGATAGGACTCGAGGATCTCGATCAGCGCCTTGGCGTCATGGCTGGCGACGGGGAACCCGGCGCGCTCGAGAACCTGGTCCACCTTGTTGGTCAGGAGCGGGATGTTGCGCGCGCTCTCGCGGTAGGCCGTCGTGGAGTACAGCCCGAGGAAACGGCTCTCCCCGGTCGCCCGGCCGTCGGGCCCGAATCGCTTGACCCCGACGTAGTCGAGGTGAGCCGGCCGGTGCACGGTGGCCCGCGCGTTGGCCTTGGTGAGGACCAGCGGCGCCGGCGCCCGCGCGAGCGCCGTGGCCCTGGGCCCCAGCTTCTTGTACGGCGTCTTGGGAGCGCCCCGGAGGATCCCCAGCCCCGAGCCCGGCACGGCCTTCAGGCCCGCCTCGCCGTCGTCATCGACGAGGTCATATTCGCGGAAGCCGAGGAAGGTGAAATGGTCGTCGGCCAGCCAGCGCAGGAACTGCTGCGCCTGCTCGAGTTCGTCTGCGGCAATCGGCGGCGGCCGCCTCCCGAGCTCGTCGACCAGCTCCAGCGCGCGTCTGCGCATGGCCGCCCAATCCGACACCGCCGCGTCGACCTCGCCGAGCACGCGCTCGAGGTCGCGCCGGAGCCGCTCGAGCAGCTCCGGGTCCGGCTCGCGAGCGATCTCGGCGTGGAGGATCGACTCGCCCCGCGCTTCCGGTGCCACCTCCTCGGGAGCCACGACATCGATCACATTCCCGTCGCCGTCACGGCGCAGCCGGATCACCGGATGGATGACCAGATCCAGCGCGTATCCCGCTCTGGCCAGCTCCATCGTCACCGAGTCGACCAGGAACGGCATGTCGTCGCTGACGATCTCCACGACGGTGTGCGGCGCCTGCCAGCCGTGCTGCTCGAGCTCCGGGTTGTAGACGCGGACCTTGATCTCCCCCGGCGCGCGGTGCCCGAGCAGCTTCCAGTGGGCCAGCGCGGCGGCGAACAGATCCTGCGGGCTCCGGTTGGCCAGATCCTCCGCGGGGACCCAGTGGTAGTACTGACGAACGAACGCCTCGCAGGCGGCGATGAGCGGCTCGGGTACGAGCTCGCGGACGCGAGCGCAGACAGCGTCGATCAGCTCTGACTCGAGCTCCGACGCCTTCACCGACATCTGAATATCGCCTCTCTCCTCATGACGGGACCGGCTCAGCCCCGGTTCTCAGCCTACCGCGTCGGCGCATCCGTCGGCCTCTCATGCGAACATACGTTCGTGACGAGTGATGGCAATCCGTACGCCCGGTTCCGCCGCGCATTGGCCACGGGAAACGAGGCGCTCGTCACCGCGGCCGCGCTCGAGCTGCCGCGGATCGCCCTCGACGACGCCCTGCGAATCTGCCTGGTTCTGCGCGGTGGCGACCCCCGCCGGTACGAGCGGGCCGCCGTGCGGTGGCTCGGGAGGTTCGCCCTCGAGGCGTCCAACGCGACGATCGAGGATCTCCGCCGGGCCGCCGATGCACTGGACGCGCTGCCGGCACGCCCGGCGGACGCGATGGAGCGGTTGCAGATGCTGTGCGTGGCCCGAGGCGTGGCCTGAGTGGACAGAGGTGCAACGATTCCGCGATGGCCAGTAGCGCTGTCCGGCACCCGATCTTCGCGCGGGTGTTCGATCGTCTCAGCCGGGTGATGGAGGCCGAGGCGGGGCCCTACCGCGAGGAGATGCTGGCCGGCCTCTCGGGCACGGTGGTCGAGGTCGGCGCGGGTAACGGGATCAACTTCTCGCACTACCCGGCAGGTGTCGATCAGGTGATCGCGCTCGAGCCAGAGCCGTACATGCGCGCCAAGGCCCAGGCCGCCGCGGCCGCCGCGGCGATTCCGGTCACCGTGCAGGCGGCGACCGCAGACTCGTTGCCGGTCGAGTCCGGCCATGCCGACGCCGTCATCGCCAGCCTGGTGCTGTGCTCGGTTCCCGACCCGCGATCGGCGCTGGCGGAACTGCGCCGCGTGGTGAAGCCAGGTGGCGAGCTGCGGTTTCTGGAGCACGTCCGCGCCGACGGAGAGCGCAAGGCCAGATTCCAGCGAACCCTGGATCGGTCAGGCCTGTGGCCTCTGGTCGGTGGCGGATGCCATTGCTCACGGGACACCGTCGGGGCGATCGAAGCCGCCGGGTTCAAGGTCACGACGCTCCGCCGCGTCGACCTCGGCCCTTCGTGGGTCATCACCAACCCCCACATGCTGGGCGCGGCGCGGGCGTAGCGCGCGTAGCTCGAGCGGCCGTGGCCGCCGGAGCAGCGACCGTCAGGAGCGATGCAGTCGGCCCGCGCACCCCGCGGGAGGCCTGACCGGCTTCTGCGGGCCGCCGGCCTGCCCGCGCGCGAGCTCGAACCAGACGTGGGTGTTGCCCTCGTACGCCCCCCAACGGCTCGACTCGGACTCGACGAGGTCCAGTCCCCATCCCCCGGGATCCTCTGCCCGGCGCGTAATCGTCCGCTCGAAGCCGGCGCCCTCGTCCTCGACCTCGACGAGCAGTCGCTCGTCATCCGCCTGCGCGCTGAGCGTGATCCTGCCCTGTCCGTGCACCACCGCGTTGGTCACGAGCTCGCTGGTCAGCAGCTTGGCCAGGGTCAGCATCTCCGCCCCGAGTGTGCTCTCGAACCATGCCGCGAGTGATCGGCGAGCCACCCCTGGGGCGGCCACATCCCGCGGGAGCTCGATATCGCAGCGAAGCTGGGACTGGTGGGGGCGCGCTGCGTACAAACTGACCACTCCTCCCGGAGGTCGTCATTTGCGCCGCAATGCCTCGGCAGCCGCCGACGGGCCGCTGCGGACGCGCCACGTGCGTCTCAGAGACGCAAGACCTCGGCTGCTATCCCACCCGTAGAGACGGCCGCCAACGTCCTGCATATCAAGCGTACCCCGATTCGCGTGACAATCCACACATTCGCCCGTTTCTGGGCTTCGCGATCACTCTGTCTCGACCCGAGCGCTCCGGATCAGGAGACTTTGGTCGCTTTTGATACGCCCAGCACGCGATCATCACCATCCAGGGCCTGGGCGGCAACGTACCGGCCGGCATGGGTGATCCGGATGGACGTCTCGAAGCCCTGCTTGCCGCGTGCCCTGAACGCCTTCAGCGACTTGGGATCCGATCCGCTGAGCACCCTCCAGCGGCGCAGGGCGGTTGACCCGTTCCAGCTCGCATACACGGTCGTGGTGCCGCGCCGTGTCGACGTGGCCACCGAGGGAGGGGCGGCCGGGGTACCGGTCCAGCCGAAGCGGTAGCCCCGATAGCTGGAGTTCAGGCCCACGAAGCGGGCGTCGAACGTCGTCCGCCCCTGGGGGTCAAACTCGGTGAAGTAGGGCTGCTGGCCCCAACCGACGAACTCGTGGCCTCCGGGCAACTGCTGCATGTTGCCCTCATAGGCGGCGAGCAGCGCCGGCCGGTGCTCGCGCTGGCTGACCACCGTCGCCGTTAGGTGCCTCGTGTCGAGCGCCAAGGTCAGGGCGCGCGACTGCTTGTGCACCGCTGGCGGTCCAGCTCCGTCATCGAAGACCGTGATCCGATTGTTCGCCCGCAGGCGGATGTCGTGCTGGAACGCGAACGACGCGTTGGGACCCATTTTGAAGGTCGAATGCTTGCCGCCCAGGGTCCAGACGACCCGTCCGGTCGAATGCGAGACGGCGTACCCCGCCCATGCGTCACGGGAGGAAAGGACCAGATTCCCGCCGTCGGCCTGCTGGATCGAGTTGAGGTGGCAGTAGTCCCAGGGAATGCCCGGATTCTTGAATGGACGCAGGTAGCTGTCGGTCAGCGGGACGTGGTCCAGGCTGTCCCACTGGAACAGGACCAGGCCGGTGGCGACGTCGATCTCCTGTACGACCGAGTCGAGCACGATCGCCCCCTTGGGCCCCCGAACGGAGCTCTCATCCCAGTGCACCGGGTAGTAGGCGGTGACCAGTGCCGTGCTCTGCAGGGTGAGTTCGAACTCGTGCAGATCAGAGTTCAGACCGTTGCCGGCGCGAACCGTCGCGACGGGGCGGTACGAGCTGTCAAAGATCTCATCCTGTCCGGAGCCGATGCCCACGGCGTTGACAGTCCCCTGCCACCACGTCAGCACCGGCTTGCCTTTATAGGTCTGGGTGCGAAAGTCCGTGGCTGACTGCCCCCGCGGCATCGGCTGGTACCAGATCAGCCCACCGTAGCCGCCGATGATCATCGCACCGTTCTGCAACGGACCCTTCTGCGAGGCGACGAACACGTCACCGCGGACCGCGCCGGAGGCCTTCCGGGTGACCGTTACAGCAGGCGGAATGAGGTCGTGGCGTGAGGCAAAGCGCCAGATGTCGCCGCGCACACGCGGGGCGGCGCGCAGAGCACCGGCTCTGATCGGACCAACCGGGCTGGCG
>DATCPD010000108.1:0-5147 GCA_036564325.1 Solirubrobacteraceae bacterium | reverse complement strand
GCGCACTACCGCTCCCCCGCCTACACGCTCAAGCGGGCCAAGGAGGTCTACGAGACCTACTACGACATTCGCTATCCGGGTCACGAGCGTCAGGCCGGCCGGCCGCTGCGGGTCTCGAGCGCCTACGGATGGCACGCGCAGAACGGCGCCTCGTTCGGCGAGAAGTCCGGCTGGGAGCGGGTCAACTGGTACGAGTCCAACGCGTCGAGCGGCGATGAAGGGCTGCGTCCCCGCGGCTGGGCGGGGATGCACTGGTCGCCAGCGATCGGCGCCGAGCATCGCGCCACCCGCGAGGCGGCGGGGCTGTTCGACGAGTCCTCGTTCGCCAAGCTCGAGCTCAGCGGCCCGGGGGCCGCCGCGCTGCTCGAGCACCTGTGCGACAACCGGGTGGCGCGCGACGTCGGAGCCATCACCTACACGCAGATGCTCAACCGCCGCGGCGGGATCGAGTGCGACTTCACGGTGACCCGAGTGGAGCCGGACGTGTTCACGATCGTCACCGGGACGGCGTTCGGCAACCACGACGCCAGCTGGATCCGCCGGCACCTGCCCGATGACGGCTCCGTCCGGCTGAGCGACGTGACCGCGCGGTGGTCCTGCTTCGGTTTATGGGGCCCGCGTGCGCACGCGATCCTCTCGACGCTGACTGGAGACCCGCTCGGCTTCGGATACATGCGAATGCGGGAGATCGCCGTCGGCGATGTGCCCGTGCGCGCGTTGCGGGTGACCTTCGTCGGCGAGTTTGGCTGGGAGCTCTACTGCCCGACGGAGTACGGCGCGGGACTGTGGCGCACGCTGTGGGAGGCCGGCCAGCCGCTCGGCCTGCGCGCCTGCGGTTACCGCGCGATCGACTCGTTGCGCCTCGAGAAGGGATACCGCGTCTGGGCCGCCGACATCACGCCCGACGAGACGCCGCTCGAGGCCGGCCTCGAGTTCGCGGTCCGCACCGACAAGGCCTTCATCGGCTCTGATGCGCTGCCCGAGCCGACGCGTCGGTTGCGCTGCATCGTCCTGGACGACCCGTTGTCGGTGGCGCTCGGCAACGAGCCGGTCCGTGTGGAGGGCGAGATCCGCGGTCGCGTCACCAGCGGGGGTTACGGCTACACGGTCGCGCGGTCGATCGCGTATGCCTACCTACCCGCCTCCGTCGCCGTGGGGACTGCGGTCGAGATCGACATCTTCGGCACCTGGGTCTCGGGCGAGGTCGTGGCGGAGCCGCTCTATGACCCTCAGGGGGAGCGAGTCCGGGGCGGCTGAGGGCCGGTGGCGCCGGGGACCCGGCGCCACGCCGACACCCGCCCGCCGCTACGCTCCGCGCCCTATGTCGGTCACGGTTGTCGGCTCCATCGCCTTTGACGCGGTCACCACCCCGTTCGGCACCCGCGGGCGGATGCTCGGCGGGTCCGCGGTGCACTTTGCCCTCGCGGCTTCGTTCTTCGATGATCGGGTCAGGGTGGTCGGGCCGGTCGGCGATGACTTCGGGGCCGAGGAGCTCGCGGTGCTCGAGGCGCGCGGAGTGAGGACCGAGGACATCGAGCGCGTGGAGGGCGGCAAGACGTTCTTCTGGCGCGGCGTGTACGGATGGGACCTCAACAGCCGGGAGACGCTGGACACGCAGTTGAACGTGTTCGCGGACTTCCAGCCCAAGCTCTCCGCGGAGTCACGGGCCGCCGACGTGCTGTTCCTGGCCAACATCCAGCCCGACCTTCAGCGGGAGGTCCGCGCCCAGTGCGACAACGCCCGCTTCGTCGCCCTCGACTCGATGAACCTGTGGATCGACATCGCCCGCGAGTCGCTGATCGAGACGATCTCCGGCGTCGACTGCCTGCTGCTCAACGACGCCGAGCTGCGCCAGCTCACGCAGGAGCCCAACCTCCTCCGCGCCGCCCGGAAGATCCGCGAATGGGGACCCAGCGTCGTCGTGGCCAAGCAGGGCGAATACGGCGCCGCGATGGTCACCGAGGAGGGTTTCTTCGCGCTGCCGGCGTTCCCGCTGGAAACCGTTGTCGACCCGACCGGCGCCGGCGACAGCTTCGCGGGAGGCTTTGTCGGCTATGTCGCCGCCCACCCGCGGGAGGAGCTCGATCACGAGCTGCTCGCCCGGGCGATGGCCTACGGCACTGCGCTGGCCTCCTTCAACGTGGAGGAGTTCGGCACCGAGCGGGTCGCGCGGCTGACCAGCGAGGAGATCTCCGAGCGGGTCGGAGACCTTCAGCGGATCACGAGCTTCATCGAGAAGCCCGTGGCCCTTCGCGACTGACGATCCGCCGGCCCCCAGGGCGGCGTGACATCGGCGCGCGATCCGGGTAGGATCGGCCGCGCCGTGACCTGGGGATTCATCTGGCTAATGCTCGCGCTGAAGATTCCGCTGGCAGCGCTGATTTACCTTGTCTGGTGGGCGATCAAACAGGAGCCCGAGGACGCTCACACGCGCGACGATGACGGCGGCGTGAAGCGGCCCCGCCCGCACCCGCCCAAGCCGTTCCCTCGCCGTCCACGCCGAGGTCCGCATGGCGATCCCGCTCCGCTCCCGCCGGCGCGGGTGCGCACCGTCCGGGCGCGGGCCCGCACGCTCGGTCACTGAGCGCTGCCGCGCCAGTTGAGGCTGAATCCGCCTGAAGTCCGCGTTCGCTGGCAGACTTGCGGCGATGACTGACGCACCGGCCTCGGTTCTGTCCGACGGAACGATCCTGCAGTTCGTGCAGGAGGGCCGGATCCGCATCGATCCCTGGGACCCGGAGCTCGTTCAGCCCGCGAGCGTCGATCTGCGCCTGGGGGATTCGTTCCGCGTGTTCCACAACCACCGCGCGTCGGCCATCGACCTGCGGGAGCCGCCCTCCGGGCTGACCGAGGAGGTGGTGATCGGGCGGGACGAGTCGTTTGTCATCCACCCGGGCGAGTTCTGTCTCGGGCGCACGCTCGAGTGGGTCGAGCTTCCCGACGACATCGTGGCCCGGATCGAGGGCAAGAGCTCGATCGGCCGGCTCGGGCTGATCGTGCACGCAACCGCGGGCTTCTGCGACCCGGGCTGGAAGGGCACGCTGACGCTGGAGCTGAACAACCTGACCCGGATCCCGATCAAGCTGTATCCCGGGCTCCAGATCGCGCAGCTGTCGTTCATGTCGCTGGACCGGCCCGCGCAGCGCCCCTACGGGAGCCCGGATCTCGGCAGCCACTATCAGGGCCAGCGGGCCGCGACCGAAAGCCGGTATGAGGGTGGCCGCGCCGGTGCCCCGAAGGCGAGCCGCGCCGGTGGCCCGGAGCCGAGCCGCGCCGGTGCCCCGGATCCGAGCCGCGCCGGTGCCCAGGACGCGAGCCCCCCAGGCGCGCCGGACGCAACCCACCCGGGTGCCCCGGACACGAGCCGGATTGGATAGTCTCGCGCCGTGCTGTCGCTGATCCTCGCCGCCGCCGAGCCCTCGAAGACGCCGTTTTACATCGCCGGCGGGTTCCTCGCCATCTACGCCGTCGCCCTGGCGGCCGTCGGCCTGACCCGCCCGGCCTTCCCGGGCAACGCCGGGGGCGCGCGCGCCGTCATGGGTCTGAGCTTCGTCCTCGTGGTGATCGCGATCGCCATGGCGATCGTCACCGACCCTTAGCCGCACGCTCCGGCGGCGGCGGCGGCGCCGCGCTCGCTCTGCGCCAGCGACTGGCTTCTCGCCGCCGGCATCTGGGTACTAGAGTCTCGAACTGGTTGCCGCGCTGCTCAAACGGGCCGTGGAACCACTTGGCCATCGCGAGAGGAGTGCCATGTCGACGGAGACCCAGCAGAAGGATGGCGCCGGCGTAGAAACGTCGAACGACACCCTCAGCATCACCGACAACCGGACCGGAAAGCAGTACGAAGTCCCGATCGAGGACGGGACGATCCGGGCGACCGAGCTGCGCAACATCAAGGTCGACGAAGAGGACTTCGGGTTGATGACCTACGACCCGGCGTACATGGCCACCGCCTCCTGCCGCTCGGCAATCACGTTCATCGACGGCGAGAAGGGGATCCTCGAGTACCGCGGCTATCCGATCGAGCAACTGGCCGAGAAGTCGAGCTACCTTGAGGTGGCCTACCTGCTCATCCATGGCGAACTCCCCACCCAGTCGCAGCTCGACGAGTGGACGCACGAGATCACGATCCACACGTTCGTGCACGAGAACGTCAAGGAGTTCATGCAGGGCTTTCGCTACGACGCCCACCCGATGGGGATGCTCCTGGCTTCCGTGGGCGCGCTGTCCACCTTCTATCCGGAGGCCAACGCGATCAAGGACGAGAAGGTTCGCTACCTGCAGGTGATCCGCCTGCTGGCCAAGATGCCCACGCTGGCGGCGTTCTCCTACCGGCACAACCGCGGCATGCCCTACGTGTATCCGGACAACGACCTGTCCTACGCGGGGAATTTCCTCGGGATGATCTACAAGATGACGGAGCTCAAGTACGAGCCCGACCCTCGGCTCGAGCACGCGCTCGATGTGCTGTTCATCCTCCACGCCGACCACGAGCAGAACTGCTCGACCAGCGCGGTACGCAGCGTCGGCTCCTCTCAGGTCGATCCGTACTCGGCGGTCGCTGCCGGCGTGGCCGCCCTCTACGGCCCGCTGCACGGCGGCGCCAACGAGGCGGTGCTGCGGATGCTGAATCGGATCGGAACCAAGGAGAACGTTCCGGACTTCATCAAGGCGGTCAAGAACGGCGACGAGAAGCTGATGGGGTTCGGTCACCGGGTGTACAAGAACTTCGACCCCCGGGCGAAGATCATCAAGAAGGCGGTCGAAGAGGTGTTCGAGGTGACGGGGAAGAACCCGCTGCTCGACATCGCCACCGAGCTCGAGAAGATCGCCCTCGAGGACGACTACTTCATCTCACGGAAGCTCTATCCCAACGTCGATTTCTATTCCGGTCTGATCTACGAGGCGCTGGGGATGCCGGTGGAGATGTTCCCGGTGCTGTTCGCGATCGGCCGCACCAGCGGCTGGATCGCCCAGTGGCTCGAGATGATCGACGACACGGAGCAGAAGATCGCCCGCCCGCGTCAGATCTACACGGGCCCGCGCGGCCAGGACTACGTGCCGATGCAAGAGCGCGCCGAGTAGCAAAGCCGTCCCGCGCGTCCGCGCGCGCCGCGCGCCGCGCCCGCGCGCCCCTACGCGCCCCC
>DATCPD010000097.1:0-23258 GCA_036564325.1 Solirubrobacteraceae bacterium | reverse complement strand
CCGGCGGGTCGTCGCGAAGCCGCTCGGCCAGATCGCGCGTCAGCGCCGAGAGGGGGACGCCGAGCTCGCGCCGGACGCGTTCTGACAGCGCCCGGTAGGTGAGCAGAGCGCCCGCGCGGTCGCCGGCTTCATCGAGGCGGGTCATCAGCCGCCGATGGGCTCCCTCGTCGAACGGGTCGAGATCAACCTGGCGGCGGCCGAACTCGATCGCTCCGCGCAGATCGCCATCCTGCTCGCACGCCCGCGCGCGGTTCTCGAGCAGCTCGATCACCCGGTCCCGGTGTCGTGCGCGGGCAAGGAGCGCCCAGTCGTCCTCGATGCCCTCGAGCAGCTCACCGCGGCACAACTCCAGGGCTGGCTCCGGGTCGGCGCCGGCCAGCCGCTCGAACTCCCAGACATCGATCCACACGTCCTCGCCGTCCGACAGCCCGACTCGCTCGCCGTCGACGAGGAGCTGTTCTCCGAGCGAGCGCCGCAGGGCCCACAGCGCGCTGCGGAGGCTGGCGCGGGCGCTCTGATCGAGAACGTCCGGCCAGAACCGCGCCGCCAGTTCGGCTCGAGCCACGGGGCGTGCGGCGAGGGCGATGTAGGCAAACACGGCCCACGGACGCTGCGAGGCCGGAGAGTCGATCACGACTCCGTTCAGTTCGACCTCCAATGCCCCAAGCAATCGTGCACGCAGCACAGCGTCAAAAGCCTACCGCGGCGGGCTTGACGCGTTTTTGACGGCGCCACGACGGGCCTCCCCGAACCTCCGCTCATCGCCAACCGCAATCCCGACAGGGAGGACATCATGAGCACCACCCACACCACCGCTTTCGACCTCGGCCGCTTCACTCGCGCCGCCGAGGAGCGGGACGCCTCGACGCAGGTGTCGATGTACGGACCCGACGCGACGGTCACGATCATCGACAAGATCTCCCAGCCCGGGTCCCCGCGCGTCCTGCGCAGCCCCGAGGAGATCGCGGCCTGGATCGAGGACACGTGCGCGCGTGACATGACGCACTCGGTCAAGCAACGAGTGCGGGACGACGCCGGAGCCGCGTTCACCCTGGCCTGCCGCTACGCGAACGGCACCAACGTGCTGTGCGCGACGGTGATCGAGCTCGCCGGCGGCCAGATCGCCAACCAGACCGTCGTGCAGGCGTGGGACGAGGACTAGGCCCGGCCGTCCGGCCGCTTGGGCGCGCAACCACCAAAAGAGAGGATCAACTGATGTCAACGACCGCACAACCGATCGATCAGGCCAAGCTCGATGAGTTCATGGGCCGCTTCGTCGGCGATCTCGGCGCCGCCATGAGCGCGGCACTGGTCGTGATCGGCGACCGCCTCGGGCTCTACCGGGCGATGGCCGATGGGCAGCCCGTGAGCCCCGAAGAGCTGGCGAAGCGCACGGGGACCGACGCGCGCTACGTGCGGGAGTGGCTGTCAAACCAGGCCGCCGGCGGTTATGTCAGCTACGAGCCCGGGACCGGGACGTTCTCGCTGACGCCCGAGCAGTCGCTTGCCCTGGCGCAGGAAGGGAGCCCGGCCTTCGTGCCCGGCGCGTTCCAGGTCGCCACCGCGCTGACCAAGGACGAGGAGAAGATCGGCCAGGCGTTCGTCGATGGTCACGGCGTCGGCTGGCACGAGCACCACCACGACCTGTTCACCGGGACCGAGCGGTTCTTCCGACCGGGTTATGCCGCCAATCTCGTCTCGTCGTGGATCCCGTCGCTGGAGGGCGTGGACGCGAAGCTCAAGGCCGGTGGTTCCGTGGCCGACGTCGGCTGCGGGCACGGGGCCTCGACGATCCTGATGGCAGAGGCGTATCCACGCTCCGAGTTCGTCGGCTTCGACTACCACGAGGCGTCGATCGAGCGCGCGCGGAGCGCCGCCGCGGAACGGGGGCTGGACGGACGGGTCAGCTTCGAGGTGGCCTCGGCCAAGGGTTACCCGGGCGAGGGGTACGACCTGGTGACCATGTTCGACTGCCTGCACGACATGGGGGACCCGGTCGGCGCCTCCGCCCACGTGCTGCAGACGCTCCAGGCCGACGGGACCTGGATGATCGTCGAGCCGTTCGCCGGCGACCGGCTGGAGGACAACCTCAACCCCGTCGGGCGCGTGTTCTATGGCGCCTCGACACTGGTCTGCACGCCCGCCTCGCGAGACCAGGAGGTCGGGCTCGCGCTCGGCGCTCAGGCCGGCGAGGCCCGCCTGCGGGAAGTGGTCACCGCCGGCGGCTTCACGCGGTTGCGCCGCTCGGCTGAAACCCCGTTCAACCTCGTGCTCGAAGCTCGCCCGTAGCCACCTGGGCGATCAAAGCCGCGGCGGTGGGCGGCCCGGGGCGGCTGTGCAGTCGCTCACCGGCCGCGGCGCAGCGCCCTCGGAGCGTCTCGTCATCCAGCAGACGCTCGAGGGTGCTGTGCAGCTGCTCCTCCTCAAATGAATACGTCGGCAGCCGCACGCCGAACCCACACTCGTCAACGCGCTGCGCGTTGTCGTGCTGGTCCCAGAAGATCGGCAGCATCAGCATCGGCTTGCCGAACCACATGCACTCGGTGGTCGTGTTGTTGCCGCCGTGGGTGATCACCGCGTCGACCTGCGCCAGCACGGAGGTCTGGGGCAGAAACTCCTCGCCGATCATGTTCTCGGCCAGGTCGAGCTCCGCGTGCTGGGGACCCTTGCTGACCACGTAGCGGTGGGGGGTGCGGGAGAGAACGTCGATCAGCCGCCGCATCAGCGCCACATCCGCCGATCCGAGGGAACCGAGACTCAGGTAGATCAGCCGCCTCCCGTCCGGCTCGGGTGGGGACCATGGCTCGTCGGTGGCGCGAACGCAGGTCTCGAGGTTGTGCCAGGTGGGGGCCAGCGGCAGGCTGCGCCGGTAGTCGAGCTCGGCCGGGTACAGCATCAGGTTCAGCCACGGCGACTCGTGGATCATCTCCAGCTCGGGCAGCGGGGGCGCGCCGCGCTTCACGCAGAATGCGGAGAACTCGCTCTGCAGCCCGCCGATCTGGCGCGCGTACTCGTCGCGGAACTCGCTCCATTGGGGTGCGTCGTCCGGTCCCAGGCCCGAGAACGGCGGCGGCAGAGCCTCGTCCCCCAGCTCCAACGGGTTGCAGGAGAGGATCCTGACCCACGGGCGGGTGCCGGCGGCGATCGCGGGGAAGGAGCAGACGTTGTCCTCCACGATCACATCCGGTCGCAGCTCACCGAAGATCTCGGCGAGCTGGTCGTCGACATAGCGCGCTCCGTCGACGAGGGCCTGCCAGGTCGGCGCGATGAAGGTCTCGAGCTGCGCCAGCGTGCTCTCCCGGAACACCGGCGCGGTATCGCGGATGAAGTCCTTCCAGAACTGCCCGGGCTCCTCCGGCTCGGCCGGGGGCGGCGCGAGGCGCATCGTGCGCTCCTCGAAGCCCTTGGCCTCGAGGGTGCCGGCGAAGGACTCCTCCACCACGAACACGACGCGATGACCGTCCCGCCGCAGCACGTCGCCGATCCCCACGCAGTTGTTGGTCGGGCCGAAGGCGCCCTCGGGAAAGAAGACGATGGTTTTGCCGACGGTCTGCAAGCGCCGAGAGCTTAACCGGCTGAGGGGCCGCCGGACGACGGCCCCTCAGCCCTCTAGAACCACGGCCGGTGCAGCGGCAGCTCCGGTGGGCGACTTGGCGAGCCGCGGGATGACGGCCGGTCCTCGCCCAGCGCGCGCAGCACCTCCGTCTCGCTGGACCAGACCGGCGCTGGGCCGCTCCTGGCCCGTCCTCGGACAAACCACCGACGGCGCGCCGGCGTGCTGCGCAGGCGAGCGGTGACGGCTTGTGGATTGATCTGCATTGAACCTGCTCCTCGTGTGCTCGCGCCGTCCCCGGGCAGGGGCCAGCGACCGGTGTCTCGCCGGAATTTGACAGTGCGTATGACAGGTCACTCAGACGTCCGTGCCCGCGTGCGAACACACACCGACGTCGACGGTGAACTGGTTATGACAGGCACTTCTACGCCCTGGGGGCGGTGGAGTGAGTGGAAACTAAGTCGCGGTCACAACGTCACCTCGGATTTTCGGAAAATGGCATAAAAAAAGGCGACCCGGTGGGGTCGCCCTCGCATAACGCGCATGTGCACAGGAGTTAGCGCACACACCTCGCAGCGAGGGCACGGGGATTGCGTGCCGGCGCCATTGCCGCCGTCCGGGGCAGGCGCACCACGGGCGCAGTGAAAGTCACTGCCTTGCTCGTGTAAATGTGGGTGGGGGCGAGAAATGTCATAGCGGTGTCCTTTGCTGCTGGATCAGGGTAACTCACACTTCGGCGGAATGCAAGGCAATTTCCAGTTTGGTCGCGCCAGCTTCCGGCCGCCGCGGGAGAACCGCGGCCGGTCGCAGGCGCACGCGGGTACCCTCGGCATCGATGGGTCGCCTCCGAGAACCCTCCCCCAACCTGCCGTGGCCGTTGCGCAGCGTCATCTCCGGGGCCGCCGGGACGGCCGCGCTGACGCTCGCCTATTCGCTGGAGCGACGCGTCCGCCCGAGTGACCGCGGGCCGATTGACTATGACGACAGCCTCGTGCCGGGTGAGATCGTCGCCACGATCCTCCACCTGCCGTCGGTGACCGGGCGTGAGGAGGCGGATCTCGGGCAGCTGCTGCGCTGGAGCTACGGGTCGATGTTCGGCGTGTGGCACGGACTGCTGCGCCGCCGATACCAGGAGCCACCGGCCACGGGCGCCTTCGCGGCGACGCTGATGAGCGCCACCCTCACCATGTTCCCGCTGCTGGGCCACACCCCACCCCCGTGGCGCTGGCCACGTGGCTACCTGCTGACGAGCTTCGGCACACACGCGATCTACGCGATCGCCGTGGGCACGGTCGACGCCCGTCTGCGCCTCCGTCGCTGACCCCGCGGTGCCTCGCGCCCCTGATCTGTCCGGCCTCGCCCTCGACGGACGCTACGAGTTGCACGCGGTGATCGGGGAGGGGACGTTCGGCCGCGTCTACCGCGGGTTCGACCGGCGCCTCGCGCGAAGGGTGGCGGTCAAGGTGATCAAGCCGTGGTGGGCCGAGGATCCCGATTGGGTCGAGAGCTTCGAGCGGGAGGCCCAGCTGCTGGCGTCGATCAGCGATCCCGGGATCGTGCAGATCTTCGACGTCGGGTCGGCAGCGGAGGGGCTCTACTACGTCGCTGAGCTCGTCGAGGGGGAGAGCCTCGCGCAGCGCCTGAGCGCGGGCCCGCTGGCGGGGTCCGAGGCACTGGACATCGCCGAGCAGCTGTCCCGGGCGCTGGCTCGCGCCCATGTCCAGAACGTCGTGCATCGGGATGTCAAGCCAGCGAACGTCCTCCTGTCCTTCGACGGACGGATCAAGGTTGGCGACTTCGGCGTGGCGCGGCTCGCGGCGGGGAGCAGCGAGGCGGCCGGTGGGACGATCGTGGGGACCCCGCGCTACATGGCCCCCGAGCAGGCTCGCGGGGGAGCGATCACTCCGGCGACGGACGTGTACGGCGTGGGGGTGGTGCTGTACGAGATGCTCGCCGGTCGGCCTCCGTTTGACGGTGACTCGGCGGTCGAGCTCGCGCTGCGCCACGTCAACGATCCCCCTCCGCCGCTGCCCGCCGCGGTGCCCCGGGCGATCGCCCGGGTGACCGAGCGGGCGCTGGCCAAGGCGCCGGCCCAGCGATACGCCGACGGGGGCGAGCTGGCCGACGCGCTGGCCCGCGCTCGCGTTGCCGCCCCGGACCCTCTCCCGGACGTCGCCCCGGCCCCGGACGTCGCCCCGGCCCCGGACGTCGCCTCGGCCCCCACCGGACCGGGTCGAGCCCGCGTCGACTCGACCCGGATCGGCCAGCCGATGTCCCCCCGGCGCATCGTCAACCCGTCCGAGCGCCGCCAGCGCCTCGCGTTGTTCGGCTTCGTGCTCGCGCTTGCGCTCGGGATGGTCGCGGCCGCGATCGCCCTCGCCCCGGGCCATGTCACGGTGCCTGATCTGCGGGGTATGAGCGCCGGCGCTGTCCGGGTCCGCACTCACCTGGAAGGACTCAAGACGCGCTTCAGCTCGCGGTACAGCTCGGCTCCCCGCAACACCGCGCTCGCGCAGAGCCCGGCGGCCGGGCGACGGGTCGGGGACGGGTCCACGATCCGGGTCGTGCTCAGCGCCGGTCCCGCTCCGGTGAAGGTCCCACAGCTGGTCGACAGCCCCGTGAGCCAAGCCCAGCGGCGGCTGGCGCAGATCAAGTTGCGTTCCCGGGTTACGCAGGTGCCGGCGCCGGTTGTCAAGCCCGGCACCGTCACGCGGCAGGCGCCCGCCGCCGGAGTCGGCATCCCGCCTGGATCGCTGGTCACGCTGCTGGTCGCCGAGGTGCCGCGGTTGCGGCCGCTGACCAGCTTTGCCGGACAGGGGACCGGGAGCTCGGTGCCGTTCCGGATCCGCGGAGCGCGCTGGCAGATCGTCTCCTCGATGAGCTACCAGGGCACCTGCACGTTCGTGTTCATCTGCTCGGGCCCGAGCGCGACGGTCAAGCGGATCCGCGACGGGGCCACGGTCGACTCGTTCAGCCTCGACGAGGGCACCGGGAAGACGCGCGCGTTCACCACCGGACCCGGCGTCTACCAGATCTCCGTGTCCCCGGGATCGGACACCGCTCGGTGGTCGGTCAAGATAGAGGACCTGTACTGAGTGTTTCCTCTTAAGAGACTCTCACGCAGCTGGCCTACCTTCGGCGGAGAATGAGCTCACCCAAACACCTATGGTCGGGCGACTGGCAGCGTGATTCCGAGGCCGCGGCCCGGGAGCGCGCCGAGCGTCTGCGGGACCAGACCCAGGACGAGCAGGTCCCGGCGCCAGCCCAGCCCCGCGCGCAACCGACCGCCGCGACGGCCACCGCCCCGCCACGCGCGCGAGCGCGACCGCGATGGCGGCCGGCGCTTGCGAAGCTGCGAGCCGGTCTGGCGCTCGACCGGGCCCAGCGGCGTCTGGTGGCCACCGTCGCAGCGGTCGCGTTGCTCGTCGCGGGGGGCGCCTACGGCCTGAGCGCCCTGCTCGGCGGATCGAGCGGCTCGACTGGGCCCACGATCGCCAATTCCGGGGGATGGCTCGGGCTGCAGATGCAGGGCCTGGCCAACGGCACGGTCGTGGTGGCCTCCGTGGTGCCCGGAAGCCCGGCGGCGGGGGCGGGTCTCCAACCCGGCGACGCGATCACCCAGATCGAGGGTCGCCCCGTCGGCGCCCCGATCGTCGTCACCGAAGCCGTGGCCGCACTCCGGCCCGGTGACAATGTGGAGATCCAGTTCGTGCGCGGCTCCGCGATCTACACGGTGCGACCCAAGCTGACCGCTCGTCCCGCTTCGGTCCCATGAGCTTTGCCGCACCGCTGGTTCTCCTGGCGCTGCTGGCCATCCCGTTGGTGCTCCGCTGGTACCTCGGCCAGCAGCGTCGCCGCGGGCGGGCGGCGGCGGCGTTCGTCGCCAAGCCGCTGATCCCCTCGGTGGCGCCAGCGTCGCCGGGCTGGCGCCGGCATGCGCCGATGCTGGCCTTCGTGCTCGCGCTGGCCGTGCTGATCGTGGCGGCTGCGCGGCCGCAGCGGAGCGTGGCCGTACCGGTGACCGACGGCGCGGTGATGCTCGTTGATGACATCAGCAGCTCGATGGCGGCCACCGATGTGGCGCCGTCAAGGCTCGGCGCAGCCGAGCGTGCGGCCGGCAAGTTCATCGCCAGCGTTCCCGCCGCGATCCGCGTTGGCGTGCTCGAGTTCAACGAGAAGCCGATCCTGCTGCAGTCGCCCACGACCGACCATTCGCTGGCCCGCTCGGCGCTGGGCCACCTGCATGCCGGTGGGCACACGGCGATCGGAGATGCGATCAACCGGGCCACCGGGGTGCTGACGAGCCTCCGCACCCCCAGCGGCAAGCGTCCGCCCGGCGCGATCGTGCTGCTATCCGACGGGACCTCCACCACGGGCGCCGATCCGCTCGCGGCGGCGCGCCAGGCCGCCTCGCAGCACATCCCGATCTACACCGTGGCGCTCGGCACCCAGCGCGGCACGATCAGCGTGCGGCACGGGGCCAAAACAGTGACCGTCCCCGTCCCGCTGAGCTCACAGGAGCTAGGGCAGATAGCCAGCCTCTCAGGCGGGCGCGAATTCACCGTGGCCGACGCGGGAGGCCTGAGCACGGTCTACGCGCACCTCGCGGCCCAGCTCGGGCACAAGCAGGTCAAACGCGAGATCAGTGCGAGCTTTGCGGGAGGAGGGCTGGTGCTGCTGCTGCTGGGCAGCGCCCTGTCCCTGCGCTGGTTCGGACGGCTCGTCTAGTGGTCGCCGACGCAAATACGCTCGCATTCGAGGCGGCTCTGGCGGCGCCTGGCTTTGTCCTCGAATGCTCATGCACCAGAGGTGCACATCGCATTCTGCGTCCTCGCCCTTCATCCACCAGTGCCACCTCTCGGTGCCACCTCTCGGTGCGACCGCACTTACGTCGGAGACCACTGGTGCGCCCCACCAGCGGCTGATACTTGAGGACAGACAAGGAGAACGAAGATGAACGACCCTGATGCAATAACCGACTCGCGGGCTCAGGCCAGGGCTGCCCTGCAGGAGGCCCTGTACGAGCTCAAGCGGGTGATCGTCGGCCAGGACGCGATGCTCGAGCGGCTGCTCGTCAGCCTGCTGGCGGGCGGCCACGTGCTGCTGGAGGGCGTGCCCGGGCTGGCGAAGACGTTGACCGTCAAGACGCTGGCCGCCGTGCTGGGCGGGTCCTACAGCCGGATCCAGTTCACGCCGGACCTGGTTCCCGCGGATCTCGTCGGCACGCGCGTCTATCGCCCGGACACCGGGGGATTCGACACCGAGCTCGGCCCGGTGTTCAGCAACTTCCTGCTCGCCGACGAGATCAACCGCGCCCCGGCGAAGGTGCAATCGGCGCTCCTGGAGGTGATGCAGGAGCAGCAGGTGACGATCGGCGGAACCACCTATCCGGTCCCCCTGCCGTTCATCGTCATGGCCACCCAGAATCCGATCGAGTCCGAGGGCACCTACCCCCTCCCTGAGGCCCAGGTCGACCGGTTCCTGATGAAGATCCTCGTCGACTATCCGAGCGTTGGGGAGGAGGCAGCCGTCGTCGGGCGCAGTCTCGTTGCGCCGGCCACGGTGCGGGAGTGCCTGCAGCTGGAGGACCTGCGTCATCACGCTGCCGCGGCCCAGACCGTGCTCGTCGACCGAGACGTGATCGGCTATGCGGTCGCCCTGGCCGACGCGACGCGGCATCCGGACCGCTTTGGCCTCGGCGAGCTGAAGGGGATGATCGAGTTCGGGGCCAGCCCGCGCGGTCCGATCGGCCTCGTCCAGGCCGCCCGGGTGCTGGCGCTGCTCCGCGGCCGCGGCCACGTCGTGCCGCAGGACGTGCACGACCTGGCGGCCGACGTGCTCCGCCACCGGATCGTCCTCTCCTATGACGCGCTCAGCGAAGGCGTCACCGCCGACCAGCTGATCGACCAGGTGCTGGCGGCCGTGGCCGAGCCGGGAAGCGCCCAGCTGATGCGGGAGACACCCCCGGTGGTCAGGGCGGAAGGCGCAAACCTGGCGTGAGCCGCGCACTGCTCGCCCCGCCGGCCGCCCGGCAAGGACCCGGGCCGCTTCCGCAGCCGCTGATCGACGCGCTCGAGGTCAGCGTCAACCGGTTGGTCGCCCGCACGCTCCCCGGCGATCGCCGAGCCGCCGGTATCGGGCTCGGCATGGAGCTGGCCCAGCTACGTCCCTACGAGATCGGCGATGACGTGCGCCATATCGATCCGGCGGCCACCGCCCGCAGCGGTGGCCAGCCGCACGTGCGCCTGCATGTGCCCGAGCGCGCGCTGACCACGTGGATCGTGCTCGACGTGTCGCCGTCGATGGCGTTTGGGACCGCGCAGCGACTGAAGGCCGACGTGGCCGAAGGTGTGGCGCTCGTGTTCGGGCGCCTGGGCGTGCGCCGGGCGGGCAGCGTCGGGCTCGTGGTGTTCGGGGCCGGCGATCCGCAGGTGCTGGCCCCGCGCGGATCGCGCCCGGGCATCGTGGCCCTGAGGCGGGCGCTGGCGCGGGGCGTGGCGCCCGACGGCCGGCACGATCCCGAGGGGCTGGCGGACGCGCTGGCCCGGGTCGGCCGCCTGGCGCGCCAGCCGGGCCTGGTGGTCGCCGTCTCTGATTTCCGCGAGCATCACGGGTGGGAGCGACCCCTCGGCTCGCTGCGCGTGCGCCACTCGGTGCTCGCCGTCGAGGTTGGCGACCCGCGCGAGGGCGAGCTGCCCGCGGTGGGTCACCTGGCGCTGATCGACCCCGAGACAGGAGCCCGGATCGAGGTCGATACCTCCCGTCGGCGAGTGCGGGAGCGGTTCGCCGAGCTCGAGCAAGAGCGGCGCGAGCACGTCGCCGCCGAGCTGCGCCGGCTGCGCGTTCACCACGTCACGCTGTCCACCGAGGGCGAGTGGCTGAAAACGCTCGGGAGTCGGCTCCGATGAACTTCTCCTCGCCGCTGTGGCTCGCCGGACTGGCCCTGATCCCGTTGGCGCTCGGGCTGTTGGCGCTGAGCCGCCGGCGCACGCGGCACTATGCCGTCCGCTTCCCGGCGGTCTCGACGCTGGCCGTCGCGGCCGGCAGCGCGCCATCGTGGCGGCGGCGGATTCCTGCCGGGCTCCTGCTGCTCGCCCTCGCGACGCTCGTGGTCGCGCTCGCCCGTCCGCACGTCAGCTACCGCGCCGCCGTCGACCAGGCCGCGACGATGCTCGTCACCGACCACTCCGGCTCGATGGCGGCCTCCGACGTGCAGCCGACCAGGCTCGCCGCGGCGATCGACGCGGCCAACACGTTCATCGACCAGCTGCCGTCCACGGTCCGGGTCGGCGCGGTGGCGTTCTCCAGCTCGGCCGACGCCGTCCAGGCGCCCGCCACCAACCACAGCGCCGCGCGCTCGATCATCGACACGCAGAGCGCGGGCGGCGCCACCGCCACCGGCGACGCGCTCCAGCTGGCGCTGCAGCTGCTCCACGGCGGAGATCGCAAGCATCCGCCCTCCGCCATCGTCCTGCTCTCGGACGGCGCCGCCAACGCCGGTCTCGATGCCGCGGCCGTCGCGCGCCAGGCCGGCCAGGAGCGGATCCCCATCTACACCGTCGCGCTGGGCACGCCCGGGGGGACGTTGAGCAACCCCGACCCGCTCGGGCCGCCGCTGAACGTCCCGCCCGATCCGCAGCTCATGCAGCAGATCGCCCGGGTGTCAGGAGGGCGCGCCTTCAACGCCCAGAGCGCCGGCGAGCTGAGCTCGATCTACCGCCGTCTCGGCAGCCAGCTCGGGAGCGTCACCCGGTCGCGCGAGGTCACCTCGGAGTTCGCGATCGCCGGTCTGGTGCTGCTGCTGCTGGCGGCCGCCGGTTCGGCGCGCTGGGCCGGTCGGCTGCCGTAGAGGTCGTTCACCCGCCGGTGGGTCACCCGCCCCCGCCGCGGAGGACGCGGCGCGGACAGCCCGCGGGCCCCTGTCTGAGCTGGCGCGCGGACGGCGGGTCGGCGGCGAGCAGCTCCGGCAGGCTGACCGAGCGCAGGTGTCGCCGGTGGAGCAGCGGCAGCAGGGTGGTCAGCGCCCGGATCGTCTGCCCGCGGTTCTCGTGCATCAGAATGATCGACCCCGGGTGCAATCCCGCCTTGACGTTGCGAATGATGCCGGCGTAGTTGGCGCCCAGCGAGTCGGCGGAGTCCACGTTCCAGAGAATCTCCAGCAGTCCCAGCCGCCGCGCGACCCGGTCGACGATGGCGTCGTGCGCCCCGTAGGGCGGGCGGAACAGACGGACGCGCTGGCCGTCGTCGAACTGGATCTGGCGGGCGGTTCTGGAGATCTCCGAGAAGACGGCGGCCTCCGGGAGGAAGGTCAGCAGCGGATGCGTGTAGGTGTGGTCGCCGACCGTGCCGAGCGCCAGCTCTGGACGCAGGTAGCCGGGGAACGCGTTGATGCTCCGGCCGACGGCGAAGAACGTCGCCCGTTCGTGGGCCGCGCGGAGCTTCTTCAGCGCCAGGTGGGTGTAGGGCCCGGGGCCGTCGTCAAACGTGAAGGCCACGGCGTGGCCGTGGGGTCCGGCGCAGTAGATCGGCCGGCCGAGCCGGGCCAAACGACGGAGGGCCGCGCGCTCGGCGCGGGTCAGAGCGTGGGATCCCCCGCGGCCGAGCTCCCGCGCGGACGCACGGAGATGCGGGATCGTCGCGGCTGGTCTCCCGTTGACCGGCCGCTTCTTCTGCGAGCCGCTGCCCGTCTCGATCAGCAGCACCGCCAGGGCAAGCACCACGACGAGAAAGGCACCGCTCGCCTTGAGCCGGCGACGGCGGGTCCGCGCGCGACTCCTCGCGCGCCGCGCCACGAGGTGTTCGGACGGTCCTGGCACCGCCGTCGGAGCGTAGAGGCTTCGGCGGGAACGGCTCCCGCCAGCGCCGCAGGCGCAGCTTCAGCCAGTCCCCGCCCGCGTGCTCTGCGGCGCGCCCGGGCGCTCTGCGGCGATGAACAACGCGGCATCCGCGCTCATTTCCGGTCGAGTCCTGACGCGCGGTTCAGCGCATGCGTGGACAACACGTCACGCCGCGGCCGATCTGCAGCGATTGTCGTCCTGTTCAGGTCGTGGCGAGGAGGCGGCCGTGCGAACCACCGGAGTGCGACAACGACGCCGATCCCCGCGAACCGGTGGAGCACTTTGGTCGTACAGCGACCAAACCGCGCACCGCGCTCCGGACGCCGAGGGCGTTTGTCGCACTCTGGTCGTTTTGACGGCATGCGAGGCGCCTCGCGATTCCGACCCCGCCGCAGTGCATAATCCCCGCTCACGCAGGACTACTGCGCAGGCCGGGCGGCCGACAGGTGCCGCTCAACTGTCGCCATGTGGCCAGATGGCACGGATCAGCTGATGGGTAGAACTACGGAGGTGCTGGCTCGGTTGGATAGGGAAGCGGAGATGATCGAGGGATCCGAGGTCAGTCAGCGGCCGCTCATCGCGGTGACGACGTCCGAGCTGCGCGAGGGCGCGGGGGTGACGTTGACCCCCCAGGGCGAGCCGTCGCAGCTGGAGATGGCGCTCGGGATGAAGTACCTGCGCGCGATCGAGCTGGCCGGGGGCATCCCGGTGGTGATCCCGCCGCTGCAGCCCGACGCGATCGACGCGCTGCTGGGCCAGGTTGCCGGTGTCTGCCTGTCCGGCGGCCCGGACATGGATCCCGAGGCCTACGGCGCGGGCCGCCACGATCTGCTTGGCCCCACCTGGAGCGATCTCGATGTGTTCGAGCTCAGCGTCGCGCAGGCGGCCGACGCGCGCGGCCTCCCGATTCTCGCCATCTGCCGCGGGCTTCAGGTGCTCAACGTCGCGCGCGGCGGCACCCTGCACCAGCATCTGCCGGAGATCGTGGGCGACGGCATCAACCATCGGCAGCTCGAGCCCGGGCGCCAGACAACGCATTCCGTCCGCGTCGAGGGCGCGAGTCGCCTCGCCCAGGTGCTGGGCCAGACCGAGACCGATGTGAACTCGTTCCATCACCAGTCGGTGGACACGCTCGGTGACGGCCTGATCGTCTCCGCGCGTGCTCCGGACGGAACCGCCGAGGGGCTCGAAGGGCTCGACGATAGGTTTGTGGTCGGCGTACAGTGGCATGCTGAGTGCCTCGTGGAGCGAACAGAGCACGCCGGGTTGTTTGCCGCGTTTGTCGAAGCCGCGCGCCGCTCCGGTGAGGCTCACGCGCCGCTCGCGCGAGTCGCCTGAGCGCGGAGCCTGATCATGTGCGGATTCGCCGGCGAGTTCGCCTTCGCACGCCGCGCGGACACAGACGCGGTTGAGCGGATGGCCGCGACGATGGGCGACCGCGGGCCGGACGGTCGCGGATCGTGGAGCGAGGGCAACGTGGCCTTCGGTCACCGGCGCCTGAAGGTGATCGACCTCTCCTCTGCCGGGGACCAGCCGATGGTCGACCATCAGCTCGGTCTCACGATTGTGTTCAACGGCTGTATCTACAACCACCACGAGCTGCGCGAGGAACTGCGGGCTGGCGGATGTTCGTTCTTCTCCACCAGCGACACCGAGGTGATCCTGAAGGCCTACGGCCGGTGGGGCGAGCACTGCGTCGACCGGTTCTTCGGGATGTTCGCGTTCGCGATCTACGAGCACGCCTCGGGACGGCTGGTGCTCGTGCGGGACCGCCTCGGGATCAAACCGCTCTACGTGGCGCGGTTTGCCGACTCGCTCCGGTTCGCCTCCACGCTTCCGGCGCTGCTGGCCGGGGGTGAGGTGGATACCGACATCGACCCGGTCGCGCTGCACCATTTTCTCAGCTGGCACGCCGTCGTCCCGGCGCCGCTGACGATCCTCAAAGGCGTGCGGAAGCTGCCCCCGGCAACCATCACCACCGTCGAACCCGACGGCGCCAGCGACACCAAAACCTACTGGCGTGCGGAATTCAGCCGCCAGCCCGAACGCATCGGTTGGGGCGAACGCGAGTGGGCGGACGCCGTGCTGGCCAGCGTGCGCACCGCGGTCAAGCGGCGGATGGTCGCCGACGTGCCGGTCGGGGTGCTGCTCTCCGGAGGGCTTGACTCGAGCCTGATCGTCGGGTTGCTCGCCGAGGGCGGCCAGCGCGGCCTGCAGACATTCAGCGTCGGGTTCGAGGACGTGGGCGATCGCGAGGGGAACGAGTTCCGCTACTCGGACGTGATCGCCGAAACGTTCGACACCGAGCACCACAAGCTGAGCATCCCCACGGAGCGCATGCTTCCTGCCCTGGATGGGGCGATCCGGGCGATGAGCGAGCCGATGGTCTCCCATGACGCGGTGGCCTTCTATCTGCTCTCCGAAGAGGTCTCGCGCTCCTTGAAGGTGGTGCAGTCCGGGCAGGGGGCTGATGAGGTGTTCGCCGGATACTCGTGGTATCCGCCGCTGATGGATGCGGCCGGAACCGGCGCCGACACCTATCAGGCCGCATTCTTCGATCGCCCGCCGGCAGAGTTCGCCCAGACGCTGACGCCGGAATACCTGCTCGAGCAGGATCCGAGCCGCGCGTTCCTCGACCAGCACTTCGCGGGGGCCGGAGCCGACGGACCGCTCGACCGCGGGCTGCGGCTCGACACGGAGATCATGCTCGTCGATGACCCGGTCAAGCGCGTGGACAACATGACGATGGCCTGGGGACTCGAGGCGCGCACGCCATTTCTGGACCATCAACTCGTGGAGCTCGCCGCGGCCTGTCCGCCGGAGCTGAAGCTGGCCCACGGGGGCAAGGGGGTGCTCAAGACCGCGGCCCGAGCGGTCGTCCCGGACGTGGTCATCGACCGTCCCAAGGGCTATTTCCCGGTGCCGGCTCTGTCCCGCCTGGAGGGTGCGGCCCTGCAACTGGTCCGGGACACGCTCGAGGTGTCGGCGGTCCGCCGGCGGGGCGTGTTCAGACCGGAACACGTGCAGGAGCTGCTCGCGGCGCCCAACGACCACCTGACCACGCTGGAGGGGTCGAAGCTCTGGCAGCTGGCGCTGCTCGAGCTGTGGCTGACCAAACATGGGATCTGACGGCCCCGACCGCCAAGCCTTCACCGACGGCTACGACGAGGATCGAGACGAGCACGGAGTTCCCCGCCCCGGCTACGCGCAGCTGTTCGATGCGCTGGCCGGAGTCGACCTGCCGGCTCTGACCGCTGCGGTCAGCCGCCAGCTGGATCGAGAGGGCGTCAATTTCGGCGGCGAACCGTTTGTCGTCGACCCGGTGCCACGGCTGCTCCACGCCGCCGAGTGGGATGCGCTGGCGCGCGGGCTGGCCCAGCGGGCGCTGGCCCTGAACCGCTTCCTCCATGACGCCTATGGCGAACAGCGGGTGGTGCAGGCGGGAATCGTCGCCGAGGAGACGATTCGTGAGGCGGAGGGGTTCGAACCGGACCTGATGGGGCGGCTCCCGGCGCACGAGGCCCCCGCCGCGGTGATCGGGTTCGACGTGGTCCGCGCCCCGAGCGGCGAGTTTCTCGTGCTCGAGGACAACGTGCGAACCCCGTCCGGGATCGCCTACGCACTGGCGGCCCGCGCCGCGGTGGCCGAAACCCTCCCTCGGACATCGCTGAGGCCGCGTCCGATCGACCCGGTGATCTACGAGCTGCTCGGCCGCTGCCTGCGCGCGGCCGCGCCGGCCGGCTCGGCGTCCCCGTTCATCGTCCTGCTCACCGACGGACCGGACAACGTCGCCTATTTCGAGCACGCCCATGCGGCGGAGCGCCTGGGGGTCCCGCTGGTCACCCCGGACGCGCTGATCGCCGAAGGCTCGCAGCTCGGCGTCGAGCTGGCCGACGGGAGCACGGCCGCGGTCGACGTGGTCTACCGGCGCACAGATGAGGATCGTGTGCGCGACGAGCGTGGCGAGCTGACGGAGGTCGCGCGGCGACTGCTGCCCTCCTGGCTGAGCGGCAACATCGGGTTGGTCAACGCGTTCGGCAACGGCATCGCCGACGACAAGCTCGTGCACAGCCACGTCGAGGAGTTCATCGGCTTCTACCTGGCCGAGGAGCCGCTGGTCCGCTCGGTGCCGACCCAGGCCCTGAACACGGCCGCCGACGCCCGCGACGCCATCGGTCGCCTGCGTGAGCTCGTGATCAAGCCGCGCCACGGACACGGCGGCAAGGGCGTGGTGATCGGCGCGCACGCCGAGGAAGCCGATCTGCAGCAGCTCGCGGCGGAGCTCGTGGAGCACCCCGAGCGCTACGTCAGCCAGCCGACCGTGGCGCTGTCCCGGCATCCGACGGTGATCGACGGTGAGCTCGCACCGCGCCATATCGACCTGCGGGTGTTCGCGTTCTGCGGCGATGAGGTGGTGCTCGCGCCCGGGGGCCTCAGCCGCGTCGCACTCGAGCCCGACGCGCTGGTCGTCAACTCGTCACAGCAGGGTGGCGGCAAGGACACCTGGGTGATCGACTGACCAGCGCGGTCTTGCGCGCCCGCTTTTCTGGGTAGTTCCTGCACATGCCCGGATACGACGACGAGGACGACTGGGTCGGCGAGCCACCCGAGGGTCGTTACACCCGCGACCGCGCGAAGCCCGAGCACTGGCGTCGCCCCTGGCCGCTGGCCGGCGCGGGCATGGCAATCGTGCTCGTGATCCTCGTGATCGTGCTCTTGACGCGCTGAACCGAACCCCCATCCAACCGCTTCCCGGTTCATTAAGACCTGTTTGGGAAGCCCCCGGGGCTCGGGTGAGGCCCGCTCCCACGTCTACCCTTAAGCCGTGACTCGCCGGCTCAAGCGTGTCTCGCTCGCCGCCGCGGTGCTCTGCCTGATCCTGGTTCCGGTCACGCTGGCCTCGCTCGACGGTCCGGTGCCGGCGCGCCAGGTGGGACAGAACGGCGCCGGGTCTCACGGCCGGCGTCAGACGAGGACGCCGAGCTCAGCACGCCGGCACGCCGTGCCCCGCGCGAGGCCCGACGGGACGGCAACGGTCGTGGTCGGGGCGAATCTCCATCCCATTTCGGAGTCCTACCTGGGGCTGTCGATCGAGTACTGGGGACTGCCGCTGTTCGAGCACCATCCTGCGGCGTTCGAGCGCGTGCTGTCACTGCTGCGGGTCGGCGGCGCCCCCCTGATCCTGCGGGTTGGCGGGGACTCGGCGGACCGTTCGCTGTGGGATCCCGGGCCCCGACGGGTACCGGCGTGGGCGTTCCGGCTGATGCCGAGATGGCTGGGAATGGCCCGGGCCCTGATCAAGCATTCCCCGGCGCGGCTGATTCTTGACCTGAACCTCGTCACCTCCTCGCCGCTGCGTGCCGCGGCTTGGGCGCGCGCGGCCGAAGGGAAGCTGCCGCGCGGCAGCATCCTCGGGTTCGAGATCGGCAACGAGCCCGACATCTACGACCGGCCGTACTGGCTGGCCACCACCGCCCACGTCGGTCAGGGCGGGTCGGTGCTGCCGTCGGCGATCTCACCGAAGAGCTACCTGCGCGACTTCAGGGCCTACGCGCGTGAGCTGACTCGGTTCGCGCCCGGGGTGCCGCTGCTCGGCCCCGCGGTCGCCAATGCGAGCCGCTCCGTCGGCTGGATCTCGCAGCTCGTGGCTCACGCCCGGCCGCTGCTCGGCGCGGTCAGCGCGCATCGTTATCCGTACTCCGCCTGCCTCGGACCGGGCTCCGCGGCCTACCCGACCGTCGCCCGGCTGCTGAGTGAGAAGGCTTCGGCGGGAAACGCGCAGCACGTCAGAGCCGCCGCGGCCGCTGCGCACCGTGCGGGCCTGCCGTTCCGGATGACGGAGCTGAACTCGGTGACCTGCGGTGGCCGCGCCGGCGTCAGTGACACGTTCGCGACGGCCCTGTGGGCGCCCGACGCGCTCTTCGAGCTGATTCGCAACGGGGTCGACGGGGTCAACATCCACGTTCGCACGGATACCGTCAACGCGGCGATGGTTCCCGCGCGCGGGGGGATTCGGGCGCGTCCGCTGCTGTACGGGCTGATTCTGTTCGTCCGGACGCTCGGAACCGACCCGCAGCTGGCGGCGCTGCGTTTCCAGGAGGCGCCCGGGCTGCACCTGAAGGCGTGGGCAGTGCGAGCCGGCGGCGCACTGCATGTGCTCCTGGTCAACAAGGGCACCAGAGCCGCGGCCGTCCAGCTGCGCATCCCCGGCACCGGGCCGGCCACGGTGCAGCGGGTGCTGGCCCCCTCGCCGCAGGCCAGGACGGGCGAGACTTTGAACGGCCAGACGCTGAGGAGCAACGGGACTTGGGGGGGCCGCCCGACCCACGAGGTGCTCGCTCCCGGGCTCGGGGGCTACGCGCTGAGGCTGCCGGCGATGAGCGAGGCGCTGATCTCCCTACGGTCGGGGTGAGCCGCGCGGCAAAGTGGGTAGGCCCACCGAATGCCTCTCTGCTGTCCTCCCGGTCGCGGATGCAATTCACCCAACGGGGAGGAACGCTGCACGCTGACCCTGTGCCGAGCTGCCGCTCCGCACGAGGCGGCGGCGGCCCGGGCGCTCGAGCGCTGGCGCGCATGGCAAAAGGCCTGTCGGGAGAGAAGCAAGGGCAGCGAGCCCAGGTTTCTGCGGCGGTCCTTCCAGCGCTCCCGTGACCGGGCGCTGGTCGTGCTCGCGCCGCGCAAGTGAACAGCTAGGGCCCGGGTACGGGGGCGGACGCGAGCCCGGCGCGCGGCGCCGGCGCCAGCGCGTCGGTGTCGATCTCTGAAATCGAGCGGCAGCCGGCGAGCCCCATCGTCAGCTCGAAGTCGACGGCCAGGTTCTGGATCACCTCTCGGACGCCGGTATGCCCGGCCAGGGCCAACCCGTAGACATAGGGACGGCCGATCAGCACCGCGCTGGCGCCGAGCGCCAGGGCCTTGAAGATATCGGCACCACCCCTGATCCCGGAGTCCATCAGGACCGGGACGCGGCCGGCGACGGCATTGATCACCCCGGGCAGCGCCTCGAGCGTGGCGATCGAGCCGTCGACCTGACGGCCGCCATGGTTGGAGACGACGATCCCGTCCATGCCCGCGTCGACCGCACGGCTCGCGTCGTCGGGGTGAAGGATGCCCTTGAGCAGGATCGGCAGGCTCGTGCGCTGACGCAGGAAGCCGAGGTGCTCCCAGGTCAGCGTGGGGCGGGAATAGATCTCGATGAAGCGCTGGACCGCGGCGCGTCCGAGGCCCGATCGCAGCGTCTGAACGAAGCTGGCGGGATAGGCGCGGGTGAGGGAGATCAGGGTGCCCAGCGCGGCCAGGCTCGGCCGGGGCTGCTGTGCCGGAGGCGGTTGCGACCCCGGCGCGGAGATCAGGCGCGTGAACACCGGGTCGCTCGTGTACTGGGCGATTCCCTTGCCGCGGAGAAACGGCAGATACGCACGCTCGAGGTCCCGCGTCCGCCAGCCGAGCATCGTGGTGTCCAGCGTCACGACGATCGCCTCGCACCCACACCGCTCGGCCCGGCTGACGAGGCTCTCGACCAGGTCGTCGGACTTGCTCCAGTAGAGCTGAAACCAACGTGGCGTACTCCCGAGTTCAGCGCTCACCTGCTCCATCGGCCGCGAGGCCTGGTTGGACAGGATCATCGGGGTTCCGGTGTCCTTCGCCGCGCGGGCGACCGCCAGGTCGGCTTCACGGTGCGCGAGATCGAGCACGCCGATCGGGGCGAGCAGGAACGGATTCGGCATACGCCGCCCGAAGAGCTCCACCGAGGTGTCGCGTTCGCCGACGTCGCGGAGCATCCGGGGCACGATCCGCCAGCCATCGAACGCCGCCCGGTTGGCGGCGACGGTGTGCTCATGTCCCGCTCCCGTGGCGACATACGCGAACGCGTCAGCGGACATCCGGCGCTCGGCCGCCGCCTCGAGCCGGCGAGCGTCGATCGGCACGCGGGGCGTGCGGCCACTGGTTCCTTCCAGGTAGATCTGGGTCTGCCGCAGAAGCGCGCTCATGGTCGGATCACAGCACACCCACGCGTTGGATGCCCGGTCGGGCACTGCCGCCGTGAGGAGCCGGGTCGGCGTAGGCTTCCGTATCGACCGCGAGGAGAAGGAGACTTCCGATGAGCACCTATTCACCGCCGGCGCTCGAGGGACTGATGATGCGGACCCCGCTGCTCGTGCGCGGGATCGCCGAGCGGGCGGAGCAGCTGTTCGCCGGGCGGGAGATCGTCAGTGCGACGGCGACCGGCATCGAGCGCTCGACTTATGCCGACGTCGTAGCACGGGCGCGGAGGCTGGCGTCGGCGCTGCACCAGCTCGGAATCCGCCCGGGAGACCGGGTCGGGACGTTCGGCTGGAACTCCGTGCGGCACCTGGAGCTGTACCTCGCGGTGCCGTCGATGGGAGCGGTGCTGCACACGCTGAACATCCGGCTGTTCGACGACGATCTGCGCTACATCGCCGGCCACGCCGAGGACCGCGTGATCTTTCTCGACGCCTCGCTCGCCGATCGGATGCCCCGCTTCGACGGAGTCGAACACGAGATCCTGATGCCCGATTGCGAAGCCTCACGCGAGGGCGCGATCGACTACGAGGAGCTCCTCGCCTCCGGCGATCCGGGCTTCTCGTTTCCCGAGCTCGACGAGAACTCGGCGGCGGCGATGTGTTACACGAGCGGGACGACCGGCCTGCCCAAGGGCGTCGTGTACTCCCACCGCTCGACCGTGCTGCATTCGCTGCTCACCAACCAGGCCGACGGACCGGGCCTGCGTGAGCGGGACACCGTGCTGCCGATCGTGCCGATGTTTCATGCCAACGCGTGGGGGCTGCCGTACGCGGCGGCGATGGCAGGCTCGAAGCTCGTGCTGCCGGGGCCGCGGATGGACCCGGCCGACCTGGCGTCGCTGATGGTGCAGGAGGGCGTGACTTTCGCCGCCGCGGTGCCGACGATCTTCCAGGGCATCGCCCAGCTCGAGCCCCAGCCCGACCTCTCCTCGGTGGAGCGGCTGATCTGCGGGGGCTCGGCGGTCCCGGAGAGCCTGATGCGGCTCTACGACGAGCGCTTCGGCGTGCCGATCATCCAGGCCTGGGGGATGACCGAGACGAGCCCGATGGCCTCGGTCAGCCGCGTGCCGCCCGGCAGCGTCGCCGACGACGACGAGGCCTATGGCGTGCGGGCGATGCAGGGCCGCGTGGTGCCGTTCGTGGAGTTCCGCGTCGACGAGGAATCCGGGGGCGAGCTGGAGGTGCGGGGACCGACTATCGCCAGCGCCTACTACAACGACGAGACCGGCGCGGACAAGTTCAGCGACGACGGCTGGCTGCGCACCGGCGACGTGGCGGAGATCAAGCACGGCGCGATCATCAAGCTCGTCGACCGGACCAAGGACCTCGTCAAATCCGGCGGCGAGTGGATCAGCTCGGTCGAGCTCGAGAACGTGATCATGGGCCACCCCGACGTGGTCGAGGCGGCGGTCGTGGCGATCCCGCACGAGCGCTGGGGCGAGCGGCCCTGCGCCTGCGTGGTCCGCCGTGAGGGCAGCTCGCTCGACGACGTCGAACTCCGCTCGTTCCTCGGCGACAAGGTGGCGAAGTGGTGGCTCCCCGACCGCGTCGAGTTCATCACCGAGGTCCCGAAGACCTCGGTGGGGAAGTTCGACAAGAAGGTGCTGCGGGCGCAGATCGCGGAGGATTCGCTGCAGCGGGGCTGAGGTGCGTGCTAGTCCCGCCGCAGCAGCAGCACCAGCGCCACGGCCGCGAGTGCCGCCACCACGCCGGCGAAGATCAGGCCGGCGGTCCGCAGGCCGGCCGACTCCGCGAGCACGCCCTCGCCGATCACCGGCAAGGAGATGGCCACGTAGGCGACGACGAAGAAGCTCGATGCGACCTCGGCGCGCTGGGCGGGCGGTGATCCGGCGTTCAGACCGGTGAGCGCGGCGCGGAAGCTCAGCCCCTGGCCGAAGCCGGCGGTGACCCCGCCGAGGACGAGCAACGCCAGCGAGGACCGCTCGAGCCCCAGGGCGAGCAGGCCCATCCCGGCGCTCAGGACAGAGCAGCCGATCGGGAGCGCCGTGCGCTCGGGTATCCGCTCGAGCGCGAGCTGGCCGGCGGCGGAGGCCAGGAACACGGCGAACACGACCAGCCCCACCACCGCCCGGCTCGTCACTCCGAGCTGCGAGCTCATGAACGCGGGGGAGACCGCGGTGAACAGACCGAGCACGGCGAACCCTGCGAACCCGGCCAGCGATGCCCGGATGAAGGCTGCCCGCAGTTCCGGCGGAACCGTCAGCCGCTGCGGTCGGAGCTTCGGGTGCTCGCTCGGAGAACCCGGCTCGGGCATCGCCCAGACGCCGATCGCCGCGGGCACGAGCAGCGCCAGGTGGGCCCAGAAGCTCAGCCGCAGCGGTGACCCGAACCACTGCGAGAGCAGGCCCGCGAGCAGCGGCCCCGAGCCGAGGCCGGTCATGTTGGCCAACGTGCCCACAAGGGTCGCCTGCCCGCGGCCGTTCCGCGGGGCTAGATCGAGGAGCGTCGCGGTTGCCGTGCCCGTGAAGATCCCGGCCGATAGGCCCGACAGCGCCCGCCCGAGCAGCAGCAGACCGAGGCCGTTGGCCAGCAGGAACGTCACCGCGCTGAGCGCCGACAGCGCGAGCCCGGCCAGCAGCACCCGCCGCCGGCCGATCTCGTCGGACAGGGGACCGAACAACAGGAGCGCTGCGATCACTCCGCCCGCGTAGGTCGCGAAGATGATCGTCACCATCAGCTCGGAGAAGCCGAAGTTGGCGCGGTAGAGCCCGTACAGGGGAGTCGGCAGCGTCGTGCCGAGCATCGTCACCGCGAACGCATAGGCGGCGATCACGAACGCCAGGTGCCGGCCGAGCCGCCCCC
>DATCPD010000085.1:0-2419 GCA_036564325.1 Solirubrobacteraceae bacterium | reverse complement strand
CGCGCGCCCTCTCCGTCACACCCCGGCCCGCGCCTGCACGTGAATCCGCATCCTCCAAATCGGCGCCAACCCCTGGTTATTCGGGCCGCATTGCCATAGAATCGACCGGGCGACTCGGGGACGGGGCCCCGCTAGCAACTTGGTTTCATCCCGACCGGCAGGCCGATTTGCAACTTTCCAGCAGTTCACGGAGGAGCGTTGGTAGCTTGATGGCCTTGGGGAGCAGAACTTGATTTCTCAGAACAGACCGGCACTCTGGCTCGTGCCCGGGGCGCTCGACGTCCCGGAGGAGTGGGGCTGGTTCTGCGGCCGCTGCGCAGCCCCGTCTCCCGGAGGGGAGCCCCCGGCGCCGGTGGCGCGTGTCTGCCGGTCCTGCGGGCTCGGGTTGCTGCTCGAGACTCGTCTCGATGCCCTGCCCACTGCGCAGGACGCTTTCATCGTGGTCGATGCCCAGCTACTGGTCCAGGCGATGTCGCGGCGCGCGGAGCAACTCCTGACCATGGACGAGGATCGCGCCGTCCACCAGCCGGTCTCCGAGCTGCTGGTCCCCGCCGACGCCGAGGCCGGCAAGTCGGGCTTTGCCGCCGCAGTGGCCGAGGCGGCGAGCGGCGGCGGTGATCCGGCCTCGGTGTTCGTCCGGCCATGGAACACCTTCGGGGTCCGCATGCGGGTGCGGATCGCGCCGTGCGGCCCCCCGCGTGCCGCGCTGCTCGTGCTCGAGGCCGGGCCGCAGCGGCCGTTGAAGGCCGTCCAACCCCGCTGATCAGTCCGCGGGCGCCAGCACTTCGGGCGCCCCGTACCGCTGCAACGGCGCCGGCAGCGCGACGGACCGATCGTCGCGCTGGCCGTTCTCCAGCAGCGCGATGATCGTCCGGCCAACGGCGACAGCGGTGCCGTTGAGCGTGTGAAGGTGGGCGAGCTTGCCGTCGTCACCGCGACGGCGGATATCCAGCCTCCGCGCCTGAAAATCAGTGGTGTTCGAGCATGAGGTGAGTTCGCGATAGCGACCCTGCCCGGGCAGCCAAGCCTCGCAGTCGTACTTCTTGGCCGCGGAGGCGCCGAGGTCGTTGACCGCTATCGCCACCACGCGATAGGGGATCTGGAGATCCTCGAGGATCGACTCCTCGAGCGCGAGCAGGCGCTCGTGCTCCGCGATTGACTCCTCGGGCTCGACGAAGCTGAACATCTCGACCTTGTCGAACTGGTGGACGCGAAAGATCCCGCGGGTGTCCTTGCCCGCCGCCCCGGCCTCGCGCCGGAAGCAGGGCGAGAATCCGGCATAGCGCAGCGGCAGGCCACCGGCCGGCAGGATCTCTTCTCGGTGCATCGAGGCCAGCGGCGCCTCCGAGGTCCCGACGAGGTAGAGGTCGTCGTCGGGCAGGTGGTAGATCTGCTGCTCGGTGTCAGGCAGGTACCCGGTGCCGTAGAGCGCCTGGCCGCGGACGAGCACCGGCGGGATCACCGGCTCGAACCCCTCGGCCATGAGCTTTTCCATGGCATAGCGGACGAGCGCCAGCTCGAGCAGCACGAGCTCGCCGCGCAGATACGCGAATCTCGATCCCGACACCCGGGCACCGCGTTCCATGTCGATCCGCCAGCCCGCCAGCTCAAGGTGATCCTTGCCCGTGGCCCCGGCCTCGCCGACCTCCCGCAGCACCTCGTCCTGATCCGGAGCGTCAGCGGCGGGAAGGTTCGGCAGCGCGGCCAGCGCCGTGTCGCGCTGGGTCCGGACCGCTGTCTCCTCGTCGCTCTGCGCGCGTCCCCGAGCCGCGAGGCTCGCCAGCTGCTCGCGCTCCTCGGGCGTGGGCGGCCCCTGGCGGCCGCGGCTGGCCCGGTTCTGCTCGGCCCTCACCTCCTCGAGCTCCGCGGTCAGCGTCCGCCAGCGCTCGTCGAGGGCCAGCACCTCGTCGATCGCCTCGGCTGCGCCCGGTCCGCGACGGCCCAGCGCCGCGCGTACGGCGTCAGAGTCGCGACGGATCAGTCTGAGATCTAGAACGCGACGTCCCGGCGGCGGCTAGTGACGCTTGGACTTGTGCTTGGGCTTGGCCTTGGGCGTGTGGCCCGGCGACGCGGATCCCAATCCGATTCCCGCTGTTGCCGGAGGCGCCGCGGTCTTGGCCGTGGTGGCGGTCTGACCCGGCGCCGGGAGCGTCCCGACAGCTTGCGAGGTGCACGGCGTCACCCCGGTGATCTTGGGCGCCTGCCGCCCGGCGTACTTGGCCACGAACTGCGCAACCGCGGTGGCGTCTCGGCCGACGACGACGTTCTGGGGCATCACCGCGCCGGAGAAGCCGCCGTTCTCGATCGCGTACAGAACGCGGGTGACGGGCCGCTCGCAGCGGATGTTGAAGTTCGGGCCGTTGGTCGGGAAGGCCGTTCGCACGTTCGTCGCCGAGCCGTTCGTCGCCGCGTAGGACAG
>DATCPD010000219.1:0-4218 GCA_036564325.1 Solirubrobacteraceae bacterium | reverse complement strand
CCTTCGCCATGGTCGGCTCCTCTATGCGGTTGTGGGCGCCGCGCGGGGTTCCAGCCCGCACGGCTCAATCACCCCACGAACGTGTGGGGGACCGGCCGACTTCACCAGTCACGCCGGACGACAACCTCCATATGGTCTAAGCCGGAGCATAAAGTTGAACGACGTTTGACAAATGCCGAACTGTTTCCGTTATTGTCGCAACAACAATGGCTCGCGGGTGGAGAAGCCATTCGTGCGGCGGATGGGGTGTGCCTCAGCACCGTCGATGTTCGCTGTCCGGATCGCGCCTTCACCGCGGGTGTCCTGTCTTTTCCACCTCGATCGGATGGCACCATGAAGAAGCTGATCAACGCGCCCGACGCGGTCGTGGCCGACGCGCTGCGCGGGGTCGAGGCGGCACACGGCGATCGCGTCCGTGTCACCTTCGACCCGTACTGCGTGATCCGCAAGGACGCGCCGGTGAGCGGCAAGGTCGGACTTGTCTCCGGTGGCGGCTCCGGTCACGAGCCCATGCACGGCGGTTTTGTTGGGCTGGGCATGCTGGATGCGGCGTGTCCGGGGGAGGTGTTCACGTCGCCGACCCCGGACCAGATGATCGCGGCGACCAAGGCCGTCAATGGCGGTGCTGGAGTGATTCACATCGTCAAGAACTACACCGGCGACGTGATGAACTTCGACATGGCCGCCGAGATGGGCAAGGGCGAGGACATCGAGGTCGAGACGATCCTCACCAACGACGACGTGGCGGTGGAGGACTCGCTGTACACGGCGGGTCGGCGCGGCGTCGGGGTGACGGTGCTGGTGGAGAAGATCTGCGGTGGCGCCGCCGAGGACCGCCGCAACCTGCAGGAGGTGGGGGAGCTGGGCCGCCGCGTCAACGCTGCGGGGCGGTCGATGGGCATGGCACTGACGCCGTGCATCACGCCCGCCTCCGGCGAGCCGAGCTTCGAGCTCGGCGAGGACGAGGTGGAGATCGGGATCGGGATCCATGGGGAGCCGGGTCGCTTCCGTGAGAAGATCGGCCCGGCGTCCCAGGTCGCCGAGCGGCTGATGACGCCGATCCTGGAGGACCTGCCGTTCTCATCCGGCGACCGCGTGCTCGCGTTCGTCAACGGGATGGGCGGCACGCCGTTGGTGGAGCTCTACATCGTCTACGCCGAAGTGGCGAAGATCGCTTCCGAGCACGGTCTCACGATCGAGCGCAACCTGATCGGCAACTACATCACCTCGTTGGAGATGCAAGGTTGCTCGATCACGCTGCTCAAGCTCGACGACGAGATGGTCCGCTACTGGGACGCCCCGGTGAACACGCCAGCATTGCGCTGGGGCGCCTGAGTAGCAGTGGCCATCGATCGCGACTACACGGTGCACTGGATGACCCGGTTCGCGGACGAGATGGACGAGCACCGTCAGGAGCTCGTCCGTCTCGACACCGCGATCGGCGACGGCGACCACGGGACGAACATGAATCGAGGCATGCAGAAGGCGCTTGAGAAGCTTCAGGCGAACGAGCAGGCCGATCCCGGCGCCGTGCTCAAGGCGGTGGCAATGGCGCTCGTGAGCAGCGTCGGCGGCGCCGCCGGCCCCCTGTACGGGACCCTGTTTTTGCAGATGGGCGCGGCGATGGCCGGCCAGGCCGAGGTTGACCTCCCCGGCCTGGCGGCAGCGTGGCGTACGGGCATGGAGGGCGTCCAGTCTCGTGGCAAGGCTCAGCCAGGCGACAAGACGATGGTCGACGCCCTCCTGCCCGCGATCGAGGCACTGGAGCAGGCATCCGACCTCGACGGCGGCCTGGCCGCCGCCCTACAGGGCGCCGAGCAGGGCATGCACGCGACGACACCGCTCGTCGCGCGCAAGGGACGGGCCAGCTACCTGGGCGATCGCAGCGCGGGTCACCAGGACCCCGGCGCCACCTCGACCTACTACCTCTTCAAGAGCGCCGCTGAAGCGCTGGCGGACTGAAAGGAAACACATGGCGAAGTACGCAGCAGCACTTGATCAGGGCACGACCAGCTCGCGCGCAATGGTGTTCGACCACTCCGGTCGCGTCGTCTCGGTGTCGCAGAAGGAGCACGAGCAGATCTACCCCAAGCCCGGCTGGGTCGAGCACGACGCCAAGGAGATCTGGGCCCGCTCGCAGGAGGTGCTTGACGAGGCGCTCTCCCAGGCGGGCGCCAGCACCGACGACATCGCCGGACTGGGCATCACCAACCAGCGTGAGACCGCGCTGGTCTGGGATCGCAACACCGGTGAGCCGGTGCACAACGCGCTCGTCTGGCAGGACACGCGGACCGACAAGCTCGTCGACGAGCTGTCGGCCGATGGCGGCCAGGATCGCTTCCGGGCGAAGGTCGGGCTGCCACTGGCCACCTACTTCTCAGGGCCCAAGGTGCGGTGGATCCTCGACAACGTCGACGGCGCCCGGGAGAAGGCCGAAGCCGGGGACCTGATCTTCGGCAACATGGACACCTGGCTGATCTGGAACCTGACCGGCGGCACCGACGGCGGGCTCCACATCACCGACGTCACCAACGCCAGCCGGACGATGCTGATGGACCTGGACTCGCTGTCCTGGAACGAGGAGATCGCGTCGACGATCGGCGTGCCGATGTCGATGCTGCCTGAGATCCATGCTTCAAGCGAGGTCTACGGCGAGGTCAAATCCGGCGCGGGTGCCGGCATCAGCATCGCCGGCGACCTCGGCGACCAGCAGGCGGCGACGTTCGGCCAGACCTGCTTCTCGCCCGGCGAGGCCAAGAACACCTACGGCACCGGCAACTTCATGCTGATCAACACCGGCACCGAGCTGGTGCACTCCAAGTCGGGCCTGCTGACGACGGTCGGCTACAAGGTCGGCGACAACGACGCGATCTACTGCCTGGAGGGGGCCATCGCGATCACCGGGGCGCTCGTGCAGTGGCTGCGCGACAACCTCAAGATGATCAAGGCGGCGCCGGAGGTGGAGGAGCTGGCCGCCTCGGTGGAGGACAACGGCGGCCTGTACATCGTCCCGGCGTTCTCCGGCCTGTTCGCCCCGTACTGGAAGTCAAACGCCCGCGGGGTGTTCGCCGGACTGACCCGCTACGTCACAGCCGGCCACGTCGCCCGAGCGACGCTGGAGGCCACGGCGTTCCAGAGCCGGGAGATCGTGGAGGCGATGGCCACCGACTCCGGCGTGACGCTGGACTCGCTGAAGGTCGACGGTGGCATGGTCCACAACGACCTGCTAATGCAGTTCCAGGCCGACCTGCTCGGGGTCCCGGTGATCCGGCCGGAGGTGGCCGAGACCACCGCGCTGGGCGCCGCGTACGCGGCCGGACTGGCGACCGGGTTCTGGAACAGCGAGGACGACCTGCGCGAGAACTGGGCCGAGGACAAGCGCTGGGAGCCCAAGATGGACGCCGACAAGCGCGATGAGTACTACAGGTACTGGAAGAAGGCCGTCACCCGGACCTTCGACTGGCTCGACTAAAAAGCGGACGAGTGCAGCTACGGGCGTCGAGGGCGGTCTTCGGGCGGCCCTCGGCGTTCGGACCGCGTGACAGAGGTACGCTGACCGCATGGCCGGTAGTCGTCAAGCAGCGTGAGCCTGAGCGCGGTCGGGGGGGCATACGGCGGCGGTTGCGGTGAGCCAGCGCGGCCAGCCGGGGACGGACCGCGGTGCTGTCAGGCAGCTGCTCGCGCAGCTCGAGCGGCAGGCTGCTCAGCAGCTGTTCGGCTTCGTTGATCAGGTGCTGTCGGCTGGTGAGGATCGAGCGGCGCTGGTTGTGGCGCAGGGCGAGCAGCTCGTGGTGCTCGTCGGGTCCGCGGTCTTCTCCGGCGCGCTTGAATGCCTTGGGCAGCAGCGGGTGCGCCAGTGTCTCGCGCGCGATCCGCTCGGAGTCGAGCTGGTCAGATTTCCCGCGCTGACGCGCCCGGTCAGACCGCGGCGTGCGATTGGCCCAGACATCGCGCACGTCATAGCCGCGGGCGATCAAGAAGATCGCGGTGTGGCGCCCCCAGCTCGACGCCCCCTCAACCCCCCACCGCGCGATCGGCCCGAACTGCCCAGCCCACACCTCCAGCGCTCGGTGCCCATCCCCTGACACGCGGCAGTGCTCAGTAGCGACGATCCCACCGCGCGGATCGGCAACGCTCGCCGACACCGTCCGCTTGTGCGGGTCAACTCCGACAACGTTGCCCGCGCAGTCGGGCGTGATCAACACGCTCGATGGACCC
>DATCPD010000215.1:0-13452 GCA_036564325.1 Solirubrobacteraceae bacterium | reverse complement strand
CCGCAGCACTCGTTCCGTGGCCGAGCTCGCCGCCGTGACCGGCGCGCTGCTGGCCGCGGCGGCCACGCTCGTCCTACCCGGGGCGGTCGGCCACGCCGGGCAGACCTCGCCCCGCGGTCTCTCGATCGCCTTGGACGTCGTTCACCTCGGCTCGGGCTCGCTGTGGCTCGGCGGCCTGATCGGGCTGCTGGTGTTGTGGCTGAGCCTGGCCGCGGTGGCGCGGGCCGGTGCCCCCTCCCGGGTTGAGGTCCTGGCGCACGTGGTTCCCCGGTTCTCGAACGTCGCGTTCGTCTCGGTGCTCGTGCTGCTGGCCACCGGGACCGGCGCGACGATCATCCACATGCCGGCCGTCAATGCGCTCTGGGACACCGGTTACGGGGTGGCCATCCTGGTCAAGATCGGGCTGCTGAGCGCCGCGCTCGTGCTCGGCGCCGCGAACCTGTTGCGCATCAAGCCGCGGCTATTGGCCGCCCGCGAGCTGCAGCAGGGCCGCTCCGCGACGCAACTGCTCCGGCGGCTGATCACCGGTGAGATCGTGATCGTCGCCGGCGCCGTGTTCGCCGCTTCGGTGCTCTCGAGCCTCGCGCCTCCCCCACCCGCGTTCGCGCTGCAGAATTCGGCGCTGGCCCAGGTCGGCCCGGGCCGGGTGGCGCAGACGGTGCAGCGAGCCGGTTACAAGCTCCAGGTGCTGGTCTCGCCGAACAAGGCCGCCGCCCCGGACTCGTTCGCGCTGCGGATCACCCGCGCGGGCGTACCCGTCCGCGGGGCCACCGTGACGCTGACGCTCAACCACCTGCAGATGCAGATGCCCCAGCAGGAATACGGGCTCAGGGAGCTCCAACCGGGGGTCTACTCACGCGCCGCCCCGGCGCTCGTGATGGTCGGGAAGTGGGGCCTGGCGTTCCAGGTTGCACCGAGAGGCGCGACGCCGTTCACTGCGCTGATCGTCGATCAGGCGAACGGGTGATGAACCGCGACGTCGCCCTTCGCCTGCTCGCCGCGGCGGTCGCGCTCGGAGCGGGTATCGCGGCGCTCGTCGTCGCTATCCTGCTGGTCAGGGGCGTCCTCGGTTAGCGGGGCCGCCCTCTCTCAACCATGGCCTCGCGGACCAAGCAAAAAGAACAAGCGCGCGCGCAACGGCTCGCCGAGGAGCAGGCGCGGCAGGAACGTGCGCGCCGGCAGCAGCGGATGCGGATGCTGGGTGGCGTGATCCTGGCTGCGGTGGCGGTGGTGGTGGTGTTGATCGCCGTATCCGCGGGCGGCGGCAGCAGCGCGACCGGACTCCAGACCGGTCCCAAGTCGACCAAGCTCGTCTCGCAGGTGACCAGCCTGCTGTCGGGAATTCCCCAATCCGGCGCCACCCTCGGCAACCCCCAGGCGCCGGTGACGATGACCTACTACGGCGACCTCGAGTGCCCGATCTGCAAGGACTTCACGCTTTCCGGAGGGTTCCCGCAACTCGTGGCCAAGGACATCCGGGCGGGCAAGGTGAAGGTCGTATACAAGGCCTTCGAGACCGCCACGCCGAGTCCTCAGACCTTCCAGACCCAGCAGGTGGCGGCGCTAGCGGCCGGTAAGCAGAACCATTTCTGGGACTACACCGAGCTGTTCTACCGCGAGCAGGGGGCCGAGGGAACCGGGTACGTCACCGAGAGCTACCTCGACGGCCTGGCGGCCCAGGTGCCGGGGATGAACGTCAGCACATGGCGCACTGCGCGTAACGATCCGGCGCTGAGCAGCCAGATCAGCTCCGACGCACTGGCCGGAAAGACGGCCGGCGTGCAGGGCACGCCGACGCTGATATTCCAGGGTCCCAAGGGACAGGCCGCGGCGCCGACCGGGGTCCCGACCTACAGCGACCTGCAGCAGGCGATCAAGACGGTCTCATGACCGCTGTAAGCGACGCCTCGGTGCGTACGCGAGCCCGGGCGCTGAGCACCGACCGGAAATTGCTCATCGCGGTGATCGTGCTCTGCGTCCTGGGCATCGGCGACGCGGGCTATCTGACCTACGTGCACTACGCCGGCCTCAAGGTGCTGTGCCTCTCCAGCGGCGGGTGCGAGACGGTCCAGGCGTCGCGATGGGCCAAGCTCGACGGCGTCCCGGTTTCCGTTCTCGGCCTGATCGGTTACATCGGGATCCTCGGATCGCTCGCGATCCGCACCGAGCTCGGCCGCGCCGCCGCCTTCGCGATCGCGCTGATCGGGTTCGGTTTCAGCATGTATCTCACCTACCGCGAGCTGTTCACGATCAAGGCGATCTGCCAGTGGTGCGTGGGCAGCGCCGTGCTGATGACCGCGCTGGCCGTGATTACCGCCGTCCGCTTTCTGCGCGACGACGCGGCTCCGTGATCACCCCCGCGCTGCTCGTCCTCGCACATCTCGGCCACTGGTACGTGCAGCTCGCGTTCGCGGGCCCGGCGCTCGTGATCATCGGACTCCTCGCTCGCGACTCGGTGCGCCGGAGGCTGCGGGAGCGGCGCGCCCTGGAGCGACCGCAGGCGTCAGCTCTTGCGCGCCATCAGCACGAGCCCGTAGACCACGATCGCCGCCGCGAGCACGAGAGCCAGCACCGCTAGGGCCGCGTAGGCGCTCGCCGCGGCGCCCCGGCCGGAGCGGCGCATGTCGCTCGAGCGCGTGACCCCGAGCACCGCGAGCGAGAACACGACCGCCACCGAGACCCCGGCGACCAGTGACGAATACAGCAGCTTCAGCAGCGCGCCGGTGTCGATCAATCCGGTCTTCACGGAGTCACCGCCGCCGGCGCGGCCTGCTGCACGCGCCTGACCAGCACCGCGGCGAGCGCGGCCAGCAGCACGGCGGTGATCACCACCGGCCCCGTGGCGCCGCCGCCGAACAGTCTTGAGACGCCGTACACAGCGCCTCCGAAGATGGCCGCCGCCGGCAGCGTCAGCACCCAGGCGACGACGATGTTCCCTGCCACGCCCCATCGCACGGCCGAGAACCGCTTGGCGGCCCCCGCGCCGGTGATGCCGCCGGAGATCACGTGCGTCGTCGACAGCGGGTAGCCGACGCTCGAGGCCGCCAGGATCACGGCCGCGCCTGCGCTCTGCGCGGCAAACCCCTGGGCCGGATCCATCTTGATGATCCGGGTTCCCATCGTGCGGATGATCCGCCAGCCGCCGCTGAACGTGCCCAGCGCGATCGCGGTCGCCGCGGACACCACCACCCACGTCGGAACGTTGAACGACTTGGCCGCGATGTCCCCGTGCGCGACCAGCGCGAGCGTGATCAGGCCCATCGTCTTCTGCGCGTCGTTGGTGCCGTGGGACAGCGCGAGCAACCCGCTGGAGGCGAGCTGGCCGAGCCGGAAGCCGCGGCTGACCGGGCCCGGGCGCAGCCGGCCGACGATCCGGTAGACGCACAGGATCGCGATGCCGGCGACCAGGAAGGCCACGAGCGGGGCGACGATCGCCGGCACGATCAGCTTGGCCAGCAGGCCGTTTCCTGACACGGCGGAGGCGCCGTGGGCCGCCCAGACGGACCCGACCAAGCCACCTATCAGTGCGTGGGATGAGCTCGAGGGGAGCCCCCACCACCAGGTGATCAAGTTCCAGGCGATCGCCCCGACGAGTCCGGCGAACACGATCGTGGTGCTCACGGCATGGATGTCGACAAAGCCCTTGCCGACCGTCGCGGCCACCTTCAGCGAGATGAAGGCGCCGGCGAAGTTCAGCAGCGAGGCCAGCGCCACAGCGGGCTTGGGCGCGATCGCGCGGGTCGAGATGGCCGTCGCGGCGACGTTGGCGGTGTCGTGGAAGCCGTTGGTGAAATCGAAGGCCAGCGCAGTGGCTACGACGATGACCAGGATTACGTCAGCGCCCATCGCCGCCTACGCGTTCTTGATCACGATGCCCTCGAGGATGTCCGCGGCCCGCTCGGTGGCATCGATTGCGTTCTCGAGCCGCTCGAAGATGTCCTTCCAGCGAATCACCACCATCGGGTCGATCCCCGATTCGAACAGCGACGCGATCGCCTCACGCGAGATTCGATCGCCCTCGTTCTCCAGCCGGTGGACCTCGACGGTGTGCTGGCTGATGTCCTTGAAGCCGCGAATCAGCGGGATCGCAAGCGCGATCTGTTGCGTCGCGTCACGCAGCACGTGGGCCAGCGCCAGCGACTGCACCATCGGCGCCTCGATCCGGTAGAGGCCCAGGTAATCCGCGACCTCCTCGGTGTAGTCGACGATGTCGTCCAGCGCCGACACCAGCTCGAGGATGTCCTCGCGGTCGATCGGGGTGACAAACGTCTGGTTGATCCGGCGGATCACCTCATGGGTGATCTGATCCCCGTCCTGCTCGCAGATCAGGATTTCTCGCGCCAGCCCCTTGCTCTCGGGAAAGGAGGCGAGCATGTCGTCGAGCAGCTGCGCGGCATGCACGATGTTGGCGCCGGCCCGCTCGAACAGATCGAAGAACTCGCGGTCGCCGGCGCGGAGGAAGTTTGAGAAGGAGGCCATCGGCGTCGCCGCGCAGAATAGGGACGAAGCTGGATGGATGTAAATGAGTTGTGAAGCCCGGCCCCGAGTGCGACCGGCGAGTCGTCCGCCTCCGCACCGATGATTCGGACGTGAGCTGGCGATCAACGCGCGCGGCTGCGCAACTGGCGGAGGGCAACCGGCACGTGGCGGTGATCGACCTGGGTTCGAACTCATGGCGCCTGGTCGTGTTCACCTACGTGCCGGGATCGTGGTGGAAGCTCACCGACGAGCTCTACGAGACCGTCCGGATCGGCGAGGGCCTCGGCGCCACGGGCAAGCTGAGCGACGAGGCGATCGAGCGCGGGCTGGAGACGCTTGCGGTATTCGCCCGGTTCTGCCGGGCCCACAGACTCGGTGACGACCAGGTACTGGCGATCGCCACCAGCGCGATCCGCGACGCCGGCAACCGGGATGAGTTCCTGCGCCGCGCGCACGAGGCGAGTGGCCTGAACATCGAGGTCCTCTCGGCCGTCGACGAGGCGCGCTACGGCTACGTCGCGGCGGTCAACACGACGACGCTGACCGACGGTGTCGTCGTCGATCTCGGCGGCGGCAGCATGCAGCTCGTTCTTCTCGCCGACCGCCGCGCGCAGGCGATGGAGTCCTTTCCCCTCGGCGCGGTACGGCTCACCGAGCGGTTTCTGGCGAGCTCTGGCCCGGCCAAGAAGAAGGACCTTCAGCGCGTCCGCAGTCACGTCCGCGAGTCGCTGTCCGGACTCGGATGGTTGCCCGGCGGCGGCCCGCGCCTGGTTGGACTGGGGGGAGCGGTCCGGAACCTCGCGGCCGCCGCCCAGCGCGCCGCCGGCCAGCTCGACATCGGCGTGCAGGGGTTCCTCATCACGTCGGCGGTGATGTCAGAGCTGGTGGAAACGCTTGCGGCATTGCCCGCGTCCGAGCGCGGCACGGTGTCCGGGATCAAGCCGGGGCGCGGCGACATCATCCTCGCGGCGGCCCTGACCCTGGAGACGGTGATCGACCTCGGCGGCTTCGACGGGATCGAGGTGACCGAGGCCGGCCTGCGCGAGGGCGTCTTCTTCGGCCGCACGCTGCTGGCCGACGGCGAGCCGCTGTTCGACGACGTTCGCACGGCGGCCGTGCGCAACCTGGCGATCCAGTACGAGGACGACCTGGCTCACGCGGAGCATGTGGCCAAGCTCTCACTGCAGATGCACGACTCGCTCGTCGCCGGCGGGCTATTCGAGCCCGGTGCGGGCGAGCGGGAGCTGCTGTGGGCAGCGGCGATGCTCCACGACGTCGGCATGACGATCTCCTACGACGATCACCACAAGCACTCCCAGTATCTGATCGTCAGCGCCGAGCTTCCGGGGTTCGATCCCCGCGAGCGGGCGCTGATCGCCCAGATCAGCCGCTACCACCGAAAGGGGGCGGCGAAGCTCGGCGAGATGGCGGGGCTTTCCCGCGACGGCGACGATGAACTGCTGGATCGGTGTTCCCTGATCCTCCGGCTGGCCGAGCATCTCGAGCGCGGCCGTGACCAGTCGGTGCGTGAGGTCCGCCTGCACGCCAACGGCCACGGCGTCGACCTTCATCTGGAGGCCGACGGAGATCTCACGCTGCCACGCTGGAGCGTCGATCGCTATGGCGACGACGAGGCGTTCCAGCGCGTGTTCGGGCGACACCTGCTGATCGGCTGACACGGTGGATGATGGGGGCGCCCGCCGCTGGGCGGCGCGCCGCGTTAGGGCGACGGGGTAGCGTGGGCCCCATGAGGGTTGGAGTAGTGCTCGCAGCGGTCGCTGCGCTGGGGGCGCCCAGCGCCGCGTCTGCGGCTCCGGTATCGGAGGTGCTGGCCGGTCACACGATGAGCGGCCTCGGGATTCCCTGCGTGGCGCAGACCGATGGGGTGCGGGTGTGCCATGGCACCGACGGCGCCAGTCCTGCCTTGGACCGGCGGCTGAAGACGTTCGACGGCGTCCCGCTCGAGGTCTACGTGATGCTGCCCCCGGCGCCGAGTAGCGGAACCGACGGCGGCTATCCCCTGATCATCCAGAGCCACGGGTGGGGTGGCAGCGCCGGCGGCCCGGGTGACTCGCAGTACTTCGGCCCCACCGCCGACTCCTGGGCCAGCGCCGGGTACGCGGTCGTGCAGCTGACCGCACGCGGGTGGGGCGACTCCTGCGGCAGCGCCGCCTCGCGGTTGGTCGGCGGGGCCGCCTGCATCCCCGGTTACATCCACCTCGACGACACTCGCTACGAGATTCGAGACCCGCAGTACGCCGCGGGCCTGCTCGCCGACGGCGGTCTGATTGACCCGGCGCGGATCGGCGCCACCGGCGAGTCCTACGGCGGCGGGGTGTCGCTGGCGCTGGCCACGCTCAAGGACCGGATCATGGCGACCGACGGGACGCTTGCGCCCTGGAGGAGCCCCGGCGGCAAGGCGCTGCGCATCGCGGCGGGATCCCCGGTGATCCCGTGGAGCGATCTGGTCTATTCGCTGCTGCCCAACGGCCGCACGCTCGACTACCAGGTCGCCTCGCCGACGACCGACCTGTCGCCAATCGGCGTCTCCAAGCAGTCGTTCACGGCCGGGCTCTACCTTCTCGGGCAGCTCAGCGGCTACTACGCGCCGCCGGGATTCGACCAGCAGGCCGACATCACCTCGTGGTACGGGCTGATCAACGCCGGTGAGCCGTACGACAGCAATCCGCTGGCCACGGCGATCACCACGCAGATCGCGCGCTATCGCTCCGCGTACTACCTGCTCGACGGCGCCTACGGGACGGCCAGGGAAGCGCCGGCGCCGCTTTTGATCACCAACGGTTTCACCGACGACCTGTTCCCGGTCGACGAGGCGGTTCGCTACTACAACCTCGACCGCGCGCTCTACCCGTCGAACCCGATCGCGCTGTTCGCCTTCGACGGCGGTCACATGCGCGGCCAGAACAAGAGCGCGGACAGGGCTCTGCTGTCGGACCGGATCCGGAGCTTCTTCGATCACTACGTCAAGGGCGACGGCAGCCAGCCCGCCCTCGGCGCCACCGCCCTGACCGAAACCTGTCCGGCCGCCACCGCCTCCGGCGGGCCGTTCAGCGCCCCTACCTGGGACGCCCTGCATCCCGGCGAAGTGCTCCTCAACGCTCCCGGCACGAAGACGGTGCTCTCCGGGGCCGGCGATCCCTCGATTTCGCACACCGTCGACCCGGTCACCGGCGGCGGGGCCTGCGCCAGCACCCCCTCGGCGGATCAGGGCCCGGGAGTCGCCACCTACCGCCTGCCCGCGGCGAGCGGCGGCGGCTACACGCTCCTCGGGTCGCCGACGGTGATCGCCAACCTGGGCGTCACCGGGACGTTCCCCTATCTCGCGGCGCGGCTGTGGGACGTCAACCCGGCGACCAACACGCAGACGCTCGTCGCGCGCGGCGTCTACCGGATCGACTCGGCCCAACCGAACGGCGTGCAGGTGTTCCAGCTGCACCCCGGCGCCTGGCACTACGCGGCCGGCCACATCCCCAAGCTCGAGCTGCTCGGCCAGGACTCGCCCTACGCCAGGATCTCGAACGGCACATTCTCGGTCAGCGTCAGCGACCTGCAGCTGCGGCTGCCGGTGCACGAGGTCCCGGGGACCGCCGGAACCTCGTCGGCCGTCACGAAGCCACTCGCGCACGTGAGCCCGGGTGTCCAGGTGCAGTCGCCCGCGTGCCGGGCGCGGCCGGTGGCCCGGATCACCAAGCGACGCACGCGCGCATCGCGGCGGCATGGGGTCGCCGTGTTCGGAACCGCCGGCGAGCCGGCATGTGCCCACGCGACCAGCGCCGCGCGGCGCCGGCAGCGGATAACCCGGGTCAACGTGAGCATCAGCCGCACCCTCCCCCACGGCCGGTGCCGCTTTCTGCTCCGGTCGGGAACGCTCACCCGGACGCGCTCGTGCCTGCGGCCCGCGTGGCTGAAGGCCAGGGGCACCGTGCGCTGGACGCTGCGCCAGCGCAGCCTCCCGCGCGGGAGCTATCTCGTGCGCGTCGAGGCGGTCGACGGCAATCGCCAGCACTCGCGACGCAGCTCCGCCGCGGCGCAGCGAATCACCCTTCGCTAAGCGGTTCTTTCACAAAGTCGTCACATCCGGGGGCTCTGCGACACCTACCGTGTGCCGGGATGGGCGGCCGCTTCTCCACCGGCGTAGAGTTCTCCCATTGCTCTGGTTGCTACGACACGCCGAAGCGGCCGACGGCTTGCCTGACGACGAGCGCCCGCTGACCGAACGCGGGGTCCGTCAGTCCGAGGCCGCGGGCCGGGCCCTGGTCCGGATCGGCGCCAACATCGACGCGTGTCTCAGCTCGCCCAAACTGCGCGCCCGACAGACCGCGCAGCTGGCCTGCGAGCCGCTCGGAGTGCCGGTGACGATCGAGCCCGCGTTGTCCGGCGAGCCGTTTGACCTGCGAGCCCTCACCGCCGGTCTCGATGACGTGCTGCTGGTGGGTCACGATCCGTCGTTCACGCTGACGCTCCACGACATCACCGGCGCGCAGGCGCGCTTGCGCAAGGGCGGTCTGGCGGGAATCGCCAAGGGCGAACTGGTCGTGCTGCTGCGCCCGGCCGAGCTGGCGGCGATCGCGAACGTTGAGGGGGCCTTGGCTTGAACGACCCCTCCGTCGACCGTCTCGAGGCCACCGCCACGGCGGAGGCGCCGGAGGCCGGCGATCTGGCCGACCCCTCGCTCTACACCAATCGCGAGCTGTCGTGGCTGGACTTCAACGATCGCGTGCTGGCCCTGGCGGAGGATGAATCGCTGCCCCTGATCGAGCGTCTGAAGTTCCTCGCCATCTTCGTCACCAACCTCGACGAGTTCTTCATGGTGCGAGTGGCCGGCGTGCACGACCAGGTCGACGCGCGGATCGATGCGCGGGGGCCCGACGGTCTCTCTCCCACGGAGACCCTGGACGGCATCGCCAAGAAGGTGCGAGAGCTGGACCGCCGCCACGCCCGGCAGTTCTTCGAGACCGTTCGGCCGGAGTTGGCCGAGCACGGCATCCGGATCATCTCCTGCGCGGAGTCGCAAGCGCCCCAGAAGGAGATCGCCCGTCGCTTCCGCGAGCAGATCTTCCCGGTGCTGACGCCGCTGGCCATCGGTCCGGGCCGGCCCTTCCCCTACATCTCGAACCTGTCGCTGAGCCTGATCGTCTGGCTCCACGATCCGGACGTCGATCACGACGTGTTCGCGCGGGTGAAGGTGCCCAAGGAGGTGCTGCCGCGGTTCGTGGAGATCGCCAAGGACACGTTCATCCCGCTCGAGGAGGTGATCGCGGAGCACCTCGACGCGTTGTTCCCCGGCATGGACATCATCAGCCACAGCCTGTTCCGGGTGACCCGCGATGCGGACTTCGAGGTCTCAGACGAGGCCGACGACCTGTTGCAGGCGGTCGAGGACGAGCTGCGGCGCCGGCGCTTCGGCGAGGTTGTCCGGCTCGAGGTCGGCGCCGACATGGACCCCGCGCTGCGCGAGCGCCTGATCGAGTGGCTGGACGTCGACGAGGGGCAGGTCTACGACGTGGAGGGTCTGCTCGACCTGAGCGATCTCTGGGAGATCGCCGGCATCGAGGGTCACAACGACCTGCGCCAGCCTCAGTGGACGCCGGTGACGCACCCCGCGTTCGGTCCGCGTCCGGGCGACGGCGACGAGCAACCGGACGTGTTCGAGCCGATTCGCTCGGGTGACGTGCTGGTGCACTACCCCTACCACTCGTTCTCCTCGAGCGTCGAACGGTTCGTCAAGCAGTCGGCCGAGGACCCCAACGTGCTGGCGATCAAGATGACCGTGTACCGCACCTCGGATGACTCGGCGCTGGTCCCCTCCCTGATCCAGGCGGCGGAGAAGGGCAAGCAGGCCGTCTGCCTGGTTGAGCTCAAGGCGCGCTTCGACGAGCGCCAGAACATCCGCTGGTCCCGCGCGCTGGAGGAAGTGGGCGCGCACGTCGTCCACGGCATTCCTGGGCTGAAGACGCACGCCAAGGCGATTCTCGTGGTCCGTCGCGAGCGCGATGGCATTCGTCATTACATGATGATCGGCACCGGCAACTTCCACGCCAAGAACGCGCGGCTGTACGAGGACTTCGGCCTCTTCACCACCGACCGGGAGCTCGGCGAGGAGGTCGCGAACCTGTTCAACACGCTGACCGGCTACGGACACCCGAAGCGCCAGCGCAAGGTGCTCGTCGCGCCCGGGTCGATGCGCGGGCCGCTGATCGAGGAGATCGACCGGACGATCGAGAGCCACGAAGCCGGCGAGGAGGCGCGGATCGTGATGAAGATGAACTCGCTCGTCGATCAGGGCTGCATCGAGGCGCTCTACCGCGCGTCACGGGCGGGAGTGCCGATCGATCTCAACGTCCGCGGCATCTGCTGCCTGCGCCCGGGCGTTCCCGGTGTCTCGGAGACGATCAACGTCGTCTCGGTCGTGGGTCGCTTCCTCGAGCACAGTCGGATCTACTCCTTCCACCGCGGTGATGAGCATCGGTACTACATCGGGTCCGCAGACCTGATGCCCCGGAACCTCGACACCCGCGTCGAGCTGCTCGGCCCGGTGGAGAACCGGGAGCTCCAAGCCGAGCTCGAGGACACGCTCGAGCGGTGTCTGGCCGATGACACGTTTTCCTGGACGCTCGAGGAGGACGGCGAGTGGCAGCGGCGTGAGGGCCGTACACGGTCAGTTCACCGCGAGATGATGGAGCGGACGCTCGCACAGGCAGCAGCCGCGACCGCGCCGGCGACGGCACCGGGTTAATTGGCGACACCGCCGAGCGCCCATCTGCATCGGCGGTGCAGCGGCTGATGCACAGCGACGTCCTGCTCGTGATCGTCGTGTGCGCGGCGCTGGCCTTCGACTTCACCAACGGCTTTCACGACACGGCCAACGTCGTCGCGTCCTCGATCTCGACCAAGGCGCTGTCGCCCCGGACGGCGATCGCGCTGGCCTCGGTGCTCAACTTCGCCGGCGCCTTCATCTCGCTGAAGGTCGCGGCCACCGTGGCCACGGGGATCGTCGAGGCCGGGCACGTGACCGAGACGATCGCCTTCGCGGGACTGACTGGCGCGCTCGTGTGGAACCTGATCACCTGGCTCTACGGGCTGCCCTCGAGCTCGTCACATGCCCTGATCGGAGGAGTCTGCGGCGCGCTGCTCGTCTCGGTGGGAACAGCGGGAATCAGGGGCCACGGCCTGATCGTCAAGTTCCTCGTGCCGGCAGTCGTCGCCCCGATGATCGCCTTCGTCCTGGCCGGAATCGCGATCGTCGTGATCTACCGGGTCGTGTCCCGCCGGCGTCCCGGACCGGTGGTGCGCAGCTTGCGCCACGGCCAGATCGCCTGAGCGCGCTGCTGTCGCTGGCCCACGGCGCCAACGACGCGCAGAAGACGATGGGCGTGATCTCGCTGGCCCTGGTTGCCCACGGTGACTTCAGCGCCCGCCACTTCCACGTCCCCATGTGGGTGGTGGTGGCCTCGGCCACGGCCATCGCCCTCGGCACCTACGCGGGCGGTTGGCGCATCATCCGCACCGTCGGAGCCAGAATCATCAAGATGGACAGTGCCCAGGGGTTCGCCGCCGAGGCTGCCGGCTCAGCGGTGATCCTGGCCTCCTCGCACTTCGGCTACCCGCTCTCCTCGACCCAGGTGATCTCCGGCGCGATCATGGGCGCCGGCGCCGCCAAGCGGCTGTCCGCGGTGCGCTGGGGCGTGGCCGGGGACATCGTGGCGGCGTGGATCCTCACCCTTCCGGCGGCCGCGGCCCTGGGCGCGCTGGTCTACGGAGCGGCCAACGTCTTCGGCAGCGGGGCGCTGGGACCGGCGCTGATCAGCCTGGCGGCGCCGGCCGGGGCGTAGGTGGGCGGCGCCGGGCGGGGCGTAGGTGGGCGGCGCCGGGCGGGACGGCCCCGGAGGACCGCCCACCCGCGCCTGAATCCTCAGCCGCTGTTGGCCCGGTTCGGCCGCGTCCCGAGGGTGATCGGGATCTGCTGGGTGCTGCCGCCGCGCTTGATCGTCAGCGTGAGCTTGGTGCCCGGCGGATAGCTGTCGACGGTCTGGATGAACTGGGAGGTCGAGCTGACCGCCTTGCCGTTGATCGCGGTGATCACATCGCCCGGGCGTAGACCCGCGGCCGCGGCGGGCGAGCCCGGAAGCACCGGCGGGTGGCCCTGCTGGTCCGGCTGCGTCGAGATCTTCGCCCCGCCCGCGCTGCTCGCATCGAGGCTCACGCCCACATAGGAGTGCTTGACCGAGCGCCCGGCGATGATCAGGTTGGCGATCCGCGCGACGGTGTTGGACGGAACCGCGAAGCCCACTCCGGCACTCGAGCCGGAGTTCGTCTGGATCTGGTCGTTGAGCCCGAGCACTTGGCCGCTGGCGTCGAGCAGCGGACCGCCGGAGTTGCCCGGGTTGATCGCTGCGTCGGTCTGGATCGCCGCGGTGATCGTGTAGTTGTTGGGGGCGGTGATGCTCCGGCCGACCGCGCTGACGATCCCAGTCGTGGTGGTCTCAGGCAGGCTGAACGGGCTGCCGATCGCCACGACCGGATCGCCCACCTGGGCGGCCGAGGAATCGGCGAAGGGAATCGGGTGCAGCTCCGAGGCGGGAGCGTTCACGTGGATCACCCCGACGTCGGTCGACGGATCCGTGCTCAGCACCTTGGCCGAGGCGGTGTAGCCATCCTGAAACTTGACCTTGACGCTGGTCGCGCCGGCGACGACGTGCTCGTCGGTGAGGATGTCGCCCTTCTTGTCGTAGACCACGCCGGCGCCCTCGCCCTGGGTCTGCTGGCCGCCGCCGTTGCCGAACAGGCCAAATCCCCCGCCGCTGCTCTGCGAGGTCACGATGATGTCGACGACGCCACGGCTGGCCTGGCGGTAGATCTGGTTCACGCTCAGGCCGCGGTTGGCGGTGAACGAGGTTGGAATCGAAGACGACCCCGCCGGCTGGACAACGGTCGTGGTGGACGAGTGGGTGG
>DATCPD010000024.1:0-1544 GCA_036564325.1 Solirubrobacteraceae bacterium | reverse complement strand
GCTCGCGCCCGCAACCGAGGTGCGCGAGCAGGCCCGTGCCCTGGCGGCGGAGATCGCGGCCACGGCGCCGCTGGCGCTGCGCTCGATCCGGGAGACGATGCGCGGCGACCTCGCCGATCGCGTGCGGGAAGCCACCGATCGCGAGCTGGCCGAGCAGGAGCGGCTGCGCGAGACCGACGATTTCCGGGAGGGGGTGCGGGCCGCCGCCGAGCGCCGGCGGCCTGACTTCAGAGGTCGCTGACCGCCGACCAGGCCAGGGTCTCGGCATCGAGAGTCGCCAGCCCGCGGGCCCGCAGGTGGGTCAGGCGGGCAAGGATCTGCGCCAGCGCGAAAAGGTGGGAAAGGGAGTCGACCGGGCCCCGCGGTCCCCTGATCCAGTCACCCGCCGTCCGCGGTCCCGATTCCAGCCACTGCGCAACCTCGGCGGTGCGATTCGCCTGCGTCCGGCGGGCCTCCGCCAGCTGCGCCCCGAGATCGTCGAAAGTCCGGCCGTGGCCCGGGAGAACCAGGCCAGCCGGGAGCTCTTCGAGAACATCCAGCCCGCGCAGGTAGCCGCCGACGGGGTCTCCGCCGGTAGCCGAAAAGAGGGCCAGCGGGGTCGGCACCTTCATCAGCTGGTCGGTCGAGAACAGCCAGCGCCGGCTGCGTTCGTAGGCGCACAGCAGTCCGGGGCTGTGCCCGGGCGTCCAGAGCAGCTCCAGATGCAGTGGCCCGAAGTCCAGTACCTCGCCACCCCGCAGCTCTTCCGCCCCGGGTGGTAGCGACCCGCGACCGAGAAACTCGAGGTTGGTATCCGCCGGCAGGCCGTGCTTCCGCAACCATCCCGGATCGAAGCTCGTCCCCGCGCCCAGCGCCGTCGCGGAGGCCTCGGCGCGATGGACCAGGACCCGCGCGCCGGATTCGGCGGCGATCTCGGCGGCGAAGCCGATGTGGTCCGGGTGGGTGTGCGTGAGGAGGATCTCCCTGACATCGGCCGCCCGAACGCCGATCGCGCCGAGGTGCGATCGCAGCTCCCGCCTGGCGCCATCGGATTCCTGGCCGCAGTCGATCAGCCGGACACCATCGTCCCCGAGCACCACGTAGACATTCACGTAGCCGTGGCGGTAGGGCAGCGAGAGGCGGTGGACGTCATCGGAGATGGACTCGCAAAAGGGGACGTGGCCTTCGGTGGTGGCGTGCGAAGTCAAGACCGCCTAAACATAGGGGGACCACAGACGGAAAGGTTCCGCATAATCCTATATCCCAATGTGATAGTCCGGCGCCGGCCCTCGTGCAGCAACCGGGGCGGAAAACTGCAGTAAACGGCGGCATTAAGCGGCACTCAGCGAATTCAAGACGGCTACTTGGAAGCGGGTTGCGTGCGGCTTCGGACCGTAAGGCAGCAGGTTCGATTCCTGCCGGGCGCACCATCAGCCCGCATGAGCGAACCAATTAACCGAACTTAACGGAAGGGCATTCAGCGTCTCGCGCCAACGCCTCCACCAACCTCCGGCCCGCGGCTGCCTCGATCAGCGGTCCTGCCGACGTGAAAGAGCGTCGGAAGC
>DATCPD010000013.1:0-8233 GCA_036564325.1 Solirubrobacteraceae bacterium | reverse complement strand
GGGGGGATCCACGCGGGCGGAGGTCAATCACATCGGCTAGTCGCAGCGACGGCTGAGGTCAACTGCAGCGACGGCTGGTCGGCTTGGTCAGCGACCGTCCGAAAGTAACTCTACTCATTTGTGCTGATCATTGCAATGTCGATCAAGCCGGCTCGGTCGCTTCGACCGACAGGCCCTCTCGGCTGGATGGCGAATATCCCTTGCGCAGGTGATCTCGAAATGGTTCAGCACGCTGCGCGGGCATCACGACGAGTTGGGCGTGGTGGAGCCGTTCTGGGAAGCTCAGGTCGCGGTGCTCGTAACGGTCGCGTTGTACGTAGCGCTGCCGAGCCGGCTGACCGTCGGGCCACGCTGGTTGGTACCGACCCTCGAGGGCGTGCTTCTGCTCGGGCTAGTGATCTCGACGCCATATCGGCACCACACCCAGTCGGCCGCTCGCCGGCGTATCTCGATCGGATTGATCGCGATCGTTACCGTGGTGAACTTCACGGCGGAAGGCCTGCTCGTCCACTATCTGCTCAAAGGCGGCGGCAGCGGCGGTCGAGCACTGGTCCTATCTGCCGCCCAGATCTGGTTCACCAACGTAGCGGTTTTCGGCTTATGGTTCTGGGAGGTCGACCGCGGCGGTCCGCACATGCGCACCTCATCCGAGCCTCGCGCACCTGACTTCCTCTTTCCCCAAATGGACGCTCGGGAGCCATCACTACGCCGCTGGCGTCCGGCGTTCTTGGACTACCTCTATGTCGCGTTCACGAACGCGAGCGCGTTCAGCCCGACTGACGCGATGCCGCTCAGCGTTCGCATCAAAACCCTGATGCTGACCGAGTCGATCGCCTCGTTTCTGACCGTCGGGCTGGTCGCGGCCCGGGCGGTCAACATCCTCAACACGTAACCACCGTGCGAAGCAGTGACAGGACTCGCCGGGCGCACGGGCCGCTCTGAAGCGGTGATGTCGCGGGCGTTGCGGTTCGTTCCCGGGCTGTTCTTCGCGCTACCGCGAGCCCAAGGGTTCCGCGGAAGGGGTCGCACCGGGGCCCGAGGCTGCCCGCATGATGTTGAGGACAGCTACCGGCGCCAGTAGCACGATCGTCACAGCCTCGGCGACGATGGCGATCACGATAGCGGCGCGGTAGCCGCTCTCCGAGAAGCCGAACAGCTTCCCGTTTTCGCTGATGAACAGGGCAATCAGCGACCCCGCTGCGATCGCCACCGCTGCTGCCGCCAGCAAGCCGGAGGCGAGCTGGGCGCCTCGATCGTGGAACACTCGTTCGATCGGCATCAACAGCCCGATTGCCACGACTCCTGAGCTGACCGCGTTTAGCAGAAACAACGGTCCGATCGTGGGAATCGAGTGATAGCCACTGCCCAGGTATTGCTCCAGGTGTACGGCACCGACGGCCAGGATCGCGATCGCGCCAAGGCGCCGCGTTTTTTGCAGCGTCACCATAAACCTCCTTGCGTTGTTTCGTGATGCCCTACCTTGATCGACGCCTGGGCCGCGTAATCCTTCCTAGGCGTGGCGGATCCCGGCAACGATGCAGAGCGGCCTGCCACCGGACCGAGCGTCCATGACGGCGGTGTAAGGCTCAGACCGGGACCGTGAAATGACGAAGAGCGGGTGCTGGTTCGCCCGGGACGAATGGGCGATGGCTGATCCGGGAAGCGCTCGAACAGCGCCCGGGCGGACGATTTTCAAACCGGTGAGCGCGGGTGGCCTGCGCCGTTCCGTTGCTCCGGTCCGAGCGTCGATGAATCCGGGCGCCGCACCCGGTCTAAACCGCGACCCCCGAAACCGTGAGGAGATCGCCGATGCTCGACAACGCTCGTATCGCGACGCGCCTGCCAGCCCAGGATCTGGACCGCGCCCGAACCTTCTATGCAGAGAAGCTCGGCCTCGAGCCGAGCGAGGAGCGACCCGGCGGGTTGCTTTACCGCCTCGCCAACGGAGAGTTCGCGCTCTACGAGTCGGCCGGGACCGCCCCCGGCACCTTCACGCAGATGGCCTTTGAGGTCGACGATCACGCCGCCGTGGTGGCCGAGCTCAAGCGGCGAGGCGTGGTTTTCGCAGACGTCGACCTGCCGGGCCTGCGCACGACGGATGGCGTCGCCGAAGTCGAGGGCAACTACCCAAGCAAGGGCGGCAAGGGAGAGCGCGCCGCCTGGTTTCACGACAGCGAGGGCAACCTGCTGGGCCTGGGAGCGCCGCTCCACTGACGGCGCCAGGTCCTCGCGACGCCGGGTTTCAGCGCAGGATGCCGGTGTGCCCGAGCGAGTAGTCCCCGGGCTGCGGCCACACGCACAGCCCGTGCGGTCCCGAGCCGACCGGGATCGTCGCTCGCACGCTGCCGGTGCGGGTGTCGATCGCGTACACGACTGCGTTGTAGCGCCCGCTCAGCCATAGCGTGCTGCCGTCGGCCGACACGCCACCCATGTCGGGGCTGGCGGGCGTGGGAAGCTGCCAGGTGCGGATCACCCGCCGGGTCGCAAAGCTCACAACCGAGATCGATCCGGCCTGGCGATTGGAGACGTACATGACGCTGGCGTCGCGGCTCGGATAGAGCCCGTGGGCCCCGGCCCCGGTCCTCAGAAACCCGATCACGCGAAAAGAGGTCGGGTCGATCTCCCACAGGCCGCCGTTCTGCTGGTCGGCTGTGTAGATCGTCCGGCCATCGGGCGAGAGCTTGACGTCCTGCGGGCTGGCGAGCCCCTGGCCGAGCACCAGCGTGCGGATCACCTTCTGGGTCTGGAGGTCGATCTCGATCATCCGGCCGCTGAACTCGCAGCTCGCGAAGGCGTAGTGGCCATCGGCGGAGAAGTCCATGTGGTCGACGCCGCGACAGATCGGGACCGACAGCGTGTGCACGAGGCGCATCGTGTGGGGGTCGCGGAAGTCGAGCTGCTGGAGGCGCTCGGCCACGACGATCGCGAACCGTCCGTCCGGGGTGAAGTAGAGGTTGTAGGGGTCCTCCACGGGTATCGGGCGCCCGGGGCGGCCGGTGCGAGGATCAATCGGCGTCAGGCTGTTGCCGAGGTCGTTGTCGACGTAGAGCGTCCGCAGGTCGTAGGAGGGAGTGACGTGCTGGGGGAGCGCTCCGGTGGGGAATTGGGCGACGACCTTCATCGTCCGCTGACTGATCACGTCGACGGTGTTGCTCATGCTGTTGGGCACATACACCAGGGCCGGATCGCCCTGAACCGCCGGGCTGAAGTTGTTCGCCCCGTCGGCGTGGTAGACGTTCACCGTCCGATTCGGACCAGAACCCCCGGCAGGCTGGGACACGCGCGCCCGCCTGGGCGTGTGAGAGGACCTGGTCCGATCGTGTTGACCCGAGCCGCAGGCCCCGAGCCCGAACGCGATCAGCACGCACAGAATGGCGCCGCGGCCGCCCGCACGGGCCTTGCTGGCGCCCGCGGTCATGGCGCGTAAAAGCACGGCTGCGAAGCTGTCGGGACGCGCTGGGAGTCGTCTAAGCGCTTCATTAGAACTCCTTCATGTTCGCCGGCGGTCGCAGGCACGCGTCACCCGTGTCGCGCTCGAAGCTCGGCCGCGAGCACGTAGTCGGTCACGGTTCGCAGCTGGACCCGACCGAGGCGCTGGCGGACCGGCATTTCCCGCACGAACTGGAGCATCGCCTCGCGCCGGACGTGAAGGGCGAGCAGGTCGCCGCCCTGGCGAGACGGAGACTGCTCTCCGGAGAGCGAATGGCAAACGCTGCAATCCTGCGCGAACAGTGCCTGTCCCGCGGACCGCTGGGAGCCGTTGCTCCCGCAAGCGCCCAGGCCGGCCGCGAGCGTCACGGCGGCGAGGCCTATCGCGGTGCGCATCCGGTCAGGCTACGACGGCGGGGACGAGGAGCGCTCCGACTGCACCCGTTCGTGGATCAGGCGATCAGTGGAATGACCTCCTCGGCAACGAGCGTCAGCGTCTCCCGCTCCGAATCGTCCGGGAGAAAGATGCAGATCGAGCTGATTCCGGCGTCGACCCAGCCACGCACCTTTTCAGCGACCTCCTCAGGCGTGCCCACCAGCGCCAGATCCTCGAGCCAGCGATCGGGCATCTCGGTCGCCGCCGCATCCGCTCCACCGCGGTCCAGGATCGAGGTCAGCTCCTCCGAGATCCCGTAAGCCGTGATCGTGTTCATCGAGGCGAACTCGGCCAGGAAGGAGCCCATGATCGGCCGTGCTCGGTTGCGGGCTTTTTCGCCGTCGCGATCGACGCAGGCCAGGGCGATCGTCGAGTACGCCATCGCCTCCGGCGGGCGAGCGGCCTTCTCGAGTCCCAGCTGCACCTGGGCGATGGCGTAGCGAAAGTAGTCCAGGCCGGCGGTCGCGGGGAAAAGCGTCGCGTCGGCCAGCTGGCCCGCCAGTCGCAGCATCATCTCGCCCATCACACCCAGGGTGATGGGAACCTTCTCGCTCGGCTTGTGCGTGATGCCGATCTCGTCCAGTTTGAACGCCTTGCCGTCCAGAGACACCGTCTCACCGTCGAGTAGGCGCCGGACCGAGCTCACGCACTCTCGCATCGCTCCCACCGGCTTCTCGGGCATCAGACCCATCTGCACGAGCCACTCCGGCAGCCCGAGGCCGATCCCGGGACGGAAGCGTCCGGGGAAGGCGCGGCTGAGGCCGGCGATCTCCATCGCCAGGATCGATGGGTGACGGGTCATCGCCGACACGATGCTGGTCCCGACGGGAATCGAGGTGGCCTGGAGGGCGAGCGTGGCGCAGATCTGTGCCGGCAGGTACCAGCAGTCCTCGGGCACGACGAGGTGTGAATACCCGAGCTCCTCGAGCCAGCGGGCCGTCTCCGGGATCTTCTCCGGCGGGGTCATGTCGCCGATCGCCACGCCGAGCGGATGAGCGAGGTCGCTATTCATGCTGCTCCTTTCCAGGGCCGGGCCGCGGCGGCGCGAGCCATCAGTACGCCATCCAGCCGCCGTCGACGAGCAGGTTGGTGCCCGAGATGTAGAGCGCGTCGTCGGAGGCCAGGAAGGCGGCGGCGCCGGCGACGTCGTCGGGCCGGCCGAGGCGAGAGAACGGGGTGCGCGATCTGGAGTACTCGGTCGCCTTGGGGTTGGCCTGCTCGGGCGAGCCGGTCATGATCTTTCCCGGCGCCACGGCGTTGACCAGGATCCCCTGCCGCCCGTAATCGACCGCGAGCTGATGCGTGAGGTTCACCACCCCGCCCTTGCTGGTCGAGTAGGCCACGTGCCCCGGGGAGCCGACCATCCCGTGCTGTGAGGAGATGTTGATCACCCGCCCGCGCACCTCGTCGATCGGCTCCTGGCCGATCATCTCGCCGATCGCCCGCTTGCAGCACAGGAACACGCCGCGCAGGTTGACGGCCATGATCGCGTCCCAGTCCTCCTCCGTGGTCTCGAGCAGCGGCTTGGACGCGGGACCGGCGATCGCGGCGTTGTTGACCATCACGTCGAGTCGCCCGAAGCGCTTCACGGTCGCCGAGACCAGAGCGTTGATGTCCTCCCAGCGGGAGGCGTCGGCGTCGATTCGCGCGCACGTGCCGCCGGCGCCGGCGATCACGCTCTCGGTACTCTCGCCGCCTTCACGCGGGTCACCGCGCACATCGGACACGACCACCGACGCACCCTCGGCCGCGAGCCGGATCGCCACGGCCCGTCCGATCCCGGATGCCGACCCGGTAACGATCGCCGCGCGGCCGCTCAGGCGTCGACTGATGATCTGACTCCCCCCTTCCCGTCGCCATCGGCCGACCCGATCCGAGCCTCAGCCGGTGTGAACGCGTCGGCCATCAGCGCCCGCAGGTACGAGCTCTCAGCGCTCAGGCGGGCGCGGGTTGCCGCGCCGCCGAGGTGGTCGATCGAGAAAGTGCCCTCGTAGCCGGCGAGGGCAAGGCGATCGAGGATCGCCCGCCAGTCGAGCATCCCGTTGGCCAGGCTGGCATGGCGCCAGCGCCAGGCCTCACCGCGGTGGGACCAGGCGATGTTCTTGACGTGCACATGACGGAGGTAGCCACCGAGGCGGGCGATCGCCAGCGCCGGGGTGAGATGGCCTTCGACCGCCATGTTCCCTGGGTCGTACAGCACTCCGGCGTGTTCCGGTGGGTGCTGTTCGACCAGCGCGGCTGCGAATTCCGGCGCCGGAGCGAGCGTCATCGGCGACGTCTCGACGAGTACCGCGATCCCCGAGGGAGCAGCGAGATCAACCAGGAAGTCAAGCCCGCTGCGGACGCGCTGCTGCTCGCGTTGCAACGATCCGCCCCGGTACGGCGGCGCCAGCAGCCTCACATGCGGCGCCCCTAGCGCCACCGCCAGCGCCACATGAGGTGCGGCGGTGCGCGGCGTGGCGAGCGTGACCTCGGGATCCTGGACGGACAGTCCGCCGCTTCGCAGGCCGGCCCGCTCACACAACTGCCCCAGCTCGGCTCCGCGTTCCGGGCGCTCGATCGCGTGCCCGGGTCCGCAGCCCCATTCCACCGCCGGGAAGCCGAGCGAGAGCGCGACCTCGATCACCTGACTCGCGCTCCATCCGGGTAGGCAGGCGCTGAACAGCGCGATCGGGGGAGCTTCTGCGCGGTTCGTCATCGCGGGGGAAAGTGCTCGAGCCACCATCGGGCGATGTCGTCCCGGCGGACGAACCGAACCCCGGGCTGAGCAAGCGCGTGCTCCAGAAACTGGCGTAGGACAGTCGCCCGAGCGGCCTGGCCCGACCACCGGGCGTGGAACACCGCCGTCATCATCGTGCATCGTTCCTCACGCTCGCGCGTGAGCTCGTCGAGGCCCATGATCAGCGTGTCGAGGAAGTCCCGCGGGCTCGCGAACCCTGGATTCATCAGGTAGCGCGAGTCGTTGTAGGTCTTGGTGTACGGCACGACCAGGAACGGCTGATCACCGCACGTCTCGTAGTAGGGCACGTCATCGGCTGATGCATCGGAGTCGTAGAGGAAGCCGCCCGCTTCGATCAACAGCTCCCGCGTGTTCTCGCTCGGCCACCCGCGGCAGTTCCAGCCCAGAGGACCGCTGCCCAGCACGCGCTCGTACGTCGACACCGCCTTGCGTATCTGCTCGCGCTCCTGCTCACGAGACAGCGTCCACGCCTCGATCCAGCGCCACCCGTGACCGAGGAGATCGTGGCCGCGTTCGCGCATCCAATCGGCGACTGCCGGGTTGAGCTCGAGCGCCACCGCGGTGCCCGAGACCGTGACCGGGATCCCAGCCTGGTCGGCGATGCGGGCCAATCGCCAAACGCCGGCGCGGCTCCCGTACTCGTAGTGGGCCTCCGTGCCCTTGTCCCGCTGCGGAGGCTGCACCCCCGGTTCGGCGTACTCGCCCCAGCCGTCATTGCGATCGTCCCCCCACAGCACCGAGTACTCAGAGCCCTCCTCGTAGACGAGGACGACGTTCACCACGACTCGAGCGTCCTGCGGCCAGGAGAACCTCGGCGGCGTACGTCCGTAGCCGATTAAGTCGCGCTCGCGAACTCGATCAGGGATCATCAGCGGGACGCCACCGAAGGAGTCTCTAGGATCCGGTCATACAGCATCGTGTCTAATAACACTCCGATAACCCCGGGCCTTCGTGCCCTGCCGCGGCAGGCGCGGCTCTCGGACCGTGTCGCCGCCGGGATCCTCGACACGATTCTCAGCGAGCGGCTGGCACCCGGAGACTCGCTGCCCTCGGAGCGAGAGCTCGGTGAGCAGTTCGGCGTCTCGCGGACCGTCATTCGCGAGGCGGTCCGCGACCTGAGGGCGCGGGGCCTGCTCGACGTCCGGGCCGGGAGCCGGATCAAGGTCGCGGCGGTCGACCAGAGCATCGTGCACGAAGCCATCCGGCAGTTCGTCCGCTCGAGGCCGGTCGACCCGGCGAGGGTCACGGAGTTGCGCGACGAACTCCTCATCGCCGCAGCCGGGCTGGCCGCGGCCCGCGGTCGCACGGCGGATCTGGACCCGCTGGGTTCCGCGGTCGCTCAGCACGACGAGGCCCAGGGCGAGGCTCGCGCCCAGGCCGCGGCGGAGCTCCGGTTCCTGCGCGCGGTGATCGCCGCCGCTGACAACGAGCTCCTGGTCGTCGTGTACGACTCGCTCGCCGATGCGTTGACCGACACCCGGCCGGAGGCGCCCCCGGGCGGCCAGGGCGGCTACCGCGCGCCCCTCGCCGCCGGCCCGCGGGCGGTCCTCGATGCCGTCAGCCGGCGCGACCGGGCGGCGGCCCAGCGTGCGATGCGAGCGCACCTCGGTCAAGGGCTGGCTCCGGGG
>DATCPD010000256.1:0-11254 GCA_036564325.1 Solirubrobacteraceae bacterium | reverse complement strand
ACGACCGAACACTCACCGACGCCGAACTGCTGAACGCCTACCGCTACCAGCCGAACCTCGAGAAACGCCACCACCAACTCAAAACCGTCCACGACGCCGCCCCCGTCACGCTCAAAAGCCCCAGCCGCATCGAAGCGCTGTTCGCCTGCCACTTCATCGCCCTGCTCTGCTGCTGCCTCATCGAACGCGAACTCCGCACCGCGATGAGCGACCACCAAATCACCGAACTGCCGCTCTACCCAGAAGACCGCTCCTGCACCACCCCGACCGCCACCCGCATCCTCGACCACCTCGCCCCCCTCCAACGCCACCACCTCACCCACAACCACCAACCCCTGCAGACCTTCGAACCCAAACTCAACCCCCTACAAGCCCAACTGCTGAACCTCCTAGGTGTCCCCCACACCGCATACACCAACACATGACCACACAAGCCCACACCCCAGGGGGGCAATATCACCCGCGAGACCCGCGGAAAGGGAGGTATGCGGGAGCGAGAGCCACCACGTCAGGCGGCTTGCCGATCCCGAGCCCAGCGGGATCCCGTCAGGCGTGAGAACGGTCCAGCAGCCGCGCCTCACCCTCGCCGCGATACCGACCCCCACTCGCTGGGCCACGGATCGGAATACCAACCCGCTCAGGAACTACAACTGTGAACTACCTGTAGAGCGTGACCTCGTTCAGCGCGAGCTGATCGTGGCCGCCCAGGCTGGTGATCCAGACCAGGAAGAAGCTGAAGCGCTTGCCGCCGGTGGTCAGGGGGATCGATTGCGTGGCCTTCACGCTGTTGGCAGCGCCGACGCGCTGCCAACCGGGGTCGGGCCATGTCATCGGCGGCAGGCTGGTGCGGGCGTAGATCGTCGCACTCCAGCCTGGGGTCTTGGTCCGCACCTCCAACACGCGCGCCGCGGTGCCCGGCCGGGCGTCGATGTACAGGCCCACCCCCGCCTTGCCGAGGTTCCCGCCGTAGTAGTGCTGGGTCAGCCAGGCCGTGTTCGGATCGTTGTCGATCGCCAGTCCCGGGTCGGGATGCTCGCTCTTCGGGTCCCCGAGCGGGTTGAACCCCTGCGCGCCGGGCAACCGCACCTGGGTCGGCGCCGTCGAGGGAGGCGGCGCCGACAGCTTCCCGGTTCCGTGGTGGGCCTGGGTGCCGAGCCACACCGCTGCTCCGCCCGCCAGCGCGAGCACCAGGAGCCCGGCCAGGAGCATCCGCATGCGGTGACGGATCCCGAACGGAACCCGGCTCTGCTTACCCGAGGGGAGCGTTCGCAGCACGGTCGTGACCTCACCGGTGGCGCTCCCCGCCCGCGCCGTCTCGATCGCCAGCACATCCTCCAGGTCGGCGATCAGCTCGGCATCGTCGGCGTACCGGTCCTCTTGGCGCTTGGCCGTCGCGTTGTCGACGACGGCAGCCAGCGCGGCTGACACCTCCGGTCGCTTGGCCTGCACGTCGGGAAGCATTTCCCGTACGTGCTTCATCGCCACGGCGACCTGGCTCTCGCCCTTGAACGGGACCTCCCCGGTCAGCATCTCGTAGAGCACGACGCCGAGCGCGTACAGGTCGGATTGACCGGTCACATGCTGCCCCAGCGCCTGTTCGGGTGAGACGTAATCGGTGGTGCCGAGCACGCGGCCGTCGGCGGTCAGCCCCTCCTCGTCCAGCGTACGGGCGATGCCGAAGTCGGTGATCTTGGCCGAGCCCTCCTCGTCGATCATCACGTTCTGCGGCTTGACGTCCCTGTGCACGATGTGACGCGCGTGGGCGACGCCGAGCGCCCGGGCGATCTCGATCGCATAGGCCACCGCCTCGCTGATGGGCAGCCTGCCCAGCCGGCGGATTCGCTCCTTGAGCGTTTCGCCCTCGACGTACTCGAACACGATGTAGGGCCGGCCGGCATCCTCGCCGGCATCGATCACGCCGACGATGTGGGGGTGGGAGAGCTGTGCGACGGCGCGGGCCTCGCGGCGGAAACGCTCGAGCTGGTCGGAGTCGGTCGCCACCTCGCGGTTCATCAGCTTGATCGCGACCTGGCGCTGGAGCGTCTCATCCAGGGCGCGATAGACCGTGGACATCCCGCCCGCGCCGATCCGCGCCTCCAACCGGTAGCGCCCGCTGAGCGTCGTGCCGAGGATCGTGCTCATCTATACGCCCTCTATTTTGCGGTACATGCCCGTCATCCACGTCTTCTACTACACCGATCCGGCCTGCCCTTGGTCCTGGGCGCTCGAGCCCTCGCTGCGCAAGCTCCTGTGCGTCTTCGGGCAGAGCCTACGGTTCACGTACGTCATGTGCGGCATGGCGCGTGAATTCGCCGACCCTCGGGCGCTGGTCGGGGAGCTGCTCGAGGTAGGGGCGCGCAGCGGCATGCCGGTCGACCCGCGCCTGTGGCTGGAAGGGCCGCCGGCCAGCTCATTCCCCGCGTGCATCGCCGTCAAGGCGGCGGCCGAGCAGGGGGACCCCGCGGCCTACCTGCGGCGCGTGCGCGAGGGCCTGCAATGTCGCCGCCGGAAGCTCGACGGGGCCGAGGCCCTGGTCGAGGAGGCCCGGGCGGTCCCGGGCCTCGACGTCGAGCGCTTCCGGATCGACCTCTCCTCTCACGCCAGCCTCGAGTCCTTCGGCGCCGACCTGGAGCGTGCCTCCGCGGTCGCCCCGCAGCATTACGCGCCCGGCAGCGACCGTGTGCAGCTGCCGTCTCTGGAGTTCCGGGCGCCGGACGGCGCGGTCCACGGCGTGTACGGGTACGCGGCCTACGAGGACCTCGAGCGGGCCGCGCTCGCGGCCGGGGCGGAGCCATCGGCCGATCCGCCTCCTGGCATCGAGGCGGCGCTGAGGACGTTCGGTTCGATGGCCACGGCCGAGGTCGCGGCGGTCTGCGCGCTGCCCGGCCCCCGCGCCCCCGCCGAGCTGTGGCGCCTCGCCAGCGAGTGGAGGTTGCAGTCTGAGCGCGTAGGCAGCGGAGAACTGTGGTCTCCGGCCTGAGGGGCCGCAGTCTCCTGATGCTGGGCGCGGCCGCGTTGGCGGTACGCCTGTTCTACGTGCTCGTGATCGCCCCGTCTCCCGTCGGCGTCGGCGGCGACGCGGGCTTCTACCACAGCGCTGCGAACCTGATCGTCCACGGCCATTTCCTCTACCGGGGAATCTTCGGTCATGCGTACGTGACCGCCGAGCACCCGCCGTTGTTCCCACTGGTGCTGTCGGTCAGCTCGCTGTTCGGAGGCGAGTCGCTCCTGGCCCATCGGATCGTGGGCTGCGCGCTCGGATCGCTCGCGGTGGTGCTGATCGCGCAGCTCTCCTCGCGCGCGGGTGGCCCCCGGGCCGGGATCATCGCCGGGGCGATGGCCGCCGTCTATCCGCCGCTGGTCACCGCCGACGGACTTGTGATGAGCGAGCCGCTGTTCGTGCTGCTGAGCGCCGCCGCGCTCCTGCTGGCGCCGCGCGGTGAGGACCGCGCGGACTCGCGACTGCGCCGCGCTGGGGGCCCTGATCGGCCTGGCCACGCTGACGCGAGGCGAGGGACTGCTGCTGATCCCCCTGCTGGCCTGGCCGGCCGCGTGGCTTGCGGCCCCGCAGCGTCGGGGAGCACGGCTGCTGGCGAGCACTGCGGCCGCCGTCGTCCTGATCACGCCCTGGGTGGTTCGCAACGCGGTCGTGTTCGATCACCCGTCGCTGGCCGCCGACGCCAACACGCTGATTGCCGGCGCCAACTGCCGGGACACCTACTACGGACACGACATCGGCTGGTGGAGTCTCGGCTGCCTGGCCCGGGCTCGCACCCGCAGCGAACTGCTTCACGGCGACGCCTCGACCGGGGCGGCGTTCAGCTATGCGGGCGACCACCTCGGCCGGCTGCCGCTGATCGCAGCGGTGCGCGTCCTGCGCACGTTCGATCTGTTTCAGCCGCTGCGCCAGGGCAACCGCGAGCTCCGGCGCCGGTGGGTCGACATCGCCGGGCTGGCGTTCTTCTATCCGATCCTGGTCCTCGCGGCGCTCGGCTTCCGCGCCGTGCGGCTGCCACGCTGGATCCTGCTCTCGCCGATCGCCATGGTGGTGATGGTCAGCGCCCTCGGCTGGGGCATCGGCCGCTTCCGCGTCGCGGCCGACGTGTCGCTGCTGGTGCTGGCCGCTTGTACGCTGACCCGGACCCACGGCCGCCCCGAAACCGTCAGCCGTGCTGCTTCAACCCCGCCGCCCCACCGGTCAATCCCGCAGGAAGCACGCTGACCTCGTCCTCGCGGGCGGTCAGGCGGCCGATCACCTCGGTCCCCGGGTGGTGGGACGCCAACAGTGACACCGCATCCCCCGCATGCTCCTGGCCGAGCATCACGCAGAAGCCGCAGCCCATGTTGAAGACCTCCCACATCTCGGCCGGCGGGACCGACCCGCGTTCGGCGATCAGCGAGAAGATCGGCGGAACCGGCAGCGGCGAGTCGATCTCGTATCCCACGCCACGGCCCAGGCGCAGCAGGTTCAGCACCCCGCCGCCGGTGATGTGGGCCAACCCGTGCACCGGAATCTCGCTGCGGAGCAGCTCGAGCACCGCCCTGACGTAGATCACCGTCGGCTCCAGCAGGGCCTGCCCGACACTGACGCCGCCGAGCTCCTCGGGGCGATCGTCGATGGTCAGTCCACCGCCGTCGAGCAGCGCCCGCCGGGCCAGCGTCAGGCCGTTGGAGTGCACGCCTGAGGCCGGCAGGCCGATCAGCGCATCACCGGGTGCACAGGCGGAGCCGTCGAGAATGCGATCGAGCGCAACCGTCCCGAAGGCCGAGCCAACCAGGTCGAAGCCGTAGGGCGAGGGATGTCCTCGGATCACCTCGGGGAGCTGACACACCTCCCCACCGGGGATCTCGATGCCGGCCAGCTCGGCACCGGCGCGCAGGCCGAGCGCGAGCTCCCTGAGCTGACCCGGATCGGCGCGCTCGACTGCGACGTAGTCGAGCAGCGCGAGCGGCTCCGCGCCGACGCAGATCAGGTCGTTGACGTTCATCGCGACGCAGTCGATCCCGATCGTGTCGAAGCGCCGGAGGGCTTCGGCGATGATCACCTTCGAACCGACGCTGTCCGTGGCCAGGGCGATTCCCAGCCCCGGGGCGATGCGCAGCACGCTCGCATAGTGCCCGGGCAGGGGGACGGCCAGTGGCGACCGGCCGGGGTCGATCCCCTTGAGCACATCGACGAGCGCATCTACGCCGAGATCAGCCTGGCTGGTGTCGACCCCGGCTGACGCGTAGGCGCTCACTAGCCCATTCTCCCCGATCGGCCGGACTGCCGCAGGCGCTGCAGAACCGCGCAGGCGAGCACGATCCGATAGGCCGCGTAGGGCAGCAGCGAGCGGTCCCGCTCGACCTGCCGGATCAGCCACGTGCAGGCCAGGGTGGAGGCGAACGACGCCGTGGCTCCGGCCAGGAGCGGCCCCGCCGTGCCGGGGGAGAGGCCGCGGCGGCGAAGTCTCACCGTCTTCAGCACCGTGGCCCCGGCGATGATCGGCAGCGCGGAGTGGCGCGAGAGAACGTTCGCGTCCTCCCGGGTGAAACCCCTGAGGCGTGCGGCGGCGAGCGTCGCGCCGTTACGGGACACGCCGGGCATCAGCGCGCAGGCCTGGGCGATGCCGAGCGCGAGCGCGTCGAGGACCCCGGCTTCGTCGTGACCTCGTCGCTGCGGCGCGCGGTCGGCCCATGCCATCACCACAGAGCCGATGATCAGGCCCGCGGCGATGGTTTCCGGCTTCCCAAGCCGCGACTCGATCGGCCGCTCGAGCTTGTAGCCCACGAGCGCGGCGGGGGCGAAGGAGATCGCGATCAGCGAGAGCTGATGCGGCCTCATCGTGCGGAGCACATCTCTCACCTCCTGGCGGAGAGTGATCAGCAGTGCGGCGGCGGTGCCTGCGTGAAGCGCAACCTCGAACGACTTGCGCAACTCGTCGTCGAGCTCCTGATAGCGCCAGCCGAGAAGCCAGGGCACGAGCGCGACGTGGCCGGAGGAGGAGATCGGCAGCAGCTCTGCCGGTCCGTGCAGAGCCCCGAGCGCCAGCGCCTGGCCGAGTGAGAGCGCCTCGGGCCCTGCGCTAGTGGGCCCCACCGAGACCAACTAATCCGGGATGACATCGGCGGACGACTCGTTCTCGCCGCCGCGCATCCGCCGAATGACCACATAGACGATGGCCGCGACGAGCAAGGCGAGGGCGACGTAGTCGAGGTACTGGAGGTTGTGCTTCCAGGTCTTCCAGTTCGCCTTCGCCAGGTCGCCGATGATGCCGAGCGCCAGCACCCATGGGATGCAGCCGACCAGCGTGAGGACGCTGAAGCGCCAGAACGGCATCCGCGCGACCCCGGCTGGGAGCGAGATGAACGTCCGGACCAGCGGCAGCACGCGCGTGCCCAGCACGGTGACCGCGCCGTAGCGCGTGAACCATCGATCGGCGCGAGCCAGTTGTCGAGGTGAGATGTGCAGCCAGCGGCCGTGTTTCTCCAGCAGCTCGAGTCGTCCGTAATAGCCGACGCCGTAGGCCAGCCATGAACCGACGAGGTTGCCGGCCACGCCGGCCACGGTGATCGCGACCAGGCTGTAGTGCCCGTTTGCGACGTTGAAACCGGCGAACAGCATCGTCGCCTCGGAGGGGATCGGAATGCACGCGCTCTCGAGCAGCATCAGCATGAAGATCCCGGCCAGGCCGAGATCGTGCACCACGTTGGTGGCGCTGTTGGCCAGCTGCTCGGTTACGGAGGCGATAACCAGATTCACGCGCGGCCTAGCGTAGCGAGCCAGTTCTCCGCTACCCCTTTGGCGGCGGTCCGGGTGGATAGGGTTGTACGCCGGATGCCGGTTCCCCTGTTCGACACCGAGGCGCCGCTGGCCCCGCTGCGGGCCGAGATAACGGAGCGTGTGACGCGGATCATCGACCGTGGAACGTTCATTCTCGGCCCCGAGGTGGCGGCATTCGAGCGTGAATTTGCCGATTATCTGGGGGTGGGCCACGTCGTTGGCGTGGCCAACGGAACCGATGCGATCACGATCGCCCTCCGCGCCCTCGGCGTCCGGCCGGGGGACGAGGTGCTGGTCCCGTCGTTCACGTTCTACGCCAGCGCCGAAGCAGTGGTGAGCGCCGGCGCGCGCCCGGTGTTCTGCGATATCGATCCGGCGACCGGGAACGTCACGGCGGAGACCGTGCGCGCGGCGATGACCGAGCGCATCCGCGCGATCATCACAGTTGATCTGTTTGGCTGCCCCACCCCGACCGCGGAGATCCGGGAGCTGGGAGTGCCGGTGCTGGAGGACGCCGCCCAGGCTGCGGGCGCGAGCTGGAACGGCCGGCGCGCCGGAGCGCTCGGCGACGCCGCCACGTTCTCGTTCTACCCCTCGAAGAACCTCGGCTGCTTTGGCGATGGCGGCGCGATCGCCACCGACGATGCCGACGTGGCGGACTACGCGCGGGCACTGCGCTTCCACGGATCGCGCGACAAGGTCACGTTCGACTACGTGGGCTACAACTCGCGGCTCGACGAGTTGCAGGCCGCGATCCTGCGCGTCCTGCTGCCCCGGCTGGACGGCTGGTCGGACGGGCGCCGCGCCGCGGCGCGTGGGTACGCACAGGCGGGGGCCGGTGACTTTGTCGGGCTGCCGGTGATCCCGGCGGGGGCCGAGCCGGCCTGGCACCTCTACGTGGTCAGGCATCCGCGCGCCGATGCACTGCGGGCCGCGCTCGGGGAGGCCGGAATCCAGGCTCGCGCCTATTACCGGACGCCGCTGCACCGCCAACCGGCGATGGTGCCCTACGTGTCTTCCGGGCTTGAGCTCCCGGGAACGGACGAGCTTGCCCGGACCAACCTCGCGCTGCCGATGAGCCCGGTGCTCGGAGACGCCCAGATTGATGAGGTTGTCGCTGCGCTGGCGGCGTTCAGCGGCTCGTGAAGGTCTGGATCGACCTCACCAACTCGCCGCATGTGCTGGTGATGCGGCCCGTGATCGCGGTCCTGAAGGCACGCGGGCACACCGTTGAGGTGACGGCGCGTGACTTTGCGCAGACGCTGGGTCTGTGCGAGCGCTTCGGGATCGAGCACACGGCGATCGGCCGCCACCGCGGCGGCAGCCTCACGGGCAAGGCGCTCGGCCTCGCCGCACGCTCGCTCGAGCTCGTGCGATGGGCGCGCGGGCGGCACTTTGATCTGGCGCTCGGCCACGGCTCCAACGACATAACCGTCGCGGCCGCGCTGTTGCGGATCCCGGCCGCCACCACCTTCGACTACGAGTGGGCGACCGTCCAGCACAACGTCAACTGCCGGCTCGCCGCCGCGGTGGTGGTCCCGGAGGCGATTCCCCCACAGCGCCTGTACCGCTACGGGGCGCGCGGCAAGATCCACGCCTACGCGGGCCTAAAGGAGGAGTACTACCTGTCCGACTTCGAGCCGCAGCCCGGCGTTCTGGCCGAGCTCGGGCTCGATGCCGAGCGGGCGATCGCCGTGGTTCGCACGCCACCCGTTGTCTCGCTCTACCACCGCTTCGAGAACGATCTGTTCGGCGCGGTTCTCGATCGGCTCCGGGACACGCAGACGGTAGTCCTGCCCCGCACGGCGGAGCAGCGCGCGGAGCTTGCGCGGGCGAACGCATGGATCGTGCCCGACCGGGCGATCGATGCGCAATCGCTGATCGCCTACGCAGACCTCGTGGTTTCGGCCGGCGGAACGATGAATCGTGAGGCCGTGGCCCTCGGGACGCCGGTGTTCACGATGTTCGAAGGGCGCGTCGGAGCCGTCGACGAGCAGCTGATCGCAGAGGGTCGGCTGAAGCGGCTGGAGACGGTAGCCGGCGTCCCGTTGGTCAAGCGCCAGCGCCCCGCCGGGGGCCCGCCAGCGCGGATCCGTCGTGACCCGGCCGTGCTCGTCGACCTGCTCCTGCAGGCACGGGCGCCCGCCCGCTGACGCGGTCCGCGCGCGCTCGCGGCGGGGGCGCTAACGCGGCCTTAGCCAGATAACCCGGCCGCCCGATTAGAATTTCGCCTGCATGCGCCGGCGGATCAGATCCGCGGCCTTCCCCGTTCACCGCCATTCGCTGCCCCAGCTGCTGGTGGATGGCGTGCTGGTCGCGCTCGCTTACTTCCTCGCCTTTCGGCTGAGGTTCGACGGCGCCGTGCCGGAAAAGTACGAGCACCTGTTTGAGACGACGATCCTCTGGGTCGTGGCGGTCTCGCTGGTCGTGCTCGCCGGATTCGGCCTGTACCAGCGACTTTGGACCTATGTCGGCCAGCGTGACTACGAGGCCGTGGTCAAGGGCGTGGTCCTGGCGACGCTGGTCATCGTCGGGGCGATCGCGCTGGCGCATCCGGTTGAGACCACCTTCCATCTGCAGTCCAGCGCGGTGACGCTGCCGGCCAGCGTGATCGCGCTGTTCCTCCTGCTGACCCTGGCGCTGCTCGTCGGCGCGCGGTTCCTCGTGCACCTCGTCGTCGAGGGCCGGGTCACGAGCTTCCGCGCGGCCAAGGGCGCACGCGACGTGCTCGTCGTCGGGGGCGGCGACGGGGGCCGCCTGGTCGTGCGCGAACTGATTCGCAACCCGAAGCTGGGCCTGCGCCCGGTCGGGTTCGTCGACGACGACCCCCGCAAGCAGGGGACCAAGGACGAGCACGGGCTGAAGGTGCTCGGCACGACCTCCTCGGAGGATCTGACGCGGATCCTCGACGAGGTTGAACCCGACGAGGTGGTGATTGCGATTCCCTCCGCACCGGGCACGTTGCGCGGGCGCGTGGTGATGGCCTGCCGGACCCGCGGCATCCCGGTAAGAACCACGCCGACGGTGTTCGAGCTCCTCCGAGATGGCTCGGGCGCCCTGCGCGTGACCCGCCAGCTGCGCGAGGTGCGGGTCGAGGACATCCTCGGCCGCGAGCCGGTTCGGATGGAGCTTGAGCGGGTCGGGTCCTACCTGGCCGGCCAGGTCGTGATGGTCACCGGCGCCGGTGGATCGATCGGGGGCGAGCTGTGCCGGCAGATCGCGCGGGTCGGCCCCCGGCGGCTGGTGCTCGTGGACCACGCGGAGGATAACCTGTTCGAGATCGTCCGTGAGCTGGAGGAGGATCGGCACGTTCGCACGGCGATCCCGGTCCTCGCCGACTGCAAGGAGGAGGAGCGGATGCGGGAGGTGATGGGCGAGCACCGGCCCGCCGTCGTGTTCCACGCCGCTGCCTACAAGCACGTGATGATGATGGAGCTCAATCCCGTCGAGGCGGTCCGCAACAACGCCCTGGCCACGCGGCTCGTGGCCCGGATCGCCGGGGAGACCGGCGTCGGGATGTTCGTCCTGGTCTCGACCGACAAGGCGGTCAAGCCCGCCACCGTGATGGGCGCCTCCAAGGCGCTGGCCGAGTGGGCCGTGGAGGCCGCCGCGACCCGCCATCCCGGGACCCGGTACGCGACCGTCCGCTTCGGCAACGTCCTCGCCTCGTCGGGCTCGGTGGTCCCGATCTTCCGCCGCCAGATCGCGGCCGGGGGTCCGGTGACGGTCACCGACCCGCGGATGAGCCGGTACTTCATGACCATTCCGGAGGCCGTCCAGCTGATCATCCGGGCCGGTTCGCTCAGCGAGGGAAGCGGTGAGGTGTTCGTGCTGGAGATGGGCGACGCGGTCAAGATCGTCGACCTGGCCCGGACGATGATCACCCTGTCCGGGTTCGAGCCCGACAAGGACATCGCGATCGAGATCGTCGGGGCTCGGCCCGGAGAGAAGTTCCACGAGGACCTGTTCAATCCCTACGAGCGCCCGCAGCCCACACCGGCGCAGAAGATCCTGCGCGCGGACCGGGAGGCGCTCGACCCCGCGTGGGTCGAGGGCACGTTCTCGCAGATCAACCTGCTGGTCCTGGAAGGTGACGCAGCCGGCCTCGCTGAGCATGTCTCCAGGCTGGCCGGGCTGCGTGCAATGCCGACCGACGGGTCAGGCGCCCGGATCGCCACGTAGACTGCGCGCGACGTCATGGGGCCTATTCCATTCGCCTTCTCCGTCTCGCACTTCATCAACTCGGTTGGTGCAGACGCCGGCTTTGCCTCGATCATCGGCCTGGCCATCCTCGTCCTCCTGTACTTCGCGCAGGCGAGGGAGACCTCGTCGTTGCGCGAGCAGGCCTACGAAGCCGCTCAGCGCGTCCAGCAGCTCGAGGCGCGGCTCAGCCAGCTCGGCCGCCAGGCAGCACCCCCACCGTCCGTTCCGGCCACCTCCGGCCCCGTGGCCCAGCCGGTGGCGCGGCTCGGGGCGAGCACGGTGCCAGTG
>DATCPD010000223.1:0-3547 GCA_036564325.1 Solirubrobacteraceae bacterium | reverse complement strand
CCCCCAGGCTCCCCCGGCCCGGGTGCGCGAGGAGGCTGAGGCGACCTGCTTGCCGGCCCGAAAGAGCACAACCGCGACCCGGACGCCGCGCGTGCCGGAGCCGAGGCTGCCGCTGACAGAGGAGCTGTACTGGCGCAGGTCGACCGTCGAGAGCGGCAGCGGTGAGCTCGTATTGGTCGAGCCTTGGACGCAACCGAGATCGGGATTGGACCACATCGCCTGGAGCAGGTACTGGTGACCGTTGATGACCTGGTTGAAGGGTGAGCCGTTGGCGGCAAAACCGAGCGGTGCCGCCGTCTCGGGAGTGTTCTCGCACTTGTCGGCGACCTCGAACCCGTTCGGATCCATCCAACCGGTGCCGAACGGGTCGGTTATCGCCTCGACGGCCTCGTGCGCAACCGTGTCGACCGTCGCCTCGGCTTCCGGATTGCCCTGCGGATCCTGCCCCGGCCCCGGAGTGAGCTCGACCAGCGGGTCGGGGACCGGGACGTAAACCGTGGGACCGTGCCCGAGGTTCGACAGTGAGTGATAACCGGCGAACGCGTTGGTCGCGCACGAGCCGACGGAGATGCACTCGTCCACCGCCGGGGGGAGGAACACGAACCAGATGTCGGTCAAGCCGCGGCCTCCCGGTGCGCCTCGGGCTATCACCCGCTCGATCTCCTGCTGGACCTCGAGGTCGGTGACACACGTGGCGACCCCGTTCGGGGACGAGCACTGGCTCGAGCGAGCCGGGAAGGGATCGGCGGCATCGACCGAGTCCACAGCCGGGTTGTAGGAGACCTGATAGCGGCCCGGCCCGGAGCCATCGTGGTACTGACTGAGGATCGAGAACTCGTTCGTGGAGCTCCCCGAATCGTGCGCCACATCGGTCAGGAACCGCTGGATCATCTCCTTGTAGCCCAGCGTCCCCGCACTCGGCGGGCCGGTGAAGTGGAAGCCCGGCGGCGCCCAGAAAATCGTGTGCAGCCGGACGTTTCGCATCACCGAGCCGCCGTGATAGACGACCGGGATACTCGGCGAGGCCGCCACCTCCTGGCTGCCGCGGCGAGGAATCAGCCCCATCGCGCCGCGGATGCGGGGCTTGAAGGTGCGGGCGCCGAGCGCCGGGGACGCAAGCGCAGCAGGGGTCAGGAGCGCGAGCGCGGTGGCCGTCAGCGCCAGCCGGCGGCGCGAACTCGAGCTGGTCATCGGCTCGGCACGTTATCGCAAGCCGGTCGGCGCGGTAGCATCTCCTGCGCACCTGGAAACCAGGGGGGCTGGCGGGTAAGCCGGCTGAGATAGCGCCCCACGCACGCAGCACGCGACCTGGCGCTGACCCTTCGAACCTGTGGGGTAATGCCCGCGGAGGGAGCGACAAGAGCGATGATCGAGGCTCCCGTGAAGGAGCCTCACGATCTTCACCGGCCCGGCGGGGTGACGGTGGAGTTGGTGAGTCGAGCCTTTGCCACCAGACGGGGTACGGTGCAGGCCCTGGCGGGGATGTCGCTGCGGGCGAGACCGAACGAGGTGGTCACGGTCGTCGGACCCAGCGGCTGTGGCAAGACCACACTGCTCGAGCTGATCTGCGGGCTGCAGACGCCCGACGACGGGACCGTCGACTCCGATCCGGCGGCGCTGATGCCGCAGCGAGACCTCCTGCTGCCGTGGTACAGCGCGCTCGACAACGCAGCGCTCGCGCTCCGAGCCGCGGGCATGGGTCGGGCTCCGGCCCGCGCGCTCGCCGCACCATGGCTCCAGCGTTTCGGGCTTGGGGGCTTTGAACGAGCCAGGCCCGCCGAGCTCTCGGGCGGGATGCGCCAGCGCGTGTCGTTTCTGCGTTCGCTGCTCGCGGGCAAGCCGGTGCTGGCGCTCGACGAGCCATTTGCGGCGCTCGACGCGATCACCCGCGCGGAGATGCAGGGCTGGCTGGCCCAGGTGCTGGCCAGCGAGCCGCGCACGGTGGTGCTCGTGACCCATGACGTCGAGGAGGCCGTGGTGCTCGGTGACCGCGTGATCGTCATGTCCGGCCGGCCCGGACGGACGGTGGCGGAGGTCGAGGTGTCGCTCGCGCGCCCCCGGGCTCGGACCGACGCGGCGGTGACCGAGCTCCGCGAACTGGTCTACACCGCCCTCGGAGTCGGCACGTGAGGGCGGCCCTCAGGCGCTGGCTGGCGTTGGTGCTGCTGGCCGCGATGATCGGGGTCTGGGAGCTGTATGTCGACTCCGGGGGCGCCGATCCGCTGATCCTGCCGGCGCCACACGCGATCGCGAAGTCGATGTACCTCGACCGCTCGCTGCTGTGGAGCAACTTCCGCGTGACTGCCGAGGAGGTGCTGCTGGGGATTCTGCTCGCCGCGCTGGCCGGCTTCGTGCTGGCGATCCTGATCCATCTCTCGGCCACGCTGCGCCGGGCGCTGTATCCGCTGGTCCTCGCCTCGCAGACGGTTCCGGTTCCGATAATCGCGCCCGTGCTGCTGCTCTGGCTCGGATACGGGATCCTCCCGAAGCTGGTCGTGATCGCGCTCGTCTCGTTCTTCTCGATCGTGGTGGCGATGCTCGCTGGGCTCGAGCGGGTTGATCCCGACCTGCTGAAGCTGATGCGTACGTTCGACTCCTCGCGGCTACGCACATTCCGGCACGTCGAGCTACCGGCCAGCCTGCCCGGCCTGTTCACCGGGGCGAAGATCGCGGTCGTGGTGGCGGTGATCGGGGCGGTGCTGGCCGAGCAGGCCGGCTCGAACTCCGGCCTGGGCTACCTTTTCGAGCAGTCGATCGCCCAAGTACTGACCGCGCGCGCCTACGCCGCGGTCGTGATTCTTTCCCTGTTCGCGATCTCGCTGTTCGCGCTGCTCAGCGCCGCCCAGCGACTAGCGCTGCCATGGGCCCACCCACCGACAGGAGACCGCTCGCAATGAAAAGAACTCTCGTGCTGATCGCCGCCGTCACGGCGCTGGGCCTCGGTCTCGCGGCTTGCGGGGAGAAGAAGGAGCAGTTGACCGCAAGCACGCACCAGCCGCTGAGCCTGATGCTCGACTGGATCCCGAACGCCGACCACGTCGGCCTCTACCAGGCGCTCGCGTCGGGTGACTTCGCCAACGCAGGGCTCGATGTCCACGTCGAGGTTCCGAGCGATCCGGCGACGCCGCTGCAGCTGCTCGCCGCCGGCAAGGTGGACGCGGCGATCTCCTATGAGCCGCAGCTGATGCTGGCCCGCGACAAGAACGAGCCGCTGGTGGCCGTGGGTGCGATCGTCCAACGTCCGCTGACCTCGATCGTGTCGCTGGCCGCCAAGAAGATCACCAGCCCCAAGGCGTTGCGAGGCAAGCGCGTCGGTGACGCCGGGATCCCCTATCAGCACGCCTACCTGGACACGATCCTCTCGCAGGCCGGCGTGCCGGTCAGCTCGGTCAAGGAGATCAACGTCGGCGCCGATCTCGTGCCCGCGATCCTCTCGGGTCGCGTCGATGCCACGCTCGGCGCGTTCTGGAACTACGAGGCAATCCAGCTCCGCCAGGATGGCCGGCGGACGAACGTGATCCGCGTCGACTCCGCCGGCGTCCCCCCC